>NZ_JBNNUX010000025.1:66430-69455 GCF_050280145.1 Lysinibacillus sp. NPDC093688
CTTGTTCTTTGAAAACTGGATAAAACGACATTGAAATTGTAACAAACACATTTATTTTTTAAGTTTTTTTTATAGGCTTAATAACTTGGTTAAGTTATTAAGGGCGCATGGCGAATGCCTTGGCACTAGGAGCCGAAGAAGGACGGCACTAACACCGATATGCTTCGGGGAGCTGTAAGTGAGCTTTGATCCGGAGATTTCCGAATGGGGGAACCCACTACGTTTAATCGCGTAGTATCTTGACGTGAATTCATAGCGTCTTGAAGGCAGACCCAGGGAACTGAAACATCTAAGTACCTGGAGGAAGAGAAAGAAAAATCGATTCCCTGAGTAGCGGCGAGCGAAACGGGAAGAGCCCAAACCAAGAGGCTTGCCTCTTGGGGTTGTAGGACACTCTATACGGAGTTACAAAAGAGCGAGTTAGATGAAGCGACTTGGAAAGGTCCGCCAGAGCAGGTAAAAGCCCTGTAGTCGAAAGTTCGTTCTCTCCTGAGTGGATCCTGAGTACGGCGGAACACGTGAAATTCCGTCGGAATCCGGGAGGACCATCTCCCAAGGCTAAATACTACCTAGTGACCGATAGTGAACCAGTACCGTGAGGGAAAGGTGAAAAGCACCCCGGAAGGGGAGTGAAAGAGATCCTGAAACCATGTGCCTACAAGTAGTTAGAGCCCGTTAATGGGTGATAGCGTGCCTTTTGTAGAATGAACCGGCGAGTTACGATTACGTGCGAGGTTAAGCTTTAGAAGGCGGAGCCGCAGCGAAAGCGAGTCTGAATAGGGCGAATTAGTACGTGGTCGTAGACCCGAAACCAGGTGATCTACCCATGTCCAGGGTGAAGGTGAGGTAACACTTACTGGAGGCCCGAACCCACGCACGTTGAAAAGTGCGGGGATGAGGTGTGGGTAGCGGAGAAATTCCAATCGAACCTGGAGATAGCTGGTTCTCTCCGAAATAGCTTTAGGGCTAGCCTCGTGATGAGAATACTGGAGGTAGAGCACTGTTTGGACTAGGGGGCCATCCCGGTTTACCGAATTCAGACAAACTCCGAATGCCAGATATTTATACACGGGAGTCAGACTGCGAGTGATAAGATCCGTAGTCAAAAGGGAAACAGCCCAGACCACCAGCTAAGGTCCCAAAGTAATCGTTAAGTGGAAAAGGATGTGGCGTTGCACAGACAACCAGGATGTTGGCTTAGAAGCAGCCATCATTTAAAGAGTGCGTAATAGCTCACTGGTCGAGTGACGCTGCGCCGAAAATGTATCGGGGCTAAACGATTCACCGAAGCTGTGGATTGACATCTACGATGTCAGTGGTAGGAGAGCGTTCTAAGTGCGTTGAAGTCAGACCGGAAGGACTGGTGGAGCGCTTAGAAGTGAGAATGCCGGTATGAGTAGCGAAAGACGGGTGAGAATCCCGTCCACCGTATGACTAAGGTTTCCTGAGGAAGGCTCGTCCGCTCAGGGTTAGTCGGGACCTAAGCCGAGGCCGATAGGCGTAGGCGATGGACAACAGGTTGATATTCCTGTACCACCTCCTCACCGTTTGAGAAATGGGGGGACGCAGTAGGATAGGGTAAGCGCGCTGTTGGATATGCGCGTCCAAGCAGTAAGGCGTGTGTGTAGGCAAATCCGCACACTGTAACGTTGAGCTGTGATGGCGAGTCCGTATGGACGAAGTTCCTGATTTCACACTGCCAAGAAAAGCCTCTATCGAGGTGAGAGGTGCCCGTACCGCAAACCGACACAGGTAGTCGAGGAGAGAATCCTAAGGTGTGCGAGAGAACTCTCGTTAAGGAACTCGGCAAAATGACCCCGTAACTTCGGGAGAAGGGGTGCTCTTGAGCGTGCAAGCGCATGAGAGCCGCAGTGAATAGGCCCAGGCGACTGTTTAGCAAAAACACAGGTCTCTGCAAAACCGTAAGGTGACGTATAGGGGCTGACGCCTGCCCGGTGCTGGAAGGTTAAGAGGAGTGGTTAGCGCAAGCGAAGCTGCGAATTGAAGCCCCAGTAAACGGCGGCCGTAACTATAACGGTCCTAAGGTAGCGAAATTCCTTGTCGGGTAAGTTCCGACCCGCACGAAAGGCGTAACGATCTGGGCACTGTCTCAACGAGAGACTCGGTGAAATTATAGTACCTGTGAAGATGCAGGTTACCCGCGACAGGACGGAAAGACCCCGTGGAGCTTTACTGTAGCCTGATATTGAATTTTGGTACAACTTGTACAGGATAGGTAGGAGCCAGAGATCTCGGAGCGCCAGCTTCGAAGGAGGCGTCGGTGGGATACTACCCTGGTTGTATTGAAATTCTAACCCATGCCCCTTAGCGGGGCAGGAGACAGTGTCAGGCGGACAGTTTGACTGGGGCGGTCGCCTCCTAAAAGGTAACGGAGGCGCCCAAAGGTTCCCTCAGAATGGTTGGAAATCATTCGTAGAGTGTAAAGGCACAAGGGAGCTTGACTGCGAGACCTACAAGTCGAGCAGGGTCGAAAGACGGGCTTAGTGATCCGGTGGTTCCGCATGGAAGGGCCATCGCTCAACGGATAAAAGCTACCCCGGGGATAACAGGCTTATCTCCCCCAAGAGTCCACATCGACGGGGAGGTTTGGCACCTCGATGTCGGCTCATCGCATCCTGGGGCTGTAGTCGGTCCCAAGGGTTGGGCTGTTCGCCCATTAAAGCGGTACGCGAGCTGGGTTCAGAACGTCGTGAGACAGTTCGGTCCCTATCCGTCGTGGGCGTAGGAAATTTGAGAGGAGCTGTCCTTAGTACGAGAGGACCGGGATGGACACACCGCTGGTGTACCAGTTGTCTTGCCAAAGGCATCGCTGGGTAGCTATGTGTGGACGGGATAAGTGCTGAAAGCATCTAAGCATGAAGCCCCCCTCAAGATGAGATTTCCCATTACGCAAGTAAGTAAGATCCCTCAAAGACGATGAGGTAGATAGGTTCGAGGTGGAAGTGTGGTGACACATGGAGCTGACGAATACTAATCGATCGAGGACTTAACCAAAATGTTTGAA
>NZ_JBNNUX010000026.1:0-69109 GCF_050280145.1 Lysinibacillus sp. NPDC093688
ACGACTGAGTGACCAACGTCGGTGCGGCTGCCGCTGCGTTAGCACTACGCTTTCGCGCAAAAGACATCTGTTGGCCCAAAGCCTCCGGCGGATGTCACGGAAATCGGAAAGGAGTTCTTAGGGGATGTTAGCCTAAAACCACCGCATCCATGCGATAACGGCTAACTGACTTGCATCGGTAAAAACGCCACGTCCTGTGGCATTACCGAAATGACCGACATCGTGTCGGCCCTCGTGCAGGCCTATGCACAAAGCCGATTCCGGACGCAATTATGCCGAGGCATAATTGATTAATCAGGCTTTTACCGAATAAATCCTTATCGCTTCCATTATACGCCTTCTAACGAGTTTTGGTTGTTTATTTATCCGAAACTTCAATGTCAATAATATGACACTGTGGTCTCGCACCAAGTCGGAAAGGTAATAATGTAGTACCATAGCCGTTGCTTACTAACGTCATCACACCTTCACGCTCCCGATATGAGCCTTTAGGATGCACCCCATATGGGCCAATTCTAATTTGACCACCGTGTAAATGCCCACCCATCATTAAATCTGCTCTAAATTTTGCACGGACCTCTGCAAAAACACCAGGGTTATGTGAGATGAAAACAACTAAGTCTTTCTCTTCTACCTTTGCAAATGCTTCATCAAATCTACTTTTCATTATAGATGTGTCTTCAATCGCATTAAGCCAAAAGCGGTTTTTTTTAGGTAGTAATACAGCATCATTGGCGATAATCTGAACATCATGGTCCTGTAAAATACTTCGAAATCGCTCTTCCCCTATTTCTCTGTCATTATTACCCCATACAAAATAAGTTGGTCCTAGAGGCGTTAATAATTTAAGGTTGTCATGAATGCGTTGAATAGGTGTACGTCCATCTGCAAAATCTCCGCCAATAATAATTGCATCAAATGGACCATCTAACTGCTCAATCATCTGGCGGTTAATTTTGCGTAAATGGGTATCCGAAATAAAAAATAGTCGGATTTTTTCCTGTTCACCCTTTAATAGCAATTGATGATGTAAAACATTATTTTCATGTGCCACCTTCAACATATAAAGCATGGACGCGATGATTACTAAAATAAATAGTCCAAAATAAATCATTCGTTCACTTCTCCTTACGAAAGCAAAAAGACGATTCATTTAAAAGAAGAATCGCCTTTTCACTAAATCAGACGTACGCCTCAACCCTATTTGGTGTTAACGTTTGTCCATTATTTTATACTAGAAAAACATCATTGCCAAAGAATGACACCTGTTTTCTTATGGTAACTTAATAACTTGCCCCACGGATAGAGTATTTGAAGACATACCGTTTGCAGCACGGATTTTCGCTAGTGTTGCTTCACTGCCATCACCGTAGTGATTCAATGCAATACGATATAGATTTTCACTTGCTTTTACAGTATGGGTACTTGATTTTGCAGATTGTTTTGCTTCTTCTGCTTTTCGTGCTTCCTCAGCATTTCGTGCTTGTTCAGCTTTTCTAGCCGCATCTGCTTGTCTAGCCGCATCTGCTTGTCTAGCCGCTTCTGCTTGTGCTCTTCTAGCTTCCTCTGCCTTCTTATCTGCTTCGGCTTGTCTAGCTTCCTCTGCCTGCTTGGCTGCTTCGGCTTTTTTCGCTTCCTCTGCTGCCTTCTGTTCAGCTGCTAATTTCTCAGCGTCTTTCTTAGACGCTTCTTTTGCTTTGTCGGCTTTACCTGCTTTATCGCCTTCTTTGTTTTTGTCTGTTGACACAGGTACAGCTTTATCCCCTGACTTGTCAATTTCTAAAATTTGCTCCGTAGAATTTTTTTCAGCCTCTTCAATTGTTGATCCGGGTTCATAGAATTTTAAGAAATAGATTAATATTGATAATGGAATTAAGATAAAAATTACAAAAAGAATCGTCATTAATGGCGTTTTTCGTTTTGTATTTTTTGGCTTTTTATTATTACTTCCATTTTTATTCATTCTTGCAACTCTAGATAAAGCTTGCTGTTCTTTTTGTTCATCTTCAAAAGATTGACGATGTTCTTCGATTTTATCGCGATAATCTTCTTTACTCATTCGCCTTTCCTCCAACCTCACTACGCATTCTATCATTCTATTATGACTAATTTTGCGAAAAAAGTAAATGACCGTCAGTTATAGTCTAAAAAGGGCATATCACCATAACGTGGAGTTGATTTCCGTTCCGACTGGGCACTTTCCCTGATGAGTACAGTCTTCACTGCAATCAACTTATATATGGCATACGTTTTAACAAATGTCAGCCACAACTTTTGGTGATGAGCCTCTAAACACCCATTAAGAGTTGCTTTAAGCGACTTTTCCATGGGATCATTTCTATTTTCTTCTCTACCGTCAAGCGTATCTTATTGATTTCATCATAATGGATTCCACAATTTTCACAACAGTTTTCTGGTTTTTTCAGCAATTTTTGCCCAAAATACCCGACTAGCTGTGTACGAATACAGTCTTTTGTCTGGGTAATTATATGCATTTTATCGACAGCACGATATTTTTCCAGTGCTAAATGATTTAAACGCACTTTAACTTGTTCCATCGGTTCTTGTTGCAGCCAGTAATCAAGCACACGAAAAGCGGTCTCACTCAGTTCTCCATTTTTCAACATTTGTGAAGGGTGTTCTTGTTGATTTAGTAGTTCTTGATAACGATCCACATGACCAGCTGTTGGCAAATCGCCTGTTACAACAAATTTCGCAAGTTCCTCGTCACCATCACTATATAGTAAAATGGCGAGCGCTGATTGACCATCACGCCCTGCACGGCCAATTTCCTGCATGTAATTTTCTACATTAGCAGGCATCGTTTCGTGGATGACCTGACGAATATCTGACTTATTAATACCCATTCCAAAAGCATTCGTTGCCACAATCCAGTCGAGTTCCCCGTCAATAAACTGTTGCTGAATAAACTGACGGTCCTCAGCACCATAGCCTGCATGATAAGCTGCCGCTCGGATACCTGCCTGTATAAGCGCCTCACTATATTGTTCAGCACGCTTCCGCGAGGACATATATAATATACCCGGTCCTGCCGTTTCTTTAACATGCTGCATAATCCAATGTGCTTTATCTGCCCTATCCTCAAATACAACACGTCCAAGATGAATATTAGGCCGATCCACATTGTACAAAAACTCAAATGGTGTATCTAGCGACAATGTATCTCGTATATCATTGACTACTTTATTCGTCGCAGTCGCTGATAAAGCTAAAACCGGCGGACGATTTACTTGTGAAAACCATTGTCCAATTCGTAAATAATCTGGTCTAAAATCAAAGCCCCACTGCGAAATACAATGTGCCTCGTCCACAACGATAAGACCTAGCTGCATTTGTGAAAGCTTGTCTTGAACCTGTTGCTGTAAAAGCATCTCTGGCGACGTAAAGATAAAGCGAAACTGCTCTAAAGAATGTAACGCATATCGTTTTTCACTTACTGTTAAAAAAGAATTTAAGGCAACTACCCTCTTTTCACCAAAGCGTTTTAGCTCCTCTACCTGATCCTGCATGAGAGAAAGCAAAGGAGAAACAATTAAAACCGGCTTCTGTAAGATATATCCTGGTAGCTGGTAACAAAGTGATTTCCCCATTCCTGTTGGTAATAAAGCAATAACATCTTTTTCCTCCATAATTGCTTCGATGACCTCTTTTTGACCTGGACGAAATGTTGTATAGCCAAAATACTTTGCTAACGTTTGTTCAAGTTCCATTTATACTTCTCCTTTCGCGAGGACAAGCCTTAACTGGAAATAACTCAACCCTTCAACTACTTCATGCAATGTTTTCAATTTTTTAGTTTGATAGTGTTTCGATGCCTGCCAAACCTTTTCCGCTTCTTCATAAGAGACGAATGGACCAATCGAAAAGTTCGGTTCATTCATGGCTAATTCTACCAAATGGTCCTCAATTGTACTTTGTTTTAATTTCCTTATTCGCACAATTTGTTCAATTGAATAGCCCTGCTCATATAAATGTGCTGTTTGCTGCGCTGAATCGGTTAATAATGCTTTTACTCTTAACCCCTCTGCCATTTTACCAAGCAGCGGATAATCATTTGTCTGATGAACTTCATTTAATAACGTATGTAGCAATTCTATAAACGCTAATTGACGATCTAAAACTGTTTCCTGACGTTGACTAGCAAGCTGCTGCCACGTCCATCCTGGTAAACTATGACCGCTCAACCGATAGAGGACGAGCTGCTTGTTGGCATCTGACACTGGTAACACAGAAAGCACCTGTTCACATTCCTCCAATAATTGTTGCTGTAAATGCCCATCTTGATAGTGATGCTCGAATAAAAATGATCGAACCCAGGACTGAATATTCGTATCTCTACTAATAGGAGAAAATGAACGAACCCCAGCATTTTGATAAGATAAACTTTGAACAATTAACGAGAACCTTGCAAAAAATACATGCTCATTTCCCCTATAGTGCCATCCGTCAAATAAAAAGTCAGGCGACTGCTCTGCTCGCTGTAAACCTAGCTCTTTCATGGAATAGTGACCAGATTCTTGCATTATTAACCAACTATACTGCAAAAATGAAGTTACGGCTTCATCAAATGTCTTCCGAGGTAACTTAGGTAATAGCCCGAAATAATTATGTAACTGAAATAGGCCAATGTCTTGAATAGTCTGACCTGAGCGCTTTCCTCTTAATACATGATAAGCAGCTGAAATAGTTCGTTCGTTATTTAGTTTTTGAAAGATTTGCAATAAAATTTGATTAAACATAGACGCAAATTCCTCCAATTTAATAGTATTTATGTTGAAAAGTAAGATAAACATCTTTAAAATGAGTATGAAGCTTTGTAGGAACATGTAAAAGGAGAGAAAAAAAAAATGGCTAAATACACAATTGTTGATAAAGATACATGCATCGCTTGTGGCGCTTGCGGAGCCGCTGCACCAGATATTTATGATTATGATGATGAAGGTATTGCCTTCGTTATTTTAGATGATAACATGGGAACAGCTGAAGTTCCAGAAGATCTACTAGAAGACATGCAAGATGCTTTCGAAGGATGCCCAACTGACTCAATCAAAGTAGCAGACGAAACTTTCGATGGCGATTCTTTAAAATTCGAATAATTTTAAGTATCTTTAAAGGCATCCTTAACTGGGTGCCTTTATTTTTTTCCCTCATGTATTAGTTGATTGGAGCGAAGAACGGGCGACTCCTTGGGAATCAGCAATAGAGGAACGAAGGCTAAAATCATCACATCCTGTGATAACGCCTTCGTGACCAACATCGTGACGCTGCCGCCATAATGCCACTACGCTTTCTCGCAAAAAACATCTGTTGGCTCGAGACCCTGTAGCATAGCGAAGCGTCAGCAACAAAGCGCCCAACCGGAACGGAAATCAACTCACGTTATAGTGATAAGCCATACAAATGATTTCTAATAAATTTTTGTCTATCATGGGAAATTAGAGTGGACATTTTGTCAAAACGTATTCCGTGCATATTAGTTGATTGGAGTGGAGGCTGGGCGACTCCTCGGGGATCAGCGATAGGGGAACGAAGGCTAAAACCATCACATCCTGTGATAACGCCTTCGTGACCAACATCGTGTTGGCCCGAGACCCTGGAGCGAGCAGCGAAGCGAAGCGGCTCATCGGACGCCCCCAGGAAAGCGCCCAACCGGAACGGAAATCAACCACACGTTATGATGATGAGCCATTTTCTACAAACGAACCACTTAGTAACAGATTCTTATACCATGACTCATCTCTAACATAATGAAGATGAATTTTTTTGTACTTTTCAACGTAAAGTTGGTCACTCTTTTCATCTTGTTATTGCAACCATTTTTTATGTATGATAAGATTTTAGTAGTTGGTACTAATAACAGATATTATTTCATAAAGGGGTTCTTATTAGATGATGGATAATTTATTACAATTAAAAGATAAGAATATTGTCGTAATGGGCGTGGCAAACGATCGAAGTATTGCTTGGGGTATCGCAAAACGTTTATTTGACGTAGGTGCAAATGTTATTTTCACATATCGCCAAGAACGTTCATTAAAAAAATTACAAATGCAATTAGAGAAAATCGGACAATCCGATTCACTAATCGTACAATGTGATGTTAACAGCGATGAAAGCACAAAAGCTGCTTTCGATGAAATCGGTACAAAAGTAGGCGTTATCCATGGTATCGTGCACTCCGTAGCCTTTGCTAATGCAGAAGATTTACACAATCGCTTCTTAAATACAACTCGTGATGGCTATGCATTTGCGCAAGATACTAGCGCCTATTCACTTATTTCAGCAGCAAAAGCCGCACATCCTTATATGACTGAAGGCGGCTCTATCGTAACAATGAGTTACCTTGGAGCAGAGCGTGTCCTTGATGGCTACAATGTTATGGGTGTAGCAAAAGCTGCATTAGAGGCATCTATGCGCTATCTTGCTGCAGATATTGGCAAAGATAATATTCGCGTTAATGCGATCTCAGCTGGAGCGATTCGCACACTTGCTGCAAAAGGTGTTCCTTCTTTCAATACAATTTTACACAAAATCGAAGAAACAGCTCCATTAAAACGTAATGTTCAACAAGATGAAGTGGCAGACATGACAATCGTTATGCTTTCTCACTTATCTCGCGGTGTAACAGGCGAAACGATTTACATCGACGCAGGCTACAATATTATGGGTTAAATGTAAAGAAGCATGGAAGATCAAAATTGATCTCTCATGCTTTTTTGTTTCGAATTTACAAATCTGTTATTTTAGTACCTTTGGAGCCGGATAATCAAAGCCCTTTGTATCTACTTCTACCTTTTTCATTTGCTGATCTTTTAATGGTTTATCTGCACCATCTCGTTCAGCAGCAGCGATAGCATCTACTGTTTCCATCCCCTCGATTACTTTCCCAAAGGCAGCATATTCTCCATCAAGCTGAGATGTATCCTTTACCATAATGAAAAATTGAGATCCCGCAGAATTCGGATCATTTGAACGAGCCATTGAAATAACACCGCGTTCATGTTTCAAATCATTTTTAAAATCATTTGATGAAAACTCACCTGCTATCGAGTAGTCTGGTCCACCCGTACCATTACCCGATGGATCTCCACCTTGAACCATAAAATCAGGAATAACTCGATGAAAAATAAGACCATCATAAAAACCTTTTTTAGCTAAGGAAATAAAATTAGCTACCGTATTCGGCGCTATAGAAGGCTCTAATTCGATGACGATTTTTTTATCATCGTTCATCGTAATCGTCACAATTGGATTTTCCTTCACTTTTGATGAATAATCCGCATTTTCTTCCGATTTCTTTGTAGTATTTCCCTCCGATTGCCCACTTTCTTTAGCGGCTCCACAAGCTGTCAAAACTAAAACTACCGCCAGCAAAGCAAAGACAAATGAAAATCCTTTATTACGTGCAAACATATTCTTCAACTCCTCTTTATAACCAGTCTACTCATTATACTATCAGATAGTTTACGACAAATCACTTTTATAATAGATGATGAAGTTGTTATAGTTACATAAAATATAAAACTACCAAAATTGATAAATTTCTAGTGTCCTGTTACAATGCGTTGTTTAGCAATAACTCCCTTTAATAAAAAAGATAGCAAGCATGCTACGACTAAAAATACAGTAATCATACCAATAACGCCTCCCCAGCCGTAATGCATCCAGAATACCCCACCTACCGTTCCTCCAACACTTGAACCAAAATAATAGAAAAATAAATAGAGAGAAGAAGCCTGCGCTTTATCATGAGTGGCTCGTTTACTTACCCAGCCACTGGCAATCGAGTGTGCTGCAAAAAAGCCAAATGTAAAGATTGTAATACCTAAAATTTTTAAACTAAGTAGCTCAATTAATGTGAAAATTGCCCCTGTAAACATGATAGCAATGGACATTAACAGCATCTTTTGACGACCATATCGATCAGCTAGACTACCGAACCAAGCAGAGCTAAAAGTACCTACTAAGTAAATCACAAAAATCCAACCAACAATCGTAGCACTTAAATTATAAGGTGGCGCCATCAATTTAAAGCCAATGTAGTTATAAAGAGTTACAAAGCTCCCCATTAATACAAAGCCAATACCAAAAAGACAAAGCATGGATGGGTCCTTTAAATGTTGTAAAAGAGATGTCGCCAATGATTTCACCTGTAATGGACGAGCTGTAAAATGCTTGGAGTTAGGAAGCATCCAAATAAATAACACACTAATCATAATACTGATGACACCCAGTACAATCATCCCCACCTGCCAATTGTAAAGATCCGTTAATGTGCCTATAATAACTCGACCACTTAGCCCACCTACCGAATTTCCACTTATATATAAGCCCATTGCAATACCTAAACTAGATGGATCCACTTCCTCCCCTAAATAAGCCATCGCAATTGCTGGCAATCCTGCAAAAACAACGCCCTGTATAATACGTAACACTAAGATTGTTTCAAAATTAGGAGAAAAAGCAAGAGCAAGCGTAATAATAGATGCCGCAAAAATAGAAATGGTCATCAAAGATTTCCTGCCCCATGCCTCTGATAATGAGCCAACAATAATCATACTGATCGATAACGCAAAGGTTGTCACAGAAAGCGTTAAACTCGCAACTGCTGGTGACACATGAAATTCCTTCGCAAATGTTGGTAATAATGGCTGTGTTACATATAAGTTGGCGAAGGTAATAAAGCCCGCTAAAAATAAAGCCCAGTTTGCCTTATGAAATGCCTTAGTACCCTTTTGGATGTAATCCATTTCTCTCTCTCCTTCACGTACTTCCGATGCTACTATTATTCTAATACAATAATCTTCAAAACTCACGATTGTTTGTCAAAAAATAGACAAATTTATCTCTATTTTTATTCTTGTGTGCACGATTTCATTTGACACTCTACCCGCGACAAAAATCAATTTTTTTTCATTTTAATTTATTTTTTATCTATTTTGAATTGGCAAATATTGTGTTACAGTGAAAGTAATCATCTAGCAATCTTTGCAATATGAGCTCCGATGACTAAACCTATTTCCGTTGCATAGACTTGGAGGAATTTTTATGAAGATTATTGAAGCTTTGGCTCTTTCAGCACCCTATATCCACCTTGCATTAAAGGAAGAAGCAATCGTGGCTGTCATTGAGAAGGAAAGTGAAACAGTTGTAAATTATTTAGCTGGCAAACGTGTAGATTCAGGCTATCTAAGTGGACAAAAGGTAAATGCTAATGACCAAAATGTTTTCATTGCCTTCAATGGAAAAAATGCTGATGTCGTTATACCAGAGGATGTATACGGAGTGGCCATCAATGCTTTTTCATTTCCAATCCGTGAAAATGGCAAAGTCGTAGGAGCCCTAGCATTTGGACTGCCAATCGACAATGAACTTAAACTCGAGGATTATATGAGTACAATGGATAGCATTGTGAACAGCCTACAGGATAAAGTACATACGATTGCCTCTCATTCACAGGAATTAGCAGCAACAAGTGAGGAAATTAACAAACAAGCACAGCACGCACTTGAAGATTCTGAGAAGACAAATGAAGTAACAGAATTAATAAAAAGCATTTCTCGCCAAACAAATTTACTCGGCTTAAATGCATCTATTGAGGCAGCTCGTGCGGGGCATCATGGCGCTGGCTTTAACATCGTAGCGCAGGAAGTTAGAAAGCTCTCTTTCGAAACAACTAGCGCCACTGAAAACATTGAATCATCCCTTCGAAATATAAATAGAAACCTTGACATCCTGAAGCAAAATATGGGGCAAATCAATGACGCTACAAATGAACAGGCTCAGCTCGTTCAAGATTTCAGTGAAATTATTGAGGAGTTAACAGTTCTTAATCATGAAATGAAGGGCTTTATGCACGATGCCTTAAAATAATAAAGAGGTGAAAAACAATGCAAATTACAATTAATCCTGAACTATCCTTACGTACTATCGAATTAGAAGATGCAAATGCTGTTTTTGCCTTAACTGATGTATCACGAGCATCTTTACGTGAATGGTTGCCGTGGCTGGATTTTACAAAGGAAGTAGCCGATACAACGGCATATATAGAAGGCTGTATAAAAGGACAAGAAGCTAAAAGTAGCCTCTCTCTTGTCATCATTTTTCGAAATGAAATAGTAGGCATTGCTGGATTTAATACGATTAATCATAGCAATAAAATTGCAGCGATTGGCTATTGGCTCAGTGAAGGAGCTCAAGGACATGGTATTATGACAAAGACCGTACAGGCATTATTACAATATGCTATTCAGGATTTACAGCTCAATAAGGTCGAAATTCGTGCTGCTGTGGGCAACACAAAAAGTCGTGCCATCCCTGAGCGACTAGGCTTTACAAAAGAGGGAACGATCCGTGCAGCAGAATGGCTTTATGATCATTATGTCGATCATGTTGCTTACGGTATGCTCGCTAGTGAGTGGAAAGAAATTAAAGAAAAATAAAAGCTTCTCAAAAATAGCCGCCCGATATTACAAATATCAGGCGGCTAAAATTTTATTTTTGTTCAACTGTTTCTTTTATCTCGTCTTGCGTTGTAACAGGTGCTTGCTCTCCTAAGCCTACTGCAATTCGCTCTAACTCAGGACGCAATGTATGCTTCCCAGCATAGCTTTCAATTAGTTCTTTAACGTCAATCCCTGATGTTTCCTTCAACGATTCCTGTAATGTTGACATTAAATTAGTTGCGTAGGCAGTTACCTTATTGGCACCGCCGCTTCCTTCCCCACCACCTGTGTCAACAACAGTAATCTTATCAATATTGCCAAGTGGACTTGCAAGTTCTTTCGCATATTCTGGCATCATACGTACAATCATATCAAGAACAGCTGCTTGACCATAGTATTCGAAGGCTTCCGCAATTTTACGTTTTGCCTCGGCTTCTGCAAGACCTCGAAGTCGAATAATATCTGCTTCTGTCTCCCCTTGTGCCCGCTCAGCATCCGCTTTCGCAAGACCATCCAATCGAATTTTCTCCGCTTCTGCTTTGGCTAAAGATTCAATACGGTATTTCTCGGCATCTGCCTGTGCTAGTTCACGCATTTTAGCCGCAACTGCATTTTGTTCGATAGCGTAACGATCAGCATCAGCCTTTTTCTTAACTTCTGAATCATATTGCTTCTCACGACGTAAAATCTCTTTTTCTTCTAATTCAATTTGTTTTTGACGTTCAATAATACGAATTTGCATTTCCTGTTCTGTTACTTCTTGTTTTGCACGAGCCGTTTCAAGTTCATATGCTTGGTCAGCACGTGCCTTAGCGATATCTTGCTCACGACGGAATTCTGCTACCTTTAATTGATTTTCTTTTTCAGCTTCTGCAATTTCTGTCGCACGTTCAAGTTCTGCCTTTTGTGCTTCTTTCGATGCTTCGGCTCGCTTAATACGTGTTTCTTTATCAGCATCTGCAGTAGCAATATCCGCATCACGTTTAACCTGTGCAATACGTGGCTTACCAAGCGATTCTAAGTAGCCATTTTTATCGCGTACATCTTTAATCGTAAAGGATACGATTGTCAGACCCATCTTCGCCAAGTCCTGAGATGCAACACGTTGTACTTCCTGAGAGAATTTATCACGGTTTTTATAAATTTCCTCAACCGTCATTGAACCTAAGATCGAACGTAAATGACCTTCTAATACTTCACGCGCCTCATTTTCACGCTCTTCCTTTTGCTTTCCTAAAAATTGCTCCGCTGCCGTTGCAATTTCAGAAATGGAACCACCAATTTTAATGATAGCTGTTCCATCGGCCATAACAGGTACACCTTGTTCCGTGTACACTTCAGGTGTAGTCACATCAAGCTTACTTGACAATAAGCTTAATGGATGTGCCTGCTGGAAAATCGGAAATACAAATGTACCGCCACCACGTATAATTTTTATACGATTTCCTGACTCATCTTTATGTACATTTTTTGAGCCAAGATAGCTACCTGTCACAATCAGTGCTTCATCAGGACCCGCTGTACGATACTTAGTCACATACAGTCCAACTAGTGCAATTAAAACAAATGCTACAATCCCTATAACAATTAAAATTTCCGTTGACATATAAATATCGCTCCTTTATAAAAATTTCTTATCATAAGATCTCACAAACAGTGTTCCTTCCTTCACTTCTACAACAAGTACCGTCGTATCGTAATCGATAGCCTCATTGTCAAATCCCGTTGCTCGCTTCGATATCATACCGCTAGTCGTTTCGATTACTACCTCTCCAAAACCGTCTGTTGGGATTGGAACAATAACCTTTCCTAGCTGGCCACCAAGTGATTCTTCCGTATAAGCTAACGAAACATCGGCCGATCGTAGCGGAACAAGAACGAATAAATAAAATAGTGCACTTAAAATAGCTCCGATGATACAAGCAGCAACAATGTTCCAAACGCTAGGGAAGAAGGCTAATTTTTCCAAAATAAACCCTGTTGCTGACATTAACGTAATGAAAGATAGAATGACACTCGGATTAAAAATCGGTAGTCCCTCTCCAATGCCCTCGACAGCATCACCAAAAAACATAATTAAAAGAGTTGCAAGACCACCGAAAATTAATACCACTAAAAAGATCTGTTCGAGTGAATAGCCAAATAGCGTCAAGTTGTTCACCCCTTTTCATTGTATTACCTACTATACGGATACAGCCCACAAAAAGTTTCGTAATTTTTTATATTTTCTTAATTTTGAATGATAGGTTTATCAAATATACCTCGACCCGAATCAGTTTTGTGCTTAGGCTTGTATGAAGGCCGACACGATGTCGATCATTTAGTAATGCCACAGGACGTGGCTTTTTTACCAATAAAAAAGCATGTCACTATGATGGGGCTTTATTTAGAAGCTCCTATCGGCAGACATACTTTTCTTATATTCTAGTATATTTAATGTGGTTAAAGAACCCTATAATAACACTATAATTTGAGAGTCAAACAATGCTCTCAACTCATATACCCAACCATTCGACACAAAAGTATTTGGTTAAGGTAAAACGTACAAGCAACATAAATCTGTTTGCATATAGTGTCAATATATAATAGAAAGGGTGTGTATCGTGGGAAACGAACATAAAAATTTTCAAAGGATCAAGTTCAAGTTTAAATCAAATCCAAGTTGTCGTTGTCATGGTTGCGGTTTTTGTCCTCCTTGTATTTGTAAGCCACCATTTATACCTGAACCACCAATTCCACCACCTTGTCATTTTTTAGTGTACGTTACAGATGCTGGTCAGCTAGTGACTCCTGATAATAGAGTATCAGTGATTGATACAGCGACAAATACGATAGTCGCTACTATTCCAGTAGGAACTGGTCCTCTAGAAGTGACGATTACTCCAAATGGAGCATTTGGTTATACTGCAAATGACTTGTCGAATGATGTAACTGTTTTTAGTACTGATACAAACGCTCCAATCGCTACGATTCCAGTAGGAGTTAACCCTCTTGGTATTGCGGCTTCACCAAATGGAGCACTTGTTTATGTATCAAATCACGGGTCTAACACTGTATCTGTCATAGATACAACAACGAATGCCGTAACTGCTACTATTAATGTAGGGCCCCTACCTCAAGGTATAGCTTTCACTCCGAATAGTGCATTTGCTTACGTTGCAAACGAAAACTTACTTCCCAACCCAGGTTCAGTATCAGTTATAAATACGGCTACAAATACGGTGGTTGCTACAATCCCTGTTGGACTTCGCCCAAGATCAATCGTTATTACACCGAATGGACAATTTGCTTACGTTACAAATGAAAGTAGTAACACTGTATCTGTAATTAATACTGCAACAAATACAGTAGTTGATACAATCCCTGTGGGAACAGGACCTGTTGGAACAGCAATAACACCTGATGGGTCACTTGTTTACATTGTCAATAAAGGTAGTAATACTGTATCTGTCATAAATACTGCAACAAATACGGTGATTGATACAATCCCTGTAGGATTATCTCCTGACCAAGTAACCATCTTGCCGGATGGATCACTTGCTTATGTCACAAATCAACTTGACCAAACTGTGTCTGTTATTGATATAGCAACAAATACAGTAATCGATACAATCCCAGGGTTTAACGGTCCTACTGGTATAAAAACCGGAACAATCTGCATGCTTTCAGGGCTCTAAAAACAGGCACTTCTACTAGTTCATCTGCATAAAAACAGACATACTCTCTATTGCCATTTGGTTAATTGAAGTATGTCTGTTCTATTTTGTTATGAAGTTTGTCTACCCTAAAATCTTTGACGCAGAACTGGTAACCTTACCATTTGTTTCACCTAGCGATTAATGGTTCCTTGCTGTTCACTGCCTTCTAAATGTATGGGTAGTTACGTGCTATTGAAAATGGGGCTAAAAGTGGGGCTAGCTCATAGCTACCCCCACTCAACCCGCATTATATAGTCATTAACAAACCATTTAGGATTCTAATACATTTAAAATTTCATCAAGATCATTGACAGCAATATCCAGGCGTTCCTTTGCCTCGATATTTTGCTGTTTTAATTGATTAAACTCTAGTAAATTTTTCTCATGCTTTAACTTGATAGAAGACAAGCGTTCAATTCGTGACTCTACCTTTTCAATAGCTTGCTCACAAACTGCTGTCCATAGCTTTTCTGCTTGCTGCATTTCAGTCGTTGATGGGTTGTGTTGACGCATAATTCGTGCATATACAGCTTCAATTTGTTCTATTAATTCTGAATAAAAATGTCGCTCAACACGAGTAGTCTGGAAAGTTGGATGCTCTACCTCTTTTGCATATGGGGTAATTTGACGTAGTAGCTTTCCAGCATTTTCTCCAAAACCATGTGATAAATTTAATACATTCATTAACTGTAAAAGTAAACGAATTTCTTCTAGATTAATAAGCTGTGAATCGATGCTTTCCTTTAGCTTTAAGGATTCTATATAGCGTCGATCAAAGTGCTCAATTTCTCCGTTGCGTTGCTCTACTAAATGATCACTTGCATTGTCTTTTAAGCTTTTAATATAGCGAATGGCGTGGCTTTTTAGCTCTTCCACCGACAGCAAGTTGTCATTGTCTTGTTGTGGCTTTCCTCGTTGAACATACGCAAATGCATCCATTTTTTTTGGCCATTGTGCTGCTGAGGTTTCTTCTGAGATATTATAGCGTATATAAATTCCGTGCATTCCATATCCTCCAAGTCCATTAAACAAGTATCTCTAAAGACAATAAATCGAATACGCCATTTTTTCAAGTAAAAAACTTTTAAAGTTTGAAAATCCTTCTTTCGAACAATTATTCGAAAATTCCGAGTAGTCGTTCCTGTTCAGGATTGCTATATTTTTTTAACGGGCGATTTTACCACTTTATCCTTTACAAGCTTATTTTTACACAGTTTGAGTGATCCCAAGATAGATTCTAGCATTTTTATTTTTCATCCTAATTAGGCATCTTGTCGTATTTGATGAATGCTTTTTCCTTCAGTAAAGGCATGAATTGATTTTAATTTACCTATTGATTTGAAATTTGCCTTGTCATAGACCTTCGCAACCTGTTCATTGATAGGCAAGATCCAGAGATACTCTAACCCTTGCTTTACCGACTCTCGCTGAATATGCTGCAGAATATACCCAATCAATCCTCGTCCTCGGTAACTTTCAATCGTCGCTACACTCTCGACTCTCCCTTGTTTCCCTGAGGTAAAAATATTGGCAGTACAGCAAGCTTTGCCATCCACTCTTAATAAATAATACGTAAAATGCGGAGAATGATAGGTTTGTTCAAAGGCTTTTTCAATTAATGCAGGCTCCCCAAATGTAGCAATACTCATTTCTACAGCTAATGCTTCCTCCCTATTAGCATCTGTTACACGTTCAATTTGTATGGCTGGATTATGTGGTAATTGCGCATATTCACCATTCCAACACTGTACATCGTCTGTAAAACATTCATATTGAAAGCCATGGATTTCTAATGCTTCTATACATGACTGATTTTCCTCAACATTGTATAAATACAATCTAGGGATAAGAGATTTCGACTGATAGAAACCCTTGATTTTCTTTAAAAACATATCTGGCTCGGTAATCTTCCTCCATATATGTGCATGATTGGCGTCGTAATAGGTTGGCATTTCCTTATTGTAAAAAAATACTCCTTCATTACATGTTTCCATCTCACTAAAACTTTTAATATAATCAATATCTAGCTGCATGATATGCTCAATTTTACGCATGCTTTGTTCCTCCTTCAATCCATCTTTCATATAAATCTTTTAGCTGCTGTTCAAGCTTTTGACGTTGCTCCATAGCAAGTGTAGGCTCCTTTAATTTCATTTCAAGCTTTTCAATTTGTTCTTCAACAGGTATCTCTTTTTTAGTCGTGTAGATCTTTTCAGGAGCTTCTTTTATTACTGGTTCTTTTGCTACTTCTAAGCGTTTTTGTCTTGCCCACTCATAATCCCCTTCAAACACTTGAATCGTTTCATGCTCAATCCATGCAACTTTTGTAAAAATCTTTTGTAAAAAATAACGGTCATGCGAAACACCAATAATAGTCCCTTCAAAGGATTCCAATGTATCCTCCAATACTTCTCTCGCTTCAATGTCTAAATGGTTAGTCGGCTCATCCAGCATCAATAAATTAATATCCTCATGCATTAACTGTGCTAGACGTAAGCGCATTTTCTCACCGCCACTTAAATCCTTCACTTTTTTAAAGACGTCATAGCCATAAAATAAAAACTGAGCAAGAATATGACGTGCTTCAGCCTCTGACACAGAGACGCTCTCACGGAAGGCATCTATTAAACGAATGGCAGGATTTTTATGCTCAAACTGTTGCGATAAGTAGCCAATTTTAACACTGCTGCCGACATGGCAAACACCTTCATTCGGTTTTACTTCACCTAGCATCATTTTTAATAACGTTGATTTCCCACTGCCATTGCCACCCACAATCGCCAGTCGTTCTTCGAAGTAAACCGCTAAATCACTTTCCTTAAATAATGGTTTTTCAAATGCATGGCTAATGCCCTTCATTTGTACAACCTCTTTACCACTACGCTCAGCCATTGTTAAAGCTAAATTCATTTTCTTTTTCGTTGTAGGCTTCTTCACGCGTTCTATACGGGCCAGTGTTTTTTCCATACTTTTGGCGCGTCGATGCAAGCCAGCATTTGGCGGATTCGCTTCATTTGCCCATTGCTTTAAACGCTTTATTGTTTCCTGCATTTTTTTAATTTTCTTTTGCTGTTCTTCGTATTCAGCAAACTGCTGTTCAACCTTTGCTTCTTTTTGTGCTACAAATGCATCGTAATTGCCAATATACGTAAATGCCTCTCCATCCTCAATCTCAATTATTTTGTGAGCCATCTGATTCATAAATTGGCGATCATGTGATACTACAATAACAATTCCCGCAAAGTTTCGGACATAATTTTCTAACCATTCAATTGCCTGCATATCTAAATGGTTCGTCGGTTCATCTAGTAGCAAAATAGAAGGATTGCTTAACAGGATTTGCCCAAGCATTACCTTTGTTTTTTCCCCGCCACTTAAGCTATTAAAAGGCTGCTCAAGTAATAGTGTAATACCTAGGCCATTTGCAATCATGGCTAATTGCGCATCCATTTCATAGCCACCCTGCAGCATAAACTGTTCTTGTACATGACCATATTGCTGAAGTACCTTATCTGTTACAGCTAACTGCATTTCCTGCTCAAGCTTTGTCATTTTTGCCTTTATTGCATAGATTTCAGCAAATGCTTCCTCCAGCACTTTCTTCACAGATAACGTAGGATAATGTGGAATTTGATGTAAATAACCAATTGTCGCTTCCTTGCTTTTTATGATTCGCCCCTTATCCGGTGTATCCAAACCAGATAGTAACTGTAATAAAGTCGTTTTCCCGCTGCCATTCACACCGACAACGGCAACATGTTCCCCTGTATTTACTTCTAATTGAAGCCCTTCGAATAAAACATTTCCACCAATAATTTTTTCTATTTGTTCAGCTTTAATTTGCATCGTTTTTTCCTCCAAAGAACGTGCGAAAAACATCTATAGACACAAAAAAGACTGCTCGATTAACAAGCAGTCTTTTCCTCATTTGTTTGTGAAAAAGAATGGTTAATTCGCTACGTTTGATATTTGATTTTGCTTAAAAATGGACAGACCTATCCCGTTGTTCGCAAAATCGAAAGTAATCACACGTGCAAAATACATAGCTGTATCTACGTTTACACATGTTTTCGTAGCGTTTTTATTCATTCCTTTTCACCTCCGTTCATAATAGTTAGCTTTATAATACCATAATTCCGATAAATTGGAAAAGAAAAAATTTTCAGAGATGTTAATGCAATCGTTTCAAATGTGATCTTTATAAAAAACTGATAAAGAATCATCCTTTAATAAAGATGGAATTATCAGCATTTTTATAACAATAAAAACAAAAAACGCTAGCAATTTTTTTACATAATAATAGATAAATGATATATAATGAAAAATACTTTGAATGATTAATTCAGATATACATATTTTAACGGCAAGAGGTGTTTAGATATATTAAAATTTCTCGTATTAGTATTGGCAATTTTAATTGTAATAGTATATATCATATCGGTTAGAAAGAAGAGTTTCTCATTTTTCTTCATCGGTATCGCTTTAGCAATTAATGTAGTTGTTGCTCCACTTTCATTCTTTATTGGCGTTATGGCAACAGATGACCCCAGAGCAGGATTACTTGATTTTATTCTAGGCTTTTTATTTATTCAATCCATTCCATTACTAATACTTTTTATATGTGTTGTAGTAAGTTTTATAATGAAACGATGTGTAAAACAAAAAATTTCTAAATGAGTTTGGATTAATAGCGATTTTTACAGCTAATTTGCAAGAATTAGCGAGTAGCGCAAGCACACAAAACATAATACCAGTAAAAGCGCGAAAGCCATTGAGAAATAGTATTCACGCTATTTCTGACCAAATAATTTACTGGCCTTAATTGATTAATTAAAGCAGCACGTGCTTGAAAACATGGTAAGGGCTTTACGGTTCGAAGGATTGTTCATTAGGGTAATATCTAATGGGCAATCTTTTTTTATTCGTCATACCAAGGCTATCGGTACTGCTATACGCCATTACCTACACAAAACGCTTTTAAGATCATTTCCTCATTTGATTCATTATTAAAATGAGTAGCTATAAGATTGAAAAAGTGCGAGCTCTAGTACAAAGACTTATGTACTAGAGCTCGCACGCTTATGTTCCAATAATCAATTATTATGGCTGTAAGTTAAATGATGAATTTTTCTTGTACCATAAACTTATTGTAATACATATAAAAATTAATGCACCGACAGCTGTAATCCCAAAGAATACATTCCCTCCATCGGTTGTAGAGTTAAGAAATATACCACTACTAACAATACCTACACAACTTATAATTCCTGACAAGATAATGGATAATTGACGATTTAGTTGGTAAATGAAAACAATAAGTACTGCAAAAATATAAATAACACTTACGGTCATAATCGTCGGGAAAAATGGTTGGAATTTAGCTTCATAGACAAAGTAATCAAGCTGGCTAATATCCTGGCCATTGTTTATCTCCATATTAAATAACTGAGAAAATGGTGTTGAATACTTCCATTCAAATGGATTATCTATGATTCCACTTCCTTCATACCAAGAAATAGCTGTTGACACCAATAAAGTTAAGAAACCAAGAATTAGTTGAATCACATATTTAAACAATGTTCTTCTCCCTTCTCTCTTTGAAGGTAAAGACGTCACATTAAGTTTTTAGTTTCCAAAACCAACAACTCTTTACAATATTAGGATCAATGCCATAACGTCTGGTTGATTTCCGTTCCGACTGGGCGCTTTGTTGCTGACGCTTCGCTTTCGCACAGTTAAAACATTTGTAGCTGCCGCTTGCTTTCGCTACAGAAAACATTTGTTGCTGACGCTTCGCTTTCGCACAGATAAAACATTTGTTGCTGACGCTTCGCTTTCGCACAGATAAAACATTTGTTGCTGACGCTTCGCTTTCGCGCAGAGCAAAGCTTCCTGGGGGCGCCGATGAGACCCAAGTAGTCACCCAGCCTCCACTCCAATCAACTTATATACATGACAGTGTTTATCATCTTTATTTTATATATTTTCCACACAATAAACTGACGATATCCACCCGTACTCTACGTTTTCACTTTTTTCACAAACATTTTCACAAACGGTACGAGGAAAACGGATACGACCAGCACTCGGAATAGCTGAAATGCTGTGACGATCGTGACATTTGCATGTACGGAAGCAGCGATAATCCCCATTTGATCAAGCCCGCCTGGTACGATACTTAAAAAGCCTGTCTTAAAATCAAGGCTGTATAAACTCTTCATAATAAATGTTAAGCCATAAGCTGCGCCAATAAAGATACCTGCCGATACAAAAGCGTAAAACACATGCTTCTTCGATAAATGTAAATCCTCTTTTTTCAATAAAAGCCCAATGTAAATGCCAAGCATTAGCTGTGCAATATGAAGTAGTGACAATGGCAATTTCGGTACGTCAATCCCTGCTATATTGATGCCCATCAATAAAAACACTGGGCCCAGCATATAGCCTGTTGGTATTTTTACTTTTTGTGCCAACCACCCCGCTACTCCACACACAGCAAGTAATCCTATTAAGTTCCATGTATACGCTCCGTTGGCAACTACACCAGTTCCCCCAGAGCCTGATACCATTAATGGTACAAAGCAGACGATTAATAGAACCCTTAATATTTGGAAGAACGTAATCACGACCATATCCATATCCCCTTGCTCCTCGGCAAAGGCAACAACCTGTGACATGCCACCAGGTACACAGCATGTCAACGCGGTCGCAAAATCTAAATCCACACGTTTGGCAACTAAATAGCTAATACCAAAAAACAGTGCGATAAATATTACGTTTAAAACAATCATACTTCCTATAAATTGTTTAATATCCTGCACCGCTTCTGGAGTAAACGCAAAACCAATGGAATACCCCGCAACAATTAGACCAAAATTACGGAAATATTTATGCCATTTCAATTGTACTTTCGTTGATAACTGAACAATTAGCACCGCTGCTATAGCTCCAAGTAACCACGGCATTGGAATATATAATAAATTAAATAAAATAGCACCTGTTAAACCAATACATAATGTAATAAACATGTGCTTGTCAAAAATAAACATAGAAGCAACCCCTCGTGACTGTATCATTCTATTATGCCGTGAACCTGCCTATTTTTCTACTTCATCACTTTTTTGCAAAGTCATATATCGTTCAAATTGAACCTGTTATCTACAAAATTTAACCTCTCATCCAAGATTTTCCCCAAGCCAAAATTTTCTATGCTACATTATTATTACCTGATTCAGTGTTTCTCCGAGCGGAGATATGTAAAGGAGGCCTCCAATGAAAATTCATTTAACAATCAATAGTGAGCTAGAAGAAACTGAGGTTCATATACATGCGAAGGAATACACCGAGCAAATTGAACGCCTGATGAAGCAGCTTCAAGCTTCACAAACAACGATGCTAGATGGCTACTTTCAACAGGAAATTCATATGCTAAAAATTTCGGATATTTACTCCATTTACGCAGAGGGTGCAAAAGTTTTTTTGCAGACAGAGGAACAGGAATTCGAAACGAAGCGTAAATTATATGAGCTAGAAGCACAATTAGCGAAAGACTTTGCCAGAGTCAGCAAATCAACACTCGTCAATATTAACAAAATTGCCTCTATTCAAATGGGTAAAATCGGTACAACAGAACTGATTTTAGAAAACGATGTGTCCGTCCATGTTAGCCGGAAATATTTAAAAGAACTAAAACACCACTTAGGGATTGGGAGGGACTCATAATATGAAATTTATTCGTATGATGATTATTGGAATACTCATATCACTTAGCTCTTCCTACATCTTAGTAACATTAAGTGTCGTATCTAATAACGCTGTGATGTCAGGGCCGGAATTACTTGAACAAATTATCATCGCCGCTATACTTGGAGCTGTTATAGGTCTACTATCCATGATCTTTGACATTGAGCGTTTACCTTTTATTGCTCAGTTTATTTTACATGTAATTGCAGTTACGCTGTGTGTGTTGATTGCAGGCTATTTCGGGCGCTGGTTTGAACATTCAAGCTTTACGTCTATTTTTATAAGTGAAGCTATTATTTTCTTTTTTGCTTGGTGCATTATTTATGTAATCCAAAAAAATGATATTGCAAAAATCAATCAACAAATTCAAAAAAGAAAGGAATAAAACAATATGACCTTTGCTATACAAGTTGAAAATCTATGTAAACAATATGGGGATCATCAGGCAGTAAAAGGTATTTCATTTACGGTTGAGCAAGGTTCCCTCTTCGCCTTTTTAGGTGCAAATGGTGCCGGAAAATCAACGACCATTGAAATACTTTGTACATTATTAAAAAAATCAAACGGTACTGTAAACATTAATGGTTACACACTTGATGCAAGCAATGACAATGCGGAAATTCGAAAATCAATTGGTGTCGTATTTCAGCAAAGTTTACTAGATGAACGATTAACGGTGCAGGAAAATATACTTCATCGTGGTAAAACATATGGCTTATCGAAAAAACAATTAACCGATAATTATCAATTCGTTTCAACATATTTGCATTTAGAAGATATAGAAAAGCGCAAATACGGAACTTTATCAGGTGGTCAAAAAAGGCGCGCTGATATCGCTCGAGCCCTTATCCATCGACCAAAAATATTGTTTTTAGATGAACCAACAACTGGGCTTGATCCACAAACGCGTCAATTCGTTTGGCAAGCCATTAAGCAGCTTCAGCTCGAAACAAACATGACTGTTTTTTTAACAACACATTATATGGAAGAAGCGGCTGTCGCTCATCAAGTCATCGTCTTAAAAGAAGGAGAAATTGTTGCTGAAGGGACACCTGATGAACTTAAAACAAAATACGCCTATGATTCAATGGCACTTGTTTTTCATAATAGTTCTGAAGGGATACAGTGGCTCGAGGAAAATGCCATCTCCTATACAGAAAATCTAGGTATTTTCTCCATCCGAGTCGACTCGACACTACATGCTTTAACGCTATTAAAAAAAGCGGAGCCGCTTATTGCTTCGTTTGAAGTCATCAAAGGTACGATGGATGATGTCTTTCTTCATATTATGGCCGAGGGAGGCGCAGCTTAATGGAAGCATTATTTAGCTTAGTAATACGAAATAATAAGGTTTTCAGACGTGATAAAACACAAGTCTTCTACTCGCTTCTTTCTGTCATTATTGTCATTGTGCTTTACGCAGTATTTCTTCAAAAATCACAAGTAAGTGCAATTGAAGAAGTGACAAAGGCTACTCCAGCTTTGGTAACGATGGTCAATGAATGGATTGTCGCTGGTTTACTATCTATGATTGCTGTTTCTTCTACACTTGCTGCGTATAGCATTGCTGTTAGGGACCTTGAATCAAAAGCGCAAGCTGATTTTCTAACAGCACCCATCTCGCGAACAACCATCCAATTTAGCTATGTATTAAATGCCTTTATCATTGGCTGT
Source organism: Lysinibacillus sp. NPDC093688 (assembly GCF_050280145.1). Taxonomy (NCBI): domain Bacteria; kingdom Bacillati; phylum Bacillota; class Bacilli; order Caryophanales; family Bacillaceae; genus Lysinibacillus; species Lysinibacillus sp. NPDC093688. Next base: position 23,582 of record NZ_JBNNUX010000026.1, read on the forward strand.
ATCTTTTCCTTTATCGCCCTTATTGGCTGTGAAATTTTTATCGCATCAACTGGCGGTCAGCTACTAAGCTTTGGGGATTTCATGAAAGTAGTAGGTTTACTATTTTTATCTGTGTTACTTGCCAGTGTTTTTAACCTGTTCCTTGTGTTACTTGCTAACACCCAACATTCATTTTCAACTCTCAGTACAATCGTCGGTACAGCACTCGGTTTCTTATGTGGTGTTTATGTACCTGTTGGAGCACTTCCAAGCTTTGCTCAAAATGTTATTATGTATTTCCCTATCAGCCATACAACTTTACTATTACGCAATGCCTTTATGGAGAGCTCAATTTCCAAGGTTTTCGAAGGTGCGCCTGTTTCACAGGTGGAAGATTATAAAATAATGTATGGGATTGTCTATGACCTTCATGGAAATATACTGAGTACCTCAACTAGCTTTATCATTATTTTTGTCACAATTATTGTGCTAGCGATCTTATCAATCATTATTTTTAAAAAGAAAAACAAATAAACATTTTCGCACATCGTTTATAAAATGATGTGTTTTTTATTGATTTTATTCAAACAATTTGTTATTTTAATAATAAATAAGCAAACAAAATTATTAATCGTTTGTTTTTTAGGAGGATTTTCAATGGATGTAAATGAATTGTTTTGGCAAGCTTCAATCCATGACATAAAAAAGGGCTACAATGATGAAGCAACACACTTCACTTGTTTGCTTTGCGGGGAGAAAATTGAAAAGGGTATTATTTATCCTCATGAAGATGTTCTCTACGAGGCAGAGAAATTTATGCAACATCATATTACTGCAGCACATCAATCAGTATTTCATTATTTAAATGGCCTTCATAAAAAAATGACAGGACTAACTGATCATCAAAGTCATATTTTACGCTTATTTTATGAGGGAAAAACCGATCAAGAAATTAAAGAAGAGTTGGAAATTGGTAGTGCAACAACGATACGCCACCATCGCTTTACTCTTAAAGAAAAGGAACGTCAAGCGAAAACGTTTCTTGCAATGATGGAGCTATTAAAAGAACAAAATGAAAAGGAAGATAGTTTTGTACCTATTCATAAAACGGCTACGATGGTCGACGATCGCTATAATATTACGATTTCTGAAGAACAGCAATTACTTGAAAAGTACTTTCCAAACGGTATAGGCAAAGAGCTTGTCCGCTTCCCAAAACGTGAAAAACATAAAATTGTGATACTCCGTGCAATCACAAAACTTTTCGATGAAACAAAACAGTATTCAGAAAAAGAATTAAACGAAATAATCCAACCGATATATGAGGACTATGTGCAAATACGTCGCTATTTAATCGAATACGGCTTCATGGATCGAAAAGAGGATGGCAGTGCTTACTGGATAAAAAAATAAGAAAGAAGGATTTCCGATGGACCATAAAAAAGAATTAAAGGAAATGTACAAAGAAATAAAAATCGAAGCTGGTGTTTTCACAATGACCAATAAACAAAATGGTAAAGTGTTTGTAGGCAGCTTCAATAATTTAAAACGCTTAAACGGCTTTCAGTTTATGTTAAAAACAAATACGCATACTAATAAAGAGCTACAAGCCGATTACAACGCACTCGGCAAAGACGCTTTTGATATTGAAGTTGCGGAATATTTAAAGAAAAAAGAAGAGGGTTATTTCGATCCCAAAAAAGAGCTAGAAAAACTAGAACAAAAATGGCTCGACAAGCTTCAGCCATTTGGTGAACGTGGGTATAACTAGATATAGCATAGGAGCTACAAAAAAGAATCTGTTTTCTCCGCTATTTAGCTGGAGAAATTTGCAGATTCTTTTTTAATTTCATATATTGTGTTGCCGGTCGAGCAAATATCAGTTGGACTCGAGCACTTTTCTTTTGCACCCGATCAGTTCCTTGGCTGACCTGAGCACTTTTCTCTTGTACCGGAGTATTTCTTCGCCAATTCTACTCGTGGGGCTTTACTTTGACGCAATGGTGTTTCATCCTACTTTTTTGTGCCACACGGAAATAATCATTACTTCATTTCTTCCATTAAAAGAATTTCCTGCTGAGCTTTTTTTGTTAACTTTCCGAAAACTATCTCATAAGAATGTTTAATTAATTTTTCAACTAAATCCATAGGTACATCATCTACATCCATATAGATTGAATTCCAATGTGTTTTATTCATATAGTAACCTGGAATTATACCTTCATAGGCTTCTCTCAACTCTTCAGCTCGATTAGGTTCACATTTCAAAGTAAGTACTGGTCTTCCAGCAGCATCGCCGCCCATCATCCCATACATTTTACCCCCAATATGATAGCGATCAGCATGCCATTCTTCTTTGTAATCATAGGTTGTTCCACGAAGCTTTAGGCAATATGCGTGAACTGTTTCTTTGTTCATTATTTAACCCCTTCCCCTTTAAAATATAAAAAACACACGTTCGATTACAATAATTATAATCAATAACGTGTGTAGAAGGAATAATTGTTTATTTTTAATGGATGTCTATTTCTAGCAAGACAATCAGTTTTAACGTGTAATCAAGGACACCCTTTACTTTACGCCTCTATCAAACATGCCGATGACCTCGGTAGTTTGTAATATATTGACGAAGGCTTTGGCGTCTGCTTCCTTGATCATACCTTTTACTTCAGCAAGCTGATAGCGCGTAATGACGGTAATTAAAACTTTTCGCCCTTCGCCTGAATAAGCACCCTTCGCATCCATAATAGTTACACCTCGATGAAGCTTTTCCAGTAGCTGCTGTTTTACTTCCTCGCCCTTGCCCGTAATAATCATTAGTGTCAATTTAATATGACTTGTATGAATGGTGTCGACAACTTTCCCTGTAGCATAAATTGATACGAGCGTCAGCAATGCTGCATCCCAGCTAAAAACGAACCCGGAGACAGCTACAACGATACCATTCAATACAGAGATTAATGTACCAAGTGGAAAATCTCGTTTACGACTTAGCAGCATCGCTATAATATCAAAACCTCCAGAGGAACCTGCCGCACGGAAAATCATGCCCGTCCCTACACCCACAATAACGCCACCAAATAATGAGGCAAGAATTGGGTCTTGTGTAGCTTTATAAATCGGAATAATATACAAGCTTACCGACAAGACGACTACAGAAAGAATAGTATATCCAATAAACCGCTTCCCTAGCTTCAAGACCCCTAAAATAAGCAAAGGCAAATTCAATAGTAAATTTAAAACCCCTGTATTCAAGGGTGTAATAATACCAAGCATGATAGCAATCCCGCTTAATCCCCCACTTAAAATCTCATGTGGAATTAACAAAAAATTGTAGGCAAAGGCGACTACTATCGATGAAAGTGTAATAACGACAATATTACGCATAACAATTCCCCTATCATTAACGAACAGTTTTGATCTTTCTCTTAGAATACCCAACTTATTCGTTCAAAAAACCTGGAGTATTACACTCTTGTTGTTTTAACAACGGTATTTATTTCTTCTGATATTCTTTTTTCTGCTCCTCTTTAATCGGCACTTCTTTTAACGGCTCCTCTTTATTCTCATCAGCTTTCTCCGCTACCTTATAAATACGTTCAAGCATTGGGGGATGTGTATAACGGAACCACTTTACGAGTAACTGTGGATTTACTTCACTTAAACCAGATATCGTTAGTTTCTGGAATGCAGTAACTGCAGACTCTCGATCACCCGTTAATGAAATCGCATATTGATCGGCTCTCGTTTCCTGATACCGTGAAACATAATTTGATAATGGGCTTGAAGCAAATAGTAAAACGGACGTTATGATTAAAAACAATGGATAAGAGCCTATATCACCGATTCTTTTAATTTTTAATACATGTCCGTATCGTCCAATCAACCACCTCAAAAATTTCGCTGATAGCCATAATCCGACCAAGGTCAACAATAGATACCCTGCAATACCAAAGTAAATATGCTTCTCTACGTAGTGTCCCATTTCATGTGCCATAATAAATAATATTTCATTATCTGTTAAACGATTTAACGTTGTATCCCATAGCACAATTCTCGAATTACTGCCGATACCCGTTACATAGGCATTTAAGGCATTTGTTTTTTCTGCCATATTGACTTCATATACATGTTCTGCTGGTATATTTGCCTGTGTAGCAATAGACAAGATTTTCGCCTCTAGCTCCTTATTTTTGAGCGGATAAAAATCATTATATAAAGGATCAATAACTACGGGTTGAATAAACATCACAAATATTGTAAATGGAATCGTTAGAAACCATGCATAGAGCCACCATCTTTTGGCACTTTTTTTGATGAGCCAATAAAGGACAGACACGATAATAAAAGTCATGCCAAAGTTGACCCAAAAATCAATTATGCCATCCCGCATCCATGACGAAAATCCTTGTGTACTAATTCCATAGGTTTTGCTTAAATTGTAACGATAATAATTGAGTGGAAATAGTACAACATATAGTAAAAGTGATAATAAGAATAAGTAACTTGCATTTTGTAACAGCTTCCATTTTGTTTGTGATGTCGCAACTTTTTCGAAATAACGCGATACGCCCATCATTAAAATTATGAAATAGATTAACCACTCTAAAGGTGTAGCAACAAAGAATAGGAAGTTCCGTATTTTCGAATATTCACCACTTAAGTAAAGTTCTTTTTCAGACATAAACATCACTGGATCTGCAGCTGTCCCCTGCATCGCTCGTGGTATTGTACCACCACCGCTGTGGAATATATACCAATACATACACAGCACATAAACACCGAATATAAGTAGCGCGACAATTCCCATTTTTTTCGCTATGTCATTTCCTCCCTTGTTCAACACTAAGTTCGTCCTATAGTAAGTGTAAGCTAAATTGAAAAAGTTAGAACAAATTTTTCTTTGTTTTTATTTACCTTCTATTCTACTTCACACCAAAAAGAAAAATTCGCCCTACTTCTCCAAACGAGTAACAAGCCATGTAGATGCTAAAGCACCAAAGCTTGTTCGCCATTCACAGAAATATCGCGAATTTTAAAGAATATTTTTTATTACTTATCCATTACAAATGCTGTTTTACCACGTTGATCCTCACTTAAATAACCTGCAGATTCTAATCGATCACGCCATTCTTTTTCTATTTCAGCGGCCTTTAATGCATCATCCTCTTTCGTTGATAGCTCCACCATAGTCTCCCCTTGATATTGCCAAACCTCAATATCCGCCGCATAGCCCACAAAGCTTCCTTTATATGTTGTAGCATTTGCAGGACCATAGACTACAGCTTGGGATAATGTGTTTTGATACCATGCTTCTGAATCCCAATTTAATATTTTCTTCGGAACATTTTCTAAAATTAATTTTTTGGCAGCATTTGTATCCACTTCATCATAGGAAACTTTAGATGTAGTCTTTAATGACTCTTTACGACTTATGGTGAACGTACGATTGTCATCTTTAATATCCATTTCAAATTTATAGTTAGACTCCGCTCCAGTAAAGCCATGACTTTCTGTAATAGCTATTGCTTCATCCAGAGGTGTATTTGAAAATCTCTTTTTATAGGTGATATCCATTTTATTGCTTCCTTTATAGATACGTAAACGGTGGATATAATCCTCTTTTAGAAAAGCTCTATTCGCAGTATCAAAGAAATAAATCTTTACTTCATCTTTTTTTGTGGCTTGGAAAACATTTAAAATATCCGATTCAGTGAAAAGCTCAGATTTAATATTGAATTTGACTTCATTTCCTGGCTCGATGGCTGCTTTCGCTTGTGTGGAACCAAATCCAATGATGCTAACAAATACAATGACAATTAAAGAAAAATTTACCGTCCATTTCTTCATATGATTTCCTCCTCATTTTTTAGTAATTGCAAGAAAGTCGTTTCTATATTCGTTAATGAACTGTGAAAATAGATTGTCTTATGTGCATGCATTTTCTTAGAAAGCGAGATGATGTCATGATAATCTGGATGCGTTTTATAAAAAAATTCCTTATGTTGATTTTCGGAAAATTGAATTCTATATTTGTCTTTATTCCAATATCCCGTAAAGATCACTATAGCTGTTGGTTTTTTATGAAGTAGCTCCACTAATTTCGTTTCATTACGCTCAGGCACAAAATAAATGGTGTTTTCACTTTCTGTTATCTTTGTCAAACATTCTAGTTTAAACGGTTGCAATATTGTATTGGTAGACAATAAATTTCCAGGTGCCTCATAATAATTATCAAATAAGGACAACAAATCATGATCTACACGTATCAATCTTGACGTATGCTGAAAAAGATAAGTAGCAATATCTGCTGTTTTTCCCGAGAAAGAAGATGGGAAAATGATCGGACAGTCTGGATTTGCATTAATATATTCCGTCATTTGCTGCAATACTTCTAAATTATTGATACGCTTCTCAACATGGCCGCTATCTATAATGGCTACATCATAAACAGTCCCGACCTCTACCGGCAGTGTTGCTTTCAACAAATAGGAGTCCACCACATAATCGCCAGAGTAAAATATCACCTCCTCAAAAAAACGAATTTCATACCAAACACTTCCGATTAGATGACCACTGTAGCCCCATTGAAAGGTAAGACAATGATTAATCCTTATCCACTTTCCGATAGATTCTGGTTGAAAGGTTCTTGTATGCTGGTAAGACTGCTTTAATTGTTGCGCAGTCATATTACTCATAATGATCGGCCCTATGTATCCCAATCGCTCAAGTAAAGAAATAGCACCTACATGATCTGTATGTGAATGGGAGATAAACACTGCATCAAGCTTTGCCACATGAGCTTGTGTTAAATTAGGAGGCGTCTTCTGTCGATTGTTCATCACTCCGCAATCGAGTAAAATAGCATGTCCATTATTTTCAATAAAAAAACAGTTACGGCCATACTCACCGACCCCACCTAAAATCTCTACATTAAGCATCCGCATGTCCTCCCCGTTTTTGCAGCCAATCTAATAGAAACATGAAGATAACGGTCATTACGACTGTAATCACCGCTACAGCCATTCCTACACCAACATTTCCTTGTTCAAATTGACTGTAAATAAATGTTGCACCCGTCTCTATTGAAGGAGGCAAAATGAGTAATCCAGCGACTAGCTCACGCATTGAAATAATAAACGTCATCATCATGCCGGCAAGAATTCCCTGCATTAATAATGGAATGATGATATGTCGGTAAACTGCCCAGCTACTTCGCCCAAAAATAGCTGCTGATTGGAGTATCGAAGAATCTAATTGTGATAAGGTGGACTTTATATATTGCACGGAATACGGTAAAAAAAGTACACAATACGTGACTACAACCATTGCCTTTGTGTTATAGATGGTCGCCGGTAGCCATGGTGCATTCCAAAACATGATTAACCCCACTACAAAGACAATTCCAGGAATAATAGTAGGCATTAAACTAAAGAAATCTAATACTTGTTGCTTTTTCGTTTCTCCTTTTTTAATGTATAGGGCTATGAACAAACCAACAATTGCTGTAACGACCGCTGTGATTACGGAGAAAACAACACTATTTAAAAATGCTGACAATCCAGCACTTCCACTTGTAAACACTTCCTGATAGGAATCAAAGCTAAAATTCCCTGCTTGCAAACCATCTCCCCTTACTTTCTGCAAAGATGTAACGATAATCGAGAAGTAAGGAATACCGATTGATAGCAAAACGATACTCCCCACAAAAAGCCATGAACTGAACTTGACATACCACTTATCTCTGATCTCACGAATAGCTGGTGTTTTTCCAGAAAGCACGCTATATGTATATTTGCGTCCAATAAGATTTTGAAAATACCAGATAACGAGACAAGCCGACAGTAAAAATAGCGAAAGTGATGTAGCCATACTAATATCTACCGGCCATCTAGATAGGTAAGAGTGAATTTCCGTCGTAAATACTTGAAAACCAATTCGACTACCAAACGTTGCAGGTGTTCCAAATTCAGCTAGTGTTTTGATGAAAATTAGCAAGCTTCCAAGTACATAGCTAGAAACTACTAAAGGTAAAGTTATTTTCGTCCAATTTCTCCAAGAGCTTCGTCCAAAAATTAGTGCAGCGTCTAAAAAGGAGCCATTAATTCTTAATAGCGTATTTTTCAACATTAAATATAAGAAAGGAAAAAGATGCAGGCTCATAATCATAACCATTCCAAATAAGGAAAAGAACGCTTCCGTCATCCAAGCAGCACTTGGAAATAGCTGTTGGAGAAAGCCATTATTTTGCATAAACAATATCCATCCCATTGAGCCAATATACGGAGGTGTCATAAACGGAATCGTTAAAATAATATCTAGCCAATCGTATTTATATAAACTTGTTTTTGTTCTTATTAACGCCATTGGGAACGCAATTATTGTCGTTCCAATTATAACTAATCCCCCTAATAAAACAGAGTTGCCAAGTGTGTGCCACATTCTTTCATTAGCAAACATTCTGCTAATCTGTGAAACATCTAATTGCCCATCTTTTATAAACGTATAAAACACAATGGCAATTAACGGTGCGATAGCAAACGTGACGACAAGTGTCAGTAAAAATCCAAAAGTTCGTCTGCCTTCCATAATCATTAATGATTCAATCCTTCCCTAGAAAAACTTGAAGGAGGCTAAAAAACCTCCCACAACTACTTAACGAAAAATATCATTGAATTTAGTTAATACTTCAAGCTGCTTCGTTTCCGCACCTTTCCAATTCACGTTTAGCTGAGGAATATCATCTAAGGCTGCACGATCCTTAACAGGTATACTTTTGTTGCCTGGTAGTAAGTAGGCATTTGCTACAAGCTTTTGCCCTTCATCTGACAGTAAAAAATCAACGTACGCTTTCGCACTCTCTATATTTTTTGCATCCTTCAAAATACCAACAGCTCGTGGACTAACAACTGTCCCACTTTTTGGATAAATAATTTCTACTGGCTCACCATCAGCTTTTGCTTTATAGGCCATGTAATCTACCCCTGAAATTGTGGCATTTTTGTCACCTGTAATAACAGCATCTAACGCTTCCTTATTAGCACCATTCACCTGTAAACCATTTTCCTTCCACTTCTCCATCGTAGTCCAAGCGTTTTTTTCAGCTTCTGTATATCCGAATAGGAAGTCTACAGCAGAACCTGACAAACTAGGGTCTGGTATATTGATTTTATTTTGCCATTCAGCTTTTGCTAAATCTGTCCATTCTGCCGGAATCTGTTGCGTATTTTTGGTATTATAAGCAATTCCTAATGCTGAGGCACTGTAACCATAGTAATAACCTTCTGCATCTGACCAATCGCTATTGATGTTCATTGCATTTTCAGCGTCTTTATAGCTTTGAAGCTGATCTGTTCCCTTTAAGCCATCCATTGAAGCGACAGAGGCTAGTACGACAATGTCTGCTACAGGATTATTTTTTTCAGCTTCTAAACGCGATAATATTTTGCCTGTTGTCCCTTGGAACATCTCTACTTTTATTCCTGTTTTCTCTTCAAATGCTTGTTGAATATTCGCTGCTAAACCATCTGGACCAGCAGAATATACTGTTAACGTTTGTTCTTCATTTGACTTTGCACTTGCTTTATCATTCTTCTCTACGTCTTTATTTCCACATCCCGCTAATGCTAATGTTAAAAGAACTCCAGCTGTAGCAAATAGTTTTAATCCTCGTTTTTTCAATGGTAACCCTCCAATTGATATATTTGTTTTTCATCAATAAAAACTTCAAGCTGTTTGCCATGTTCTATAGGTTCTGCTTCGTAAAAGCTCCATTGCTTACCTTCTACCTTTGCCTGCACTAAATAACGATCACCAACAAAGGTACTTTTTACAATCATCGCTTGTTTTGCAATCGTACCTGAGCGTGGTAGTCTGGAAACACCTTCAGGTCGCACAATATAGTTCCCTTTATCAAACCAGTTCACTTTGCCGATAAAATTGGCTACATATGGTGTCGCTGGGGCGTGATAAATTTCTTCAGGTGTTCCTACTTGTGCAATTCTTCCTGCCTCCATCACGATAATTTGATCTGACATTGCCATTGCCTCTGTTTGATCATGTGTGACAAAAATCGCCTGACAATCTAGCTCATGAATAATATGCATGATTTCATCTTGCATTTTTTCTCTTAGTACTGCATCGAGCGCAGATAATGGTTCATCAAACAAAATAAGGTGTGGATTTGTCGCAAGTGCCCTTGCAAGCGCTACCCTTTGCTGCTGTCCTCCTGATAACTCTCCAGGCTTTCGTTTTTCAAATCCCTCCATTTTCACCAATTGCATAACATGCTCCACCTGAGCCGGAATGTCTGGCTTTGGAATAATTCCCTTCAGACCAAAAGCAATGTTTTGGGAAATAGTCATATGAGGCCATAATGCAAAATCTTGAAAAACCATTGCCATATTTCGCTTGTTTGGTTTTACATTTTTACGAAGTTTGGACGAATAAATAACTTTGTCATCAAAACGGATTTCTCCATTTGTCGGTTGTTCAAGACCTGCTAATATTTTTAATAACGTTGTCTTCCCACAGCCTGATTGTCCTAAGATGGTGATAAATTTGCTGTCCAACTTCACATTAATGGGCCAAAGCGCTTGAATATGTCCATATTTTTTCTCGATATTCGTTAATGAGATTTTCATAATATCCTCCTTGTTAATTACAACTATAAATTCCAGATATTTAGAAAATATTAATCTACTATTAATAACTCGTTAAAAAAAATCTAATAAACTAAAGCAAATACAAGATTTTTTCTAATTTACTTTAGGGGGATAAAATGAATAATGTGAAGTTACAGGCATTTTGCCTACTTGTGGAATTTAAGAAATTAGCTCCTGTTGCTAAAGAGCTTGGTCTTACAGCACCGACAGTATCCTTTCATATTCGCTCAATTGAAGAGGAGTATAGCATCCGTTTATTTCGGACAAATGCAGGTGGATACCGTTTAACAGAAGCTGGAGAAGGACTCTATCATTACGCTCGCCAAATTGTACAACTTCAAAAAGACATGAACCGTTTTGTCGAAAATCTTTTGGCGGGTAATATCGGTTCCATTCGTCTTGGAGCAAGTGGACTACCTGCACATATTTTTATGCCAGATATTATTCATCTCGTTTCAACAGCTTACCCAGACGTTCGAATATCGCTAGAAGTAAAAACAGCACCCGAAATTGAAGAAAAGGTAGCTCTTCAAGAATTAGATTTCGGGCTAATTATGGAAACAAAACAAGAAAATTCGTCTCTTATTTATGAAACAATTGGTGAAGATTCCCTTGTTTTGGCATTAAGTCCTACCCATGAGCTTGCATCAAAAAAGGACATCTCAAAAGCAGATGTCCTAAAAAACAAAGTATTATTGCACACTTCCTCTAGTTCAACGAATCATTTTATAGAAAAATGGATGGACCCATTTCACCCATCCATTTATACGATCGAGCTAGATTCTGTCAGCACTATTAAGAAAATGCTTACTTTCGGAAAAACAATTGCGTTTTTGTCGGTTGCCCTAATCGAAGACGAGTTAAAATCAGGACTTTTGATCAAAAAGGACTTACACGATGTGACACTTAATAGAAAGATTCAACTTATTTATCCTAAATCTCGTCTAGATAGCAAAATGGATACATTTGTGAAAACTTCAATTTACGATTTAGCAAAACAATTAAAAATGTATCCTCATATGACATAATTCCATAGTCAGCAATAATAACATGGAATGGGGATTGTTTATCCCTACGAAGGGAGGGTTGTACTTGCTAACTGAGTTACTGACAAAAGATACTATACAACTCGCAGATTTTGTAAATACTTGGCAAGAGGCTATTCATTTAGCTGCTAGTCCACTATTAAAGCACAATAAAATCGAAGAACGCTATATTGAGGAAATGATTCATTCCATTGAAAAACACGGACCTTATGTAGTCATTACACCAAAAGTAGCGATTCCACATGCACGGCACACAGAAGGAGTTAACGCGCTAGCCATGAGCCTATTAACCTTACAAAAACCTGTTTTGTTTGGACCAAAAAAACCTGTTTTCTTAATTATTGTCTTAGCGGCGACCGATAATGCGTCACATCTGCAGGCATTAGTTGACTTAACAAAGATTTTGCAAGAACCAAATCAAATCGATAGCATCATTGCCTGCCAGCATAAAGACGATATTATCAAGGAAATTCAACAAATTGTGGCAAAGGAGTAATCTTCATGAAAATTTTAGTAGTGTGCGGGAATGGCTTAGGCAGTAGCTTTATCATGGAGCTGAATGTAAAAAAAGCATTAACCGAACTTGGAAAAGTTGCAGAAGTAACTCATACAGATTTAGCATCTGCCAAGGCAGAGAAAGCGGATATTTATATTGGTGCAGAAGATATTGTAAATCAATTACCAGAAGAGAGAGGTCACATAGTTAGTATTGTTAATATGATGAGTATTTCTGAAATAAAATTAAAGCTGAAACCGCTATTATGAGGGATTGAATTTTTTTAAAAAGACGAGTTAAAAATTGGATAGGATGAGGTGTTAATATGTTAGATGTTATTATGAATGACATTTTAGGAACACCAGCTATATTAGTCGGCCTATTCGCTTTTGTCGGTTTAATAATCCAAAAAAAGTCAGCTTCAACCGTTCTTTCTGGTACGTTAAAAACAATTATGGGCTTTGTTATACTTGGCGCAGGGGCAACCGTTTTAATTGGTTCTTTAAATCACTTTAGTAATATGTTTGACCATGCATTTAATGTCCAAGGAGTTATCCCGAACAATGAAGCGATTGTAGCAGCCGCTCAAACTAGTTTCGGAACAGCTACTGCCATGATCATGGTTTTCGGTATGATTATGAACATTTTATTTGCGCGATTTACGCCTTTAAAATATATATTTTTAACAGGTCATCATACATTATTTATGGCGTGTTTAATCGCAGCATCACTTTCAGTCGGCGGCATGAGTGGCACACCTCTTATCATCGTTGGCTCTATTCTACTTGGTATTTGTATGGTCGTATTCCCTGCCATTTTACAACCAACTGTTCGCCAAATAACAGGTAGCGATGATTTTGCTGTCGGTCATTTTGGAAGTGTTGGCTATTATGTATCTGCTAAAATTGGAAAGCTCTTTGGAAACAAAGCCAAATCAACGGAAGATATAAAAGTCCCAAAATCTCTAGGTTTTTTACGAGATACATCTGTAGCTATTTCCTTAACTATGAGTCTATTTTTTATTATCGTTGCCCTATTCGCAGGTAAATCCTATATTGAGGCACAATTATCTGGCGGTTCAAACTTTATCGTCTTTGCCATTATTCAAGCTATTACCTTTGCCGCTGGTGTCTATATCATTTTAGCTGGTGTACGGATGCTGATCGCCGAAATAATTCCTGCCTTTAAAGGGATTGCAGATAAACTTGTGCCAAACACAAAGCCTGCATTAGACTGTCCTACAATTTTCCCGTTCGCACCAAATGCTGTTATTATTGGCTTCCTGTTTAGCTTTGTAGCAGGTCTAGTGTCTATGTTTATTCTTCCCCTCATAGGGCTAAAAGTGATTGTACCTGGTCTTGTTCCACATTTCTTCACAGGTGCGGCTGCAGGAGTATTCGGTAATGCAACTGGCGGTAGAGTCGGTTCTATGGTAGGGTCATTTGCCAACGGTCTAATTATTAGCTTTATCCCCGCGATTCTACTGATTTTTATGGGAGATATCGGCTACGAAGGAACTACATTTGGTGATTCAGACTTCGGCATTGTAGGGATCATTGTTATAAATGTATTAAAATTATTTGGTGCAGTTTAAAATAAACAAATAGCCTCGCAAACACTTTAAATGTTTGCGAGGCTATTTCAATCGACAAAAAAGGGTTAATTTTGCAAAATATATAAACATTTCACAATATCCCCCTACCTTTTTCACTATTCAAATAGAGAAAATTCAATAAAAAGCGAACTAAATACTCAGTGCTTAGAAAATTTCGAGAATGATTTAAACCCATTTCCCTCTAGTAAATAGTAAAAAATCTGATAGTATTTAATGGTAAAATAAAAAAACCCTCGTCTGACATCTGACTTAGAACGACTTTTTGCAGAAATAAATCATACATACAATGGGAGGTACTCATATTGAAAAAATTAATGATTGGCTTTTGTTTAATAGTTTTGTTAATAGTAGCAGGCTGTTCAACAACTCCGTCAGAAAAAGCGCAAGATGACTATAAAATTGGGATCTTACTCTCAGATGCAGGTCTTGGTGATGAATCGTTTAATGACTCAGCTTTTAAAGGGCTTGAGAAAGCACGAGATGAGCTAGGTGTTTTGTTTGATTATAAAGAAGCGCCTGATGGCAATTACGAACAGAAGCTAGAGGAACTTGTTGCAGAAAAGTATAACGTCATTATCGGTCTTGGCTTCTCTGTACAGGAAGCTTTGGAAAAGACTGCGAAGAAATATCCTGATCAGCAATTTATCCTTATTGATGGTCAATCAGATGTTGCAAATATTACTTCAATAACCTTTAAAGAGCAGGAAGGTAGCTTTTTACTTGGAATGGTTGCAGCAATGACGAGTAAAACTGGAAAAATAGGATTTATTGGTGGTGTAGATATTCCAGTTATTCATCATTTCGAAAATGGTTTTATCGAAGGAGCACAATATTTTAATCCTAAAATCGAAATTGTCAGTGAGTACTCTGGAAACTTTGATGATACCGAGGCAGGTGCCGCAATCGCAGAACGTTACATAAAGAACGGTGTAGATTTTATTTATCATGCAGCGGGATTCACAGGCTTTGGCTCTATAAAAAAAGCTGAAGAAATGGGCATATATGCGGCGGGAGTGGATACTGATCAATTTTACATAGCCGAAAAAACTGTCGTAACATCCATGTTAAAAAATGTCGACCAAGCTGTTTTTAAAATGGCTAAAACATTAGTTGAGGACGGTACAATTTCCGAAAAATCGTTTTCATTCGGTTTAGCTGATAACGGAGTCGGACTTGCGGATATACGTATTATTAAACTTACACCTGAACAACAGACTGCTATTGAAAAAGCGAAAGAAGATATTGTCTCGGGTAAAATAAAAGTTACTGCAGAAAAGGGGAACAGTCAGTGACACTTCGAAAAAAATTATTTATGAACATACTTATACCCATTGTCCTCGCAATGGCTATGATTGGCTTTATTATCGTTCAAACATTTGATATACAAACAACTGCAGAAGATGATACAGAGCTATTACTGGCAGTGAAAGAACTTGAGCAAAGTTTAGTTGTAGCGAGCCAATCACTAAATAATTACACATATTTAGCTAGTGAGGCCAATGAAAATGAAGCCCTTTCCATTTTAAAAGAAACGAAAGTAAATTTAGAAAAACTCTCAACGATTGCAAAAGTACCTGATCATAAGGCTATCATCAAAAAAATCGAGGGTAAATACGACGAGTTAGCAAAAGCTTCAGAAACAGGGTTTCTTGCTCACAATCGTCCTGAGATAAAAAAACAAGCAATAAGAATAGCCGGTATTTTGAACGATATGTATCTACTGAAAAAAGAAACAAATGAATGGTATAAAGAAACGAATGATTTGGCAAAGCAAAAAATTTCTTTCATTACTACAACAACAATAATTGGAAGTATCCTTTTAATTATTGCTACTATCATTTTTTCGTACGTCGCAACGAAAAGAATTACAAATCCAATTAACCGAATTGTAGATTATGCACAAGCGGTGGCTGCAGGGAATTTGACAATTGACACCTCTTCCCTATCCTATAAGAAAAGCAGTCGAAATGAAATTGATCAACTGACTGAGAACTTTTCCAAAATGATTGTTAACTTAAAAAGCACCGTACAATCCATTGATAATGTAGGAAAAAATGTTGGTCTCTTTACAAAGGATGTCACAAGCTATATTGAAACCGTTAACGAGGGCAATAAACAAATTGCTACATCAACGGACGAATTGGCGAAGGGCAGCCTCACTATTTCAGAAGATATCCAATCAACTGCTATCCTTATGAATACGATGGCTGATCAATTTACTACTGTTCAGCAGACAAGTGAACAATCAGCAATAAACGGCAACCAGGCACTTACAGCCGTTCAAAATGGTCGTAGTTCACTAGAAAAGCAATCCTCTATTGCGAAGGATATATCATCCACTTCGATTAACATTAAAGAGGCTGTTACTCAATTCTCTCAATTTACAACAGAAATTGAAGGTGCTGCTAATGCAGTCCATGCTATTGCAGATCAAACAAATCTCTTAGCATTAAATGCTGCCATCGAAGCGGCACGTGCAGGGGAAGCTGGAAAAGGATTCGCAATTGTGGCGAAGGAAGTCAAAAAACTATCTCATGAAACCGAAAAAGCCACGGCTTTCATCTCTTCTATGGTTACACATATACAAGATGGCATTACGCTCATTCTTTCTACGGCAGAGCAGGGACATCAGCTGTCAAAAGAACAATTACAATCGATGACCGATACAGAAAAGTCATTTGAAGCGATCGCAACTCATGTGTTAGACATAAATGATCAGTTACAGCATCTTACCGAAGACATGGAGCAAACAAGCGAAATGAGCCAGCAAATGAACAGCGCCATTGAAAACATTTCAGCTATTACGGAAGAAACCGCAGCGGGAACAGAAGAAATATCTGCTTCTTCCCAAGAGCAACTACAATCCTTCCAGAAAATTAGTGAAAAGGTATCAGAACTTCAAGACTTGACAAATACATTGTCTGTAGAGCTAAAAAAATTCACGTTATAATGATTAATGTAGCTTTAGGAAAAATGAAGGACACATGATAAGAAAAGCAAAATCCCGAATAACGTTCAATATTCGGGATTTTGCTATTTTAAATATTATAAAATTAAACCATCGTTAACTAGAATTATTGACCCTGTCCACTGCTGGCTCTGCCAATACCGCTTCCAGCTCCAGAGTGGTAACTGGCCCCCCGGATAGAATCGCAGCGACGAATATATAAATGAATGAAGATATACTAGAATGATGACTTATTTCAAGATAAATATTTCATTGTTAAATGGAGAACTGCAACTTCATCTCCTGTGTTTTCATAGCTATGATTTCTATTTGCTTCAAATTGAATAGAATCAAATTCGTTTAATTCATATATTTCTTGTCCAACTTGAATCGAAATTTTCCCTTTCATTACTGTTACAAATTCGATAGCTCCTTCATGATGAGGTTCTGCCTCATATATGCTATTCGGTTGCAAACAAGCACGATGCATTTCCAATCCTGTTTCTTTTTTGTAACGAAAGATAGTTTCTAATCGCCACATTTGATTTTCTTCTATAGTAAATCCTTCTCCGCAGCGTGCAACATTTACTATATCTTCTATAACCATAAGCCGTGACAACGGAATAGATAATCCTTTTGTAATCTTCCAAATGACACCTAATGTAGGATTCGTTTCTCCTCTCTCAATTTTTCCTAACGTTAATTTACTAACACCCGTTTTTTTCGCTAACTCTTCTAAACTTAATTTCTGTTCATTTCGTATTTGTCGTAACAGTTGACCGACTTGCATAATTACTTCTTTTGTTTGCATATCCTCTTGTTCTTTCATATGAAACCCCACTTTCGGTATATCATAGTTTACTTTTTATATAAATAATTATATTATAATATATATATATATATATTCAGAAAGGAGCGAACGAAATGCGTGCTATTCTACTAGGTATTTTATCATCTGCGTTTTTTTCAGCTACATTTATTATAAATCGAGTTATGAACGTATCAGGAACAAGCTGGGCTTGGACTGCTTCCTTCCGATTTTTATTCGCTTTACCCATTTTATTCTTTATCGTCCTATTTCGCAAAAACCTTCGTCCACTATGGGTAGAAATGCGTAAACATCCTTTGGCATGGTTTGGTTACGGTACAATAGCCGGGGTTGGATTTTATTCCTTATTAAGCTATGCTGCTGTATTTAGTCCTGCATGGCTCGTAGCAGGTACATGGCAAATAACCATTTTAGCTGGTTTGTTATTATCTCCGTTATTTTTTATTACATTGGAGACGAAGTCAGAAGTTAAACGAGTGCGCGGTAAAATTCCCATGCGAAGCTTACTCGTTTCCTTATTTATTTTAACAGGTGTCATTTGTATGCAATTAACAGAAGCTGGGGATATTACTGTTTCTCAATTTTTATCTGGCTTCCTCCCTGTAGTCATCGCTGCATTCTTATATCCATTCGGTAATAGAAAAATGATGGAAGTCGTTGCTGGGCGCTTAGATACATTTCAACGTGTGTTAGGTATGGCAATTGGCAGCCTTCCTATCAGTATTATATTAGCGATTTATGGTTGGACTACAACTGGCATACCAACATCTGAGCAATTCATACAAGGTTTCTTATTAGCATTATGTTCTGGTGTTATCGCTACAATGACATTTTTCTTCGCTACTGACTTAGCGAAAAATAACCTTTCTTTATTAGGGGCAGTGGAAGCAACACAAGCAGGAACAATGATATTTACTGTTCTTGGTGAAATCCTTTTATTAAACGGTTCCTGGCCTGTTGGATTATCTTTAATCGGTATGATTATTATCATGATTGGAATGATAGCCAATAGTATTATCAATTATGCCTCGGCATAATTGCGTCCGGAATCGGCTTTGTGCTTAGGCCTGCACGAGGGCCGACACGATGTTGGTCATTTCGGTAATGCCACAGGACGTGGCGTTTTTACCGATGCAGGTCAGTTAGCCGTTATCGCATGGATGCGATGATTTTAGGCTAACATCCTCTAAGAATTCCGTTTCGATTCCGTGACATCCGCCGGAGGCTTTAGGCCAACACGATGTTGGTCACTCAGTCGTTGCCACAGGACGTGGCGTTCTTAGACTGAGTTCATCTATTTCAGCGGGTGTTTAGACACCTGGTGAAAGAAGTTAAATCGCTCTGTTCCTGTATCTAAACAAAAGAAAACAGCATAGTGGCGATGTGCCTCAGATATGAACATTCAAATAAAAAGAGAGCATGTCTTTTCATTAATAAAAAACATACTCTCTTTATTGTATTATTATAGTTTTATCAAATATATTTTTTTAATATGACAAACTTCCTGCTATAATTAACCCTACCGTAATGCCCACTGCAAATAAGCTGAAGCCTACTGCAGTATTTCCTTCTTCAACTTTTTTCGCCAAGCTTGTTTTTGGTGTTAACACGTATTCAATAATCAAATACACAACTATTTGTGTGGCAATTCCGATTAACCCCCAAATAAATGCATCCAGTATATGAACACTTGAAGACCATACTGAATATAATGTGATGCCTAATCCAATCACTTTTCCCCATAGCTTTAATGCAACCGCCATATTGCCTTCTTTAATTAATTTCCACTCTGAAAATTTTGTTGTAAAAGCAAATGCAACAATACCAATCAAAATGAGAATAAATCCGGTTCCTATATATAATAAAAAATTTAAAAAACTATCTAATGAGAAAAATTCCATTCCTTTACACACTCCTTTTATGATAACTTTAGTTTGATTCAATCTCTTAAATTCTTACAATTTCCTAATAACCTATTGGTAAAAAATAAGATCCGTTATCTGTAATTTGTCCCCCAGCGCGAATGCCAATTGCACTTGCCTTACCATTAATATAAAAGCAACCATACATATAATGCGCTCGTTTGGAGCCTCGTTCTGTTTGAATACTAGTTTGTGGTAGCTCTATAAACTGTTGATAAACAGGAAGTTCATCTTTATATGTTTTATGAATATCTTCCGCAATTTTTTTACCTGTATTTGAAAAAATCTCGACAGTATCTCCTTCGCGGCCAAATGCAGGCTTTTTTACAAAACTTTGTCCTTGTTGTAAAAACATATCTGGATCTAGATAAGTTGGTAAAAAATATTTATGTATCGCGTTATGTTCTTCACGTGTATAAAAAGAATGCTGTTCCTCATGTAGCCCCCAAATAAGCGCCATTATTGCCTTAGATTGTAGTAAAAAAGCAGAAGGAGGATTCACAATGGCTAAATCTTGTTGTTCCACTAGCTTCATTAACGATTGACCTACTTTTTCTTTCGTCAAGGGATCTTCATCATCTATTAAATGTTCAATTGGATACGTTTGTCTATATAAAACATCGAT
Source organism: Lysinibacillus sp. NPDC093688 (assembly GCF_050280145.1). Taxonomy (NCBI): domain Bacteria; kingdom Bacillati; phylum Bacillota; class Bacilli; order Caryophanales; family Bacillaceae; genus Lysinibacillus; species Lysinibacillus sp. NPDC093688. The sequence goes on from NZ_JBNNUX010000026.1 coordinate 43,705, forward strand.
TTTTTCTCCGTCTATATCATAAAGACCTTGTGGTAGGACAACTTCTTCATTTTCTAAAATCGGCTCATCTACAAGTTGTAATTGCTTAAAGTCCATATACTGACTTTTTAATCCAGTGAGTTCCTTTAAATACATCGTTGTCAGTTTATCTTCTTCATGCTCCGAGTGTGCAGCGAAAACAATATTGTTAGCTCCATATCTTCCCCTCGAACGAAGCGACGACGTTACAGCTTTCAAAATTGCTTGTTTTAATTGTTCTTCGCATCCGTCGTTTGGATTTTCCATCTCAAACTGTTCACACACTTTCCCATTCACAAAAAAAGTTTCTTTTATAAACGTAGGTGTATCTGCGTTTATTTCAAGCAATTTTACTTGTTCCTCTGTGACTACTAAATCTAAACGAGCGATGACACTTTCTATTGGAAGTGTTTGCAAACGGATGAAAGAGTGAGTTTCAGTGGGAAATCCAAGTCGCAAAAGTGTCTCATCATCTACCATACGCAACAAAGCAGCCAACTTATAAAAAATATGGCCAATCTGGTCGGTTGCTTGACGAATCTTATTGATCGTTTCAGCACTTTCTCTCTTAATATCAAATAGAGCATATTCCATACCATATATGTCATGCCAAAAATCCTTTATCTGGCTAAAAAACTGTTGCCGATTCTCACGAAATTGATTCATCTTTATCCTCCAAAACCGCCTTTTGAACCACTACCTATACCTGATTTGTAATTCGATACATAACTTTTGTAATCAGCACTTTTTAGTAACGAATTTTTTGAGTTATAATATTTCCCTCCATGATAGTAACCCCCGGCATGTGTTGAATTACTATCATCGCAATAATACGTACCCGTCTCACTATCCCAATCCCAATCATCACAATCCGTTCCAGTTGGCTCTGCATATCCCCTTTCGTCCCCACAAGCAGATAGCGTTACTAAAGCCGCAGCTGCTAATGCCCCTGTCATCATTTTCTTTGTCTTCTTCATTCTAAAAATCCCCTCCCTATGCCCTCCCTATGTTACACGCGTATATCCTGTTGGCTTCACATATAAAACATATACGCCTCGGTCTTCATCAATTTCAGCTGAGTCCCGCTCCCATTCCTTGTCCTCGATATATGTGTATATACTGCCGATAATACTTAAAATATCTAAATGATTCGTCATATATTCAAATGTTATAAGCGGATAATTTTTATAGGCATTTAATTCACGAAATTCAAGTTTTATACCTTCATATAAGGGTTCATTAATTTCAATCGGAGTTTCTTCATATAATTTTACATAAATTACAAATAACTCATCCTCAATAGCAGAAGACAGTTGTTGATAAGTCTTACCTTCTTTAATAAAAAATTCACATTCTCTTCTAGTTAAAATTTGTGGTAAATCAATATTAGTATAATAATAGATTGGTTCAAATTTGTCTTTATCTTTTTGCAAACGATATTCTAACATCGCACCTTCAAATTGCATAATACACTTCCCTTAATAAATATTGTTTTTATATTCATCGTAGATTTTTCTATCCATAAGCTCCTTATTTTTTTATACGCCTGAGAATTAGAAATAGTTTCATATTATTCTACTATACTGCACCTTATGTATCATTAGGGTTAGTACCTATCTGCATTACTAATTCACATAAGGTTATGTATTTTTTAGTAGAGAGTTATTTTTATACATTCAAGTACTGCACCACAGTTCTTACATATCTAATTTCTTTTGTAATATCTTTAATATCCATATGACCTGTATTTATTTTTGAATATAAAAAGCTCACTTATATTAGAAGGATTTATCCTTGCTAGTATCAGTGAGCTTAAGTTTGTTATAGTAGAAAAACCATTTTTACTACTTGCTTTACTTTAGATTTTCATTAAAAACCACCTGAATTTCCCACGATATTTTTCGAATATTTATATGAAACCAAGCATTCATTACCATTACTGCCGTTCCCAAAATCCTCTCCCATACACTTGAAATCCTTGATGTAGCAAGCTTTTATTTTTGAGTAACGGAAACGCCTACTACTCAGTTAGATGATTACTTTCCTTCAAGTTGCCCTTTTGTTCGTACAATCATCTTTCGCTTTTGAATATGTTCTTGGGTGAGTTGTAACGATTGTTTTAGCGTCTGTGTCCTCTTAGCTTGTTGAAGTGCAATCACCATTGCTGGAATTAAGCTACCTTCAGAAACGGGTTTAACAAGATATCCCATAATATTATCTTGCCTAGAATTCTCTATAAATTCTTTTTGACTGTATGCAGTAATTAACAACACTGGTATATCTAACTGACGTCCTATAACCTCGCTTGCTTTTAACCCATTTAGTTTTGGCATTTCTATATCCATTAACACAAGATCCGGTTTCAACTTAAAAGCGAGTTCAATCGCTCGATCCCCATTTCCTGCTTCCCCGACTATCTCATAGCCGTTCTTCCGAAGCATCATTTTTAGATCCAGTCTAATAATTGGTTCGTCCTCAGCAATCAGAATCCGTTTTTTCATAACATCACAACCTTTCTGGATAGGAAAGACACTACTTATTCAAATTCCTTTGTTGAGCAAAAGTAACTCCTGTACACTTTGCATAAAGCATTTGTTCGATTAGATCCGATAAATAGGCACCCGCTTCAACTGAAGTCAGTCCACCTTTATGAATATTTGAAATGACCGTACGATCGGCTTCAACTGTTTTTTCAGTTGGCCGATAAATCATGTATGCACTCAAGCTTTCATCTGTATTTAGACCTGGCCTTTCACCAATCAATGAAATAACAAGGTCACAATTAACAATAGCAGCCACTTCGTCTTGCACCCATACACGCCCTCGCTTAATAAAAAACGGCTTTGCTACACTTATATTTTTTAATTTTAGCCCTTGTATTAAAGCAGGTAGTAAATCAGCTACATTGGCTTCTACCGCGGAGGAACTCAATCCATCACAAACAATAATTTGAACATCTTTTCCTTTATCCCCGTTTTGTTCAAGATACTTCATAGATTCATCGGATAATTTTCGACCAGCATCTAAATCCATTAAGTAAGATTTCATATCACTAGCTTTCGTCTCAAGCTTATGCAAACCCATATTCTGAAGAAAATCATCACTTACATCTCTTAATACAGCATCCTGTGCGGCTGCATGATCAATTAAAAATTGTAAATAGCTTGTCGTCAACATACGAGTGCCCGTTCGACCGATACCAATACGAGCAGGTGTAATACTTTGTGCTCGTTCAATAGATGCAGCATTATGCGGCTTGTCTACCCCTGTTATACGATCTTCTGGAAAAAATATAGTATCTTCTTTATTTTGATCGCTATCAGTTTTTGGCGAATTCATGTTTTTCTTCACTTCTTCTACTACTCTTTGAACAATTTCTTGAATATCCATTTTGCTCCTCCCTCCTCAATTAAAAATTGATAGGTCACCTGCACGTTTTGTCAGCTTTCCATTTTCCATTAGGCCCATATTCTCCATCCATTTTTCAAATTCTCGAAGTGGTCGTAAGCCCAGAATCTCACGCAAACTAGCATCATCGTGATAGCTTGTATCTTGATAATTCAACATGACATCATCACCACCCGGTACCCCCATATAAAAATTCGCTCCTGCAACTGCCGTTATGATACCGGCAACTTCCTGATCATTTTGATCGGCATCCATATGATTTGTGTAAGTTGGAGCAATACCCATTGGTAAGCCATGCAATTTCCCCATAAATCCATCTTCAAGATCTGCTCTAATTAATTGGCGCCCATCATAAAGTGTTTCCGGTCCAATAAAGCCCGAAACGGTATTTACCATGTAAGGCTTCCAGTGACGTGCATAACCATAGCTTCTTGATTCAAGAGTTTGCATATCTACCCCAAAATCAGCATTTAAAGATACCTCAGAACCTTGTCCTGTTTCAAAATACATAAAGTTTGGACCAGCAGATGTACCATATCGAGCCATCATCTCATAGCCCTCATCAAGAATTTTTGTAGATATACCGAATGCTTCATTCCCTTTTTGTGTACCCGCTAAACTTTGAAACATAAGAGCGATAGGCGCCCCCTGCTTTAAAGCTTCCATTTGTGTTGTTATATGGGCCAAAACACAATTTTGTGTTGGGATTTGCCATTTCTCGATAAATTCATGTGAAAGTGTCAAAAGTTTTTTGACGGATTCAATCGTATCCACATTCGGATTGATACCAATAACTGCATCACCTGCTCCGTAAGACAATCCTTCCTTTATTGAATACAAAATGCCTTCTGGAACATCATTCGGATGATTTGGCTGACAACGAAATGCTAAACGACCAGGCTCTCCAATTGTCGTATTGCAATGTGCTTGATATTTCATTTTCTGTGAAGCAAGCACAAGATCAATGCTTGACATTAGCTTAGCAACCGCTGAAATCATTTCACTTGTTAGTCCCCTTGAAAGTTTCAATAATTGATCTGTACCTGTATCAGATGACAAAATATAATTTCTCAGCTCACCGACAGTCCAACTTTGAATATCTTTGTAAATCGTGTCGCTAATATCATCATAAATCAAGCGTGTTACTTCATCGATCTCATAAGGAATAACCGGATTCTCATAAATTTCTTTCAGCTGCATCTCGCTAAGTACTACTTTGGCAGCCATGCGCTCAAGCGATGATTCCGCTGCTACACGCGCCATCACATCCCCAGACTTCGCTTCACTTGCTTTTGCAAGTACTTCCCTTACTGACGAAAACGTATAATGAGTTCCTTTTACCACACAAGACAATTTCATCACTTAACACCCCTTTTTATATGATTAAGATTGCAATCAAACGAAAAAAAGCGCTTTCACTTATCCCTGAAGAAAATTTTCTTCGGGCGTGAAAGGCGCCTTTGCCTAAGTTATTATTTTTATCCATTCTACACTACTAGCAAATATTTTGTAAATAGTTCGAAAACAATATAAGCATCGGTGAACTCAGTGACATTTAGTATGAATGAACTTCGGTAGATACTATCGGAAAGGTTATTGAAACTTTTGTCCCTTTCTCAGAAATAGGGAATGAAAAAACACCTTGTAGCTTCTCTTCAACTAACATTTCTACAAGCTGTAATCCTAAAGATGACAGCTCACCTATCGAAAAAGGATCACCAATTCCACATCCATCATCCGTTACTGTAATCGTAACCATTTGCTTTCGTTGCCTCAAGTTTATAGCAATTGTGCCGTAATTTCTTGAAGGAAAAGCATGCTTAATGCTATTTTGAACTAACTCATTCACAATCAGTGCTACGGCTGTTGCTTTATCTGAAGGACAGAATATCGACTCCCCTTCTACAGACACAGCAATATGTTGATCTGGAATAATAGACGAGGAAACTAACAAAGTAGTAATTTGTTTTATTAAAAGTTTAATATCTGCTTCCTCAATTCCACGCTGGGCCAAATAATCATGAACTAAAGCCATACTAGATATACGAGATATACTGTCATGAAATACCTCAGCCACTTCTTCCGAGTGAGTACGTTGCATTTGTAACCGCAGTAAACTAGAAATAACTTGCAAATTATTTTTAACACGATGATGAATTTCCTGAACGACTATGGCTTGAAAGACACGTTGCTGGTCTTCACTATTAGTCGCTTTCATAAGCTGCTCTATATTTCTTTCGTTCTGCACTACCTGTGAGATATCTCTTTCCTTTATTAATACCGCAATGGTCTCCCCATGCAGGTCCTTTATAGGAACAATATCTTGTTGCATGATTCCACGTTCTTCCGTAATGCCTCTTGATCCAAAAATTGGTTTCCCGGTTTTCAAACTAAACAATACACCCGGCTCCATTTCTTCGAATGCTATCTGCCCTAGCAAGCTTTTTTTATATAAAGATGCTATAGTAGTAGGCTTTGCCTCAGCTACAATTAAAGAGGCGTTATCTTCTTCCAAAAGACAATTTATAAAAATATCTGCTTGAGAAAGGTCAGCTATTATTTGAAGGTTTTGGGCTACACCTAAAATAATTTCACATTGTTCATTTGATAAACTAGTCAATCGTTCTACATCTAAAATTCTTATCATGATATCCGCTCCCCTCCCTCTAGTTTTCCAAACACTATAGCAAAAATAGAAAATGTGTTCAATGTGCTTTAAAAATAGTAATTCAAGTTATCCTAAAGGGATGGTAGTATTGGCTTCCTTTAAAAGGTTCTTTTGTTGCTCTCTTATGGTGTGGAATAAGAACAAAGTGATATTTTTTAAAAATAAAGAGTGTGTTTTAAATCTAAAACTGATTACTGGATGGACCGATTCAACAGCGTGACTTCTAGATACCTTGACCGTGGATAGTTGCTTATTCTCTACTAGAGTAACCTATGATAATCTAAGGCTATCAGTCTTTGGACTTTAAATATAAAATAAGAGGATAAAATAATTGAATATTAATCAAAAAGCTATTGAATTACTTGAAAAAAACAAATATGAAGATGCATTAGCCTTATTTCAAAAAGCAGTAGATGAATCAAGAAATGTACAATCTTTAACTAATCTTGCTTGGATATATTGTAATGAAGAATATGAAGATACGAAAGCCATGGTTTTATTGGAAGAAGTTATTAATATGAATCCATCCTCATATTTTCCATATAATTTGATAGGTGAAATTTATAGTAGGCTAGAAAAGTGGGAAAACGCAAAAGATTTATTTGTAACTTCAATTTCTATCCACCCTACCAAAACAGCTTATAATAATTTAGCCGTTGCTAATTATCATCTTGGAAACATAGAAGACGCTTCAAAATACTTCCTTTTAGCTTCAGAAAACTCTGATTATTCAATGTATAGCCATGTGAAATGTTTGATTGAGTTAGGCAAATTAAATGAGGCAAAAATTAAAATTGCTACATTTTCAAAAGATAACGATGAGTTTGTAGGTGAGGTAGAACTTGCGGATTTATATGTAGAGTTGGGTATTTATAAAGAAGCTACTGAGTGGTTCGAAAAGGGGTGGAATATTTATTTGAAACAACCTAATTGGATTAGTCGATATGTTTATTCACTGCTCAAACTAAATAATTCAACTTATGCTCACGATCTACTGAATGAAGTTATCAAACAAAAAATAGAAGAAGTCAAAGAAGCCACTGAAGAGGATTGTGATGAAGATTGGTCAGAAAGCGACAAACATACCTACATAAAAAAATTGATTGATGAAAAGGAAGTTTATGAACGAATGTTTGAACGAATCTCGTCTGGATACATTCCTAATATGGAATTTGATCCATCTATCCAGACAGCCTGTTATCTATTTGGTTGCACTCGTCATAATCATGCTGAGTATCAAGAATAATACATTGTAGGTAAAGAGCAGGGACTTCCAATAGGAGGTCCCATTCTTATAAACTATTAATTAATAAGTTTAATCATTCTGTGAAACTTATTGGATTAAAAGAAACTTAATCTATTAATTACTTCATGGTTAGAAGTTAATTGCGCCAGCAAAGAAAAAAATAAATCTTCCAACATTAAACAGCTTGCCGTAATTCTTCTTCCTCTTGTATAACTTGCAGATTCGTGTTTTCTTCTCTACGCTGACAAATATTATTCCAAATAAGAGCTGAAATAACTAGTAGAGTCCCCGCAATATCAAAGATTGTTATTTTATATCCTTGTACCATCATAATGACCAATGTAGTAATAGGAACGAAATTAATGAATAAAATTCCATTAATCGATGATAGGATTTTCACACCATAATTCCAACTAAGCAATGCTACAATACCTGGCAGTGTCATCATAAACAATAAATCATATTGAATAGCAAAAATCGTTTCCATACTTGGGACTGATACATACCCTTGCATCGTCATGATCATTGTGATGATCCCTGTTACAGCTGTGCCAAATACACATGTTAATGTTGAATAGCGGAGAGTAGACCAATCGTTAAATGTTTGGCCGCCCATTGTATAAATAACCCATCCTACAACACCAATGAAAATGAATGCGAGTGAAACTAGATTCTGTTTCAGTGTAAGAAAGAAACCTATATCGCCTTTTGTAATAACAAAAATAGCTCCAACAAAAGCAATGATCATGCTGCTAATCATATACTTCTTCGGCTTCACATGTTTATAACCCCAAAGAATAGCAATCGAAATCATTGGCATGAGTGCTTCCATAATCGACGCCACCATAACACCGGATTTCCCCATTAGCATCTGACCTAAGAAAACAAGCACGTTGTAAACTGTAAACGCCATCGTCCCAAAAAAGACTAGTTGCTTACCTTGCCCTTCTAAACGAAACGCCTTCTTCCCTTCTTTCATCCATAATAAAATGACTAATACAATCGATACCGCTCCATATCGAATAGTTGAAAAATAGAACGGATTAATATATTCAAGTGCATGATCTGCTACTGGAAACATGGCTCCCCATGACATACTTGCAATTAAACATGCGATCACACCTACTATTATTTGACTTCTTCTCACTGTTTTTCCTCGTTTCTATATAACTACTATGAAATGCACAATGAGAATTATAAAAAAGAAAATACATCACGTAAAATGATTGAAAGTGATATTAACTATCATTTATAATGATAGTTTTTAAGGGGGTATGCTCGATGGAACTACGAGATTTACAGATTTTCAAAAGCGTGGCAAATTACGGGAGCGTTAGCCATGCTGCAAAAGAATTAAATTATGTACAATCCAATGTAACTGCACGTATTAAGCTAATAGAAAAGGAGCTCAAAACGCCACTTTTTTATCGCCATAAAAAAGGCATGACATTAAATCCAGAAGGGCGAAAAATGCTGACATACGTTAATAAGATTTTGCAAGATGTCGAAGAAATGAAACAAGTATTTTTAGATAGTGATACACCGACTGGTACATTAAAAATCGGTACAGTAGAAACAGTGAGTATATTGCCAACCATTCTAGCTTCTTACTATAAAGGGTATCCAAATGTCGATTTAACTCTGAAAGCAGGTTTAACTGAGGAACTTATTAAAGAAGTAGCGGATCACCAATTAGATGGTGCTTTTATAACTGGACCCATTAAACATCCAGTTTTAGAACAATATGATGTATACACTGAAAATCTCGTTCTCATATCACAAAGCAAATCCTTTCGTATAGAAGAATTTATGACTACACCAATCCTTGTTTCTAATCAAGGCTGCGGCTATCGTTCCAAGCTAGAACTTTGGCTTAAGGATGAGGGTTTACTACCAAAAAGAATCATGGAATTTAATATATTAGAGACTATTTTAAACAGTGTTGCAATTGGTCTTGGCGTTACACTTGTACCACAATCGGCCGCTGAACATCTATCTACTACAGGCAAGGTTTATTGTTATCCAATCCCTAAAAAATACGGTACTATTTCAACCGTCTTTATACGACGAAAGGATGCATATATGACAAATTCGATGGAATGTTTTTTAAAAACAATTGATGAGCATCAGCGTATATAGGGTTATTAAGCCCTTAGACAGCGCCAACTCGGAGTGACAATAAATAAAGCTGTTTAACTTTTAGTTAAACAGCTTCTCACAGTCTAAGTCAGGCCTTTTAAATTGCCGTGTCTTAAGATTGCATATTTTTTCACCTAATATAAACTCTATTTTGCATTTTTGTCGGGTTGATGAATTCCGAATATATTGCCCTCTGTATCGATATAGTAGCCTTGCCACGCCATTCCCGGTAGCGCATATTTTGGCATTGCAACCGTGCCGCCATTCTCAAGAATTTTAGCTTCTGTTACATCGTAATTTTCCACGCCCATTGTACAAGCAAATCCATTTAAAGCTTGATTTGGTTCCGGAGAAGCACCTTGACGTTGCATTAAAGCACCGTCGATTCCAGGTTCGTCCCCTTTGCCAGTCACCGCACCAAAGTAAGGCATTCCTGCATAATCACTCCAGTCTTGAAATGACCATCCGAATACCTCTCCATAAAATTCCTTTGCTCGTTCCATATCACTTACATGAATTTCGAAATGAACTAATCTTCCCATAATATCCTCCCAATTATAAAAGAATTAAATTACTCACTATGTTTGAGTACAATTACTATATATTATTATGACAAGGAATGGAAATAAAAAACAAGAGAAATAATATGAAAAAATCGAGAATAAGCATTCTAATGCTTGTTCTCAATTTTGGTTCAATTACTTTGCTGAAAGAAGTTAAAAGTTAATTTATAGCATGTAAATAATCTTTAATATACTGAATAAATGGATGCTCTTCTATATCTGATTTACGAGTACATATAAATAAACTTTGCTGAATATCTGCATGTTCTACATATACCCGAGCTATTTTCCCATTTGTTAAACTTTCCGTTACGCTATAGGACGGTGCTAAAGTCATACCGTACCCTGCTTCCACTACTTTGATTGATTCATGTAAGCCCTGCATTTGAAGTCCTAGTTTAGGTAATGGACTGTTATTCGTATAAAAAACCGCCTCTAATAAATCAAGTGTCGAGCTGCCACGTTCCCGATAAATAAAGTCCTCATTCGATAATTTATCAATGGAGACAGTTTGATTTGCCAAAGAATGTGATGGGTGTACAACAAACCAAAACGGGATATCTACTATTTTTTCATACTGTAAATCAGGGTGACCCAATTTATTTTGCACGACAAAACCAAAATCTACTTCATAATTAAGAACTTGCTCTTCCACAGATTTTACATTGCCTAGCGACACAAAAAATTCAATGTGTGGATTAGCAAGCTTATACGCTGCTATAATAGGCGGGAGTATATAGTTTATTGGTATATAGGAAGAAGCAATATGTACTTTTTCTTCTTTCGCTAAAAATTTATCGAACTTTTCATCAATCTGTGCTTCTAAATAAAATAAACGCATTCCCTGCTCATACAAAAACTTCCCCTCAGGCGTTAATTGAATGCCACGTCCTTTCCCTTCAATCAATTTTGCCCCTATTTCGCTCTCTAATTTCCGTATTTGAATGGTAACAGCTGGTTGACTAAGTAGCATTTTATTGGCCGCTGCGGTAATTCCGCCAAGCTTTGCTACATTCGTAAAAATCCTTAATGCATGCAAATTCATTTCATTCACACCTTTCTATCCATAAATTTAATTTATGAATAAACAATTATTATATATTTGTTTTATGTATTATTTAGCAGTAATTTAGGTGTAGAGGTGATTTGATGGAAATTTTACTACAGGAATGGTTATCAGTAAATGGATTTATTTTATTTACAATCGGCTTACTAGCAGCAGTCATTGGTGTTCTTTTCGGCGCTGCAGGCTTTATTTTGTTACCAACAATGCTACTTATCGGCATTCCGATTCATACAACCGTAGCAGTTAATAAATTTGCGACAGGAATTTCAGCTCTATCGAATGTCGTATCGTTTGTCATTAAAGGACATTTATCGTTAAAAAAATTCACATCTTTAATGATGATTGCTAGTTTTGGAGGTATATTTGGCGCATTTTTAGCCACTCGATTATCGGAACAAATCATGAATATTGTAGCTTGTGTATTCTTAATTTTCTCATTTTTCATCGTACTTTGCAGTAATAAATTTATGGTAAAGGATATAAAAGAAACAGAAGAACAACCAATTAATAAACTCATTCCGTTTGCGATTTCAATATATGACGGTGGTTTTGGACCAGGCTCAGCTCTAATGAATGTAACCTATCATCTAAAAAAAAAATATACCTATATAAAAGCAGTTGAGTTAACAAGAATTATTACGTTTTCAAGTTGTACAGGTGCCTTTCTCTTTTATTATTTTACTGGCATTGTTAACTGGGGAATTGCCATTCCTGTTTCAATTGGCTCTATTGTTGGCTCGTTCTTAGGTTTAAAGATCATTCCTTATATCAAAATAAAGTGGATTCAAATTTTATTACCAATCGTTTTTTTCTTGCTGATTATTCAGGTCTTATCAGATTTGCTGATATAAATCACTCAACCTGTTCCTCATTTGGATTACCACCAGCAATCTATGTAGGAATAGAGGGCACAGATACTGCTATTATGCCATCGGACCCTAATTTTCTAGATTGAAACGTAAAGAACCAATTACTTATTAAAGATTGGCAATTGGTTCATAGATTAGAATATTGATTTGTTTAGTAGAAACTATAGCCCGACCTAAAGGTATAGACTAAGATTGGACTTTCATCCAACGCGCATTTCTTCCTTTTGAAATAAGTTTAATTTCACCTAATAATTGCAAATCAGTTAAAGCTTTACTAATTGTACTTTCCGCTATATCTGGATATATGCTTCGAATGCACTCTTTTGTAAAAGGTTGTTTTTGATTATGAATGAAATTCTGAATTCGCTCTACTTTAGTAAGTTTACATATAGAATCCAGTACTTTGCTATGTAGATCTTTATAAGCCTCTAAAATAATCATTAAGAACTCTTTTAACCAGAAGCTAATATTATGCCCATTACAGTACCAATTAACCGAAGATTTAAATATGGCTTCATAGTATTCTGATTCTCTTTTCTTTATATATTCATCTAAACAAACATATTTTACAAATGTATGTCCGCTTTTTACTAATAGTAATTGCATGAACATAATTGTTAATCTACCGTTACCTTGACTAAAAGGGATTATGCAATAAAGATTCAATATAAAACGAGCGATTAGTATAAGTGTAGGTAACTCTTTTTTGTGGTTTAATAAATTGTACTGGTTGCATAATTGTTCTACAGCCTGTGGAATATTTTCAGGTGGAAGAGGACGATAACAAATCGTGTGCATCCCTTTTTCAGGAATTCCAGGAATAGAAAATGGCTTTTGGCGCCATTTTGCACTGTCAGAGGTATTATAATGAATTAATTGAAAATGCAATTCTTGTATAGTATCTGGACTTATAGAAAAAGTATGAGATTTTTTATGTACAAGAGTTAATGTTTCATAATAACAAAAGATCGCATCTTCCGAAATTGATTGGGGTATCATATCATCTAACATAAGTTCTTTTAATCGCTTATTTGAAACTTTTATGTCCTCATAAACTGAAATATAGTTTTTTATGTATTGTAGGGGTATAGCTTTTTCAAGGCTAGTAAATATATCAGGTCTTTGCTCTTTATAAGCAGTCAACATACCTTTATATTCACTTATTTCACTGACTAAGTTTATTAGTTGCTGATCCATATTTATGTACTGATCTTCGAAAAAATTTCTCATTTTATTCCTCCTGCTACTATCTCTTAATGCTCTATTACAATAATATTTTTTGTTTTTCAAGAATTCCAAATGGTATTCTAGTATTACTATTCAAATAACATCGGTTTAATAGAGCTTTTACTTTTTAAAGAAAGAGGACTAATTTATTATTCAAATTTTTGTATAAAGTTACTCTGGACTTTGAAATTACTTTTTTATTTCAAAAAATGGATGTATCGTGAATATAGACATTAGACATTATTAAATATCGGAATATTATCTTTTAAATGTACTGATATCTTTATTATTTTTGTGACATTTTTGTGTAATTTCCCGATATTTTTATTACGTTTATTAATTAGATAACCATTTTATTTCCTTTTCCTATGTGGCAGCTAAATTGTGTACTAGCATTTTGTTATTCCTTTTTTAGCATTAATATGAAAGAAACAAGTGGATACCATATCTTCATTAGACATGCTATCCGCTTGTTATTAATTCATTGAAATTTTCTATAATCATTAATATTGTTTGTACTAGATAATAGTACCTGTTGCCAGTACAAATACAATCCTTAAAAAACCTCCAATAAATAACGTAATCCCATACGTCACCATAACATCTACAGACTTTGCTCTGTTTCCAATCAAAACAAAAAGCACTCTAGTTTTGATACAATAATTGTATTCAAAACTAGAGTGCCGTTTATTTGTTTAGTCCAACGACATTATACTATTTTTATATTGAATTTCTTACAATGTTCCTACGACAGAGGGAGAGTCCCCTCAAAACAGGCCAATTTGCGCCACTTTATGCCGATACTGTACCTTGATGAAGTTCGACAATCTCCGTTATTTATGCTTTTCCTTTGCTTTTTGAAGATACATTTGATAGTCTGCTACATTCAATAATTGCTTCGCTGTAGCCCCATCTTGTGGAAAACGCGCACAGCCAATACTTGCTGAAATCACAATTTGCTGTCCCTCAATGATAAACGGCTCCTGTAATAACTCATGTATTTTTGCTGTATACCGTTCAACTTCATTTGCCGTGGTCATATGTTCAACTAATAACACAAATTCATCTCCGCCAAGTCGTGCAAAGACTTCCCGCTTTTGAGTAAATTGCTTGCACCGTTCCGCAAACATTTGTAGTAATAAATCTCCCTGTAAATGTCCATACTGGTCATTTACAGCTTTAAAGCCATTCAAATCTATGAAAAATAGCGAAAATACCTTACCCTCTTCTTCGATTAAACGCTCTAAACGATCTAACACAAATTTACGATTCGGTAAATTCGTTAAACTATCATAATAAACAAAGTGCTCCAGGTTTTTGGAAAAATCAATCGAACTTTTTAAATGCTTATTTAAGTTTTGAATGCGCTTATAGTGATTAGATACATCATAAAGTTCTATCATTAAATAAGATGTATGCTCTATTTGTATATGTTGAATTAAAATATTTTGACGAGTTGGCTTCATCTTTCCACTCTTGTTTTCCACAAAATATTGATGCATTGCTGCCGAGCAAAAGCTTTTTTGTTTTTCCAATAAAGCCTTTACAAACATATAGGCATAAATATTTTTATCAAAACGTGGAACAACTGTTGTTATCGGTAAACCTTTAACCTCTTCTTCACTTTTACCTGTGTACTTGACTAACCATTTATTCCATAATTGAATGTGCAATTGCTCATCCAATAAAATAATGCCATTATCTAGCTGATTGACGATCGCTACATATAAATCATTCATCCAAATCCCTACTAATCTCGTCCACTTTTTGAATTAAAAATTCAATTGATTCTAATGAAAACTTAATTAAAATTATGCCTAGCACCTTTGAATTATCCACATCAAAACTTACATAAAGTAATAATACATTGCTATCCCCGGAGCTAGTAAGTGTTTTATAAAACTCTCCTTCATTATGTAAAATTACCTGTGGCACATCATACTCTAGCTTCATCTCCAACAGGCTTCCCATACCGCCCATAATGGAATTTAGAATGATATTGCCTATTTCCTTTACAACATCAAAATCCTCATCATTAAATGAAAGTTCTACATCCTCTTCTGTATATTCTTCCCCTAAGCAAAGCGCGGTCAAATATTTAATTTGCTCTGCCGGAAAAATAAAATCTGCTCTACCAGAAAAGACATTACCAAACTTTAAAGAGGTAGATAGTACTGTACCATTTATTACAGGATTCAGCTCTTCTTGATTGCCAGACTTTAATTCATGTAACCCTAGTAACGTTATCTCTGGTACTGACAAAAAAATTCGTTTTTGAAGAATTTCTGATAATAAGTTAGCTGCCTCGCCGACAAATACATTATACAGCTCTTTCAATATATCCTCTTGTGTTGTTGTCAACAACTAAATCACCCTTCTATCAATAATTCTATCTCCTTCAGTTTCGCAACATTTATCGGTTTATTAATAAATGCTAACGCTCCAGCAGATAAAACCTCGTCACGAACTGCCAATTGCACATCAGCCGAAAGCACGACAATTTTAGCCGTTGGGTATTTCTCTAGTAATTTTCCAATTGCCTCTTGTCCACTCATCTTAGGCATTAATAAATCCATAAATACAAGGTCAGGTAGAAAGGTTGCAAATACTTCAATACCTTCAACACCATCATTTGCTGTTTCATAAACAGCATCAGGGTAAATAGATTTTAATGTTTGTATTGTTGTTTTTTGAGAAAACACGGAATCATCTACTACAAGTACTTTCATAAAAATTTATCCTCCGCTATTAAAATCATGTTTCTTAAAATAATATCACAATTATTCTTTATTTGAAAAATATTTCACTAGTTCTCTAAATGTTGGTGAAATTTATATGAAAAGTTTTTTCTAGGACCCCTCTTCCATTAATAAATTTTTGCTAAGTATTCATAAAAAAGATAAAAAAGAAGAAATTATACATTTATCTCATTTTTAGGTAAGATTAATATATATAATGTTAAATTTCTGTAAAATAAAATATTTAAAGATTATAAACGAAACCGCTATGAGAAATTGAGCTACTTTCTTTATTATTTCATTTGGTTTTCTGTGAAGATTATCTATTATTAAAAGGAGGACCATTCAACAGTAAAATTCCGTATCAAAACATAACTAAGGTTTTTCCAACGACAGATGGATTCACTCGTTATCGAATTTCATCGTCTAATATAGGACTTGAATTATTTTTTAAATCAGCTACCCTAGGAAGTATCAAGATGTTACCAAAGGATACATTCGAGTTCATCGCCGAGATGAACTTAATTAAGCTTGATAGAAAGGAAAAGCGTATTTTGAATTAATCAAAACACGCTTTTTCTATACTCAACTGAAGCATCCTTTTATTATCATGTGCCTTATAGTAACGCTTTCGCTACAAAAACACTTGTAACTGCCGTTTCACTTACGTTACATAAAACATCTACTGAAAGAAGTTAAATCACTGCAAACGATTTACTGTAAAATAATAGTTTTAGTTCGATCTTCATTGACACTATAATAGAAGAAGTTTAATGTAATATTTTTATCCTTTATATTTTCAAATGTTTCTACTTGGTTATGTGTTCTTAACACGCCATCATTAGAACGAGTTTCAGCAAAGATTCTTTTGCCATTCTGATAAATAACATTTTGTGTGATACCACCAAATTGCTCGTTCTTACTTTCTGATTCAACAATTAAATCATCACCTTTAGCATAATAGGTAATATCAATTGGATACCCATTTAATTCAGTTTGTATTGTTTTTGGTACATCAGAAATATTTTCAAGTTCTACTTTGTCTTGCTTTTCAGCTTCATAAGAAACTTTCGCATCATTTAAAGTAAGAGAAATTTCTTTATTCGTAATATCCTTTATCTGCCCCTGTGTTTCAAAGGAAATATAATCTTTATAATAATCTCCCGATAATAATTCCTGCTCACCAATTCGTAATTTAAACTGACGATATTCCCTTTAGAGTTAAGTAGTGGATTTCCTTATCTATTAAATTTCTCAAAGTGGTCATTAAACGTATCTTTATATCTTGTTGTTTGTTAACATCCAGCTCAATTAACTTTTTGCACAGTTTCTCTATTGAATCTTAATTTTTCCTCTTAGATAAAGTCAAACCACGAATGACCAGTTGGAAATTGTATTTTCAAAGTTATTTTTAGCCAGTCCCTTTGTTCAGGCAATAAATATGGAAGCATAATTTGAAGATCTTTAAAATCTTTTTCTCTAACGTTTGAACTACCACCCTTATAAAGGAGTTGAATCTCGGGTCTCAGATAAGGTATCCCATCATTTGTTCTTAAAAATATATCTTCTAATCTTCTTCGAATAGATTTTTCTCTCCTGTATATCCAGGATTGTTGCTCTGTCTCTACTATCATAATTTGAAAGGCCCAGGGGGAACTACTGCTTTTGCTAACCCAGATGTCTTTTGTAGTTTTTAAAAATTCACCTTCTTGCCAAAGAACAAGTTTCCCATTCTCTGCCTTGTATAACATCCAATCATCTGACAAATGATTATAGGTAGTTAATTGTTCCTCTCGAAGTATTATTACATCTATATCATCATGTACCCTTGACTGTTTGCCTAAATGTAAATCTAAAGCCCATCCCCCTGCAATACCCCAATTAATTGGAATAGTAGAAAAGAGCTTATAAATTTCTGTTACGGTGATGGATTCCCAATTATCTATATCTGTCCTCATATAAATGTCCTCCTCATAGTTTTGAAATAAAATTTGATTAAAAGTATGCTGCAAACGTTGATTTGTGTTATAAAAACCCCACGTTTTGAAAAAAAGATTGAGCTAAACGGTGGGATATTATTGATTTAATAGCGTGTTTTTTTAAAGGTTGGACAAAATTTTTATAAAAGTTACCCTATATATTCTCTAAATGATTCGTATCATTTATAAAGTGAATTACCTTTTCCTTATCAGTAAGTTCAATTAAACTAATTCCTGTATCTCCGATTTTAAAATAATAATCCATATTGATTGGCATTTGGTAAAAAGCACGTAATATATTATTAATTACCCCGCCATGAGCAACAATCGCAATTCGTTCATATTTATTTCCTGTCACAATCTTAGAAAATATCGTTTCAATCCTCAGACGAAATTCTATGAATGATTCTCCATTTTCAAAACGATCATGAAAAAATTTTGGCTCTGGATATTTTTTCGCCTCTTCAAAGGATAATCCAGCTTGTACACCATTATTAAACTCCATTAATTCTTCTTCCAATTGCACTGGGCATCCAATAGTTTCTCCTAATGTTTCAGCGGTTTCACGTGCTCTTTTTAACGTACTTGCCCATATAAAATCTGGTGGAAAATCATTTTTTACTTTTTGTGATAAACTTTCCACTTGCTTTCTACCTCTTTCCGTTAATTCAAAATCAGCTCTTCCTTCATGTACGTTTAAAATATCTGCTTCCGATTCTCCGTGTCGAATTAATAGTATTTGCATGTCTTTTCCCCCTTATATCTTTTAAATTTTCAGTTATATATGTATTGAACTGACCTCGACGTTATTGAAAAGCGACTGCACTATTGAACAATTGCCCCCGTTAGTCTAATAAGAAGTTTTATGTGTTACGTATTGTAACTTTCCCTTCTTTATTTTCTTCGTGGTTCCATTCAACTTGAATCTCAAATGTTCCATCTTTAAAAAATAAAGGAAATCTTCTCCGTATCGATGCCTGCATTGGAAGTTTATATGCGTTCTCTATATCTACCCAAACTGCTTTCCCCTCTGGAGCATCTTCCAAGAGTTCACCCTCGAAATCCTTTGTTATGTAATTAAATATCATATACCTATCTTTAACGACTGGATTAACATATTCATAAAGCCCTTTATAAATAAGGTTGCTAACTTCTAACCCAGTTTCTTCTTTTACTTCTCTGATAGCACTCTCTACAATACTTTCAGGAAACTCAACTTTACCACCCGGTGGAATAAATCCTTTGAAATTGTCGTGCTGTCTATCCAGAAGTAAAACCTTCTCTTCACTTTGAATCATACAAACAGTCCATATTTTATAATTAATAGAATTACTCATATTTCCCTCCATATTTTTTACATAAATATCACCATATATATGTCCTTCTTATTCAACCAAAGATTTTGCTTATAAATAATAACTGAACTAAATTTAATAAATTTTAGTTCAGTTTAAAAATACATCATACTTCAACCATTATCGTTGGCAACGGCATTTGAAAAAGCTGCCGCCTGTAAAATACAGACAGCAACTTCAACTAGAGTAGCTGTTATGATCTATGCAAGCTACAGTAAATAATTTAATTTTCTATTAGTTTTTTTGGCATACTCATTTTTTGAGATGCTTCTTTTTTTAAAATTTCGTAACTAATAAACAGCGATTGGCCCATAAGGACCTTCGATAATTTCTATTTTTGTTTCGAAAATATCTGTCAAAATTTTCGAGTCCATAACCTCTTCTACTGTTCCAAAAGCGGCAATTTGTCCATCTTTCATAGCACAAATTCTATCAGAATATTTAGCTGCAAAATTTATATCATGCATAACAGTCAGAATTGTTCTTCCAAATTCATTAGCCGCACGTCTCAAATGCTCCATCATTTGAACAGAACGTGCAACATCAAGATTGTTCAGAGGCTCGTCCAAAAGTACATATTTAGTCTCTTGGCATAAAACCATTGCTACATATGCCCTTTGTCTTTGACCACCTGAAAGCTCATCTAAATATCGATCTTCTAAATCAGTCAAGTCTAAAAAATCGATATACTGAGAAATAATAGCCTCATCTTCTTTAGTTAATCTTCCCTTTGAATAAGGAAATCGTCCAAATCCAACTAGTTGTCTAATAGTAAGCCTAGTTACAAAATGATTTTCTTGTCGCAATATAGTCAAAATTTTTGCTAAGTCTTTTGATTTGGATTCAGAAACATCCATATTCGCCACCTGAATTTGACCTTCTTCCATATCCAAGAGTCTCCCAATCATCAAAAGTGTCGTCGACTTTCCAGCGCCATTTGGTCCAATTAAAGAAGTAAAACCCGCTTTTGGTATTTCAATATTCAAAGGTCCTATTTTTACCTCATCAGTATAGAACTTTTTAACATTATCAATTTTTATCATAAAGCCCTCTTCCTTAAAACTACAGTTAAAAATACTATTCCACCAAATAATTCGATAATAACTGATACTACACCTTGAGCATGGAATACATGATACATCAAAAAGTATGCACTCGTTATTATCAAAAATCCTATAGCAAGAGCCATCGGAAAAATATATCTATGATCATAAGTTGACGCCGCCTGATAGCTCAAAGTCGCTACTAAAAAGCCATAGAAAGTAAGTGGCCCAATCAAAGCTGTTGAAATTGACATCAAAATAGCAACTAATACAAGCGTATAAATTACACTAGATTGATATTTAACTCCAAAAGAAGTAGCAACATCCTTTCCTAGCGACAATATATTTAGATTCTTAGAATGAGCAAGAAGTAATATTGCTACAATTATTACCATAGGAATTACAATAGGAAAATATGCAGGATCTGCATTATTAACAGAACCAAACAATCTTGCCTGTAAAATATCAAATTCAGAAGGCGCAAGTAGTCTTCTCATGAAAGTTGACACAGAATTTAGCCCAGTGCCAATAATAATTCCAACTAAAAGCATAAGTTGTAAATTCCCGTATTTACCAGAAAGTAGCCATCCATAAAGTATCAAACTCATCAAGACCATAACAACAACTTGAAATAAAAATGATCCAACTCCACTAAAATTTATCAATGCACTAGCACCAAAGAAAAATATTGTACTAGTATGAATTGTTGAGTAAAGTGCTTCGAAACCTAAAAGCGAAGGAGTTATAATCCTATTATTCGTAATCGTTTGGAAAGCAACCGTCGACAAGCTCTGACAAACTGCAGCAATAATCATTGCAACAAGAGCTACTATCCTTCTCATAACAACCGGGATAAAAGAAGGTGAATCTACTGGAACTGGATTGTTATAAACTAAAAGTCCATATGAAGAAAGGATGCCCAAAGCAATCAATGTTATTAGCAAAATCCAATACCGTCTTTCTTCCTTCTTAGAACGAAAAGCCCTAGCTGATCTATTTTCATTATGAAGGCTAGAATCGATTTCGACATTTTCTTTATTTCTATATTCCAATGTGTTCATCGGTGCCTCCTTGGTTTTCTTTGTCTCAATAAAATAGTAATAAACACGACTGACCCCACTGTTCCGAGTATTAAAGAAACAGGTACTTCAAAAGGCATTATAATTGTTCGAGAAATTATGTCACAGGCAGTTATAGTCCCCATTCCTATCACACATACCCAAGGTAAATTACTCCTAAGATCATCGCCTCTAAACATTGAAACAATGTTTGGGACAATTAAACCCAAGAAAGGTAAGTTTCCAATAACAGCTGCAACAATTCCAACTGCAAAAGAAATGAGAACAGTACCAAAAAGAACAATCCTGTTGTAATTAACGCCAAGGCTTGTTGCGACATCTTCTCCTAGTCCAGCTAAAGTCAATCTATTAGCATAAATAAAAATAAGCAAAGTAACGATAACAATTAGCCATAAATATTCATATCTTCCCACCTGAACAGCCGCAAAAGAACCTACAAACCAAGTTTCAATACTTTGCGTCATTTGAAAAAAGAGTCCCATAAAAGTGGACACTGCAGAAATGACTGCTCCAAGCATCAATCCAATAATCGGGACAATTAAAGACGAACGAAGTTTAACTCTTCTTAAAAATAAAAAGAAAATCATAGTTCCTATAAAAGAAAAAATGATTGCACCAGTCATTCTTAGTACTAAAGTCGGGGCAGGAAATAATAAATAAACAAAAAGCAGCCCTAAACCTGACCATTCAATAGTCCCTGTTGTAGTAGGTTCAACAAAACGATTTTGTGTAATCAGTTGCATTACGAGTCCTGCCATTGACATTGCAGCTCCAGTAAGCATTAGTGCAGCTGTTCTCGGAACACGAGTTATGAAAAACATCTCCATTCCATCCTCATGTCCACGTATATCATAAACTCCAGTGAACAGTGATATAATGCCTAAAATAATAACAACTATAATCGCTAATATAAAAGGTTTTGTCCATATCTTATTGTAGTTATAAAACTGGGGTTGAGAATTTATCTCAACCCTAGAAGTTACATTTTTCAGCACTATTTTATACTCCTTTACACTACTTAGCTTTAGCTAAAGTATTTGCAAGGTTTTCAAACAACTCTATATAAGTCTGAATTGATTCATTTGTGTAAGTATCTGCTGGTGCATAAACAATATGTTTTTTAGAAACAGCAGTTGTTTTTTGAAGAGCAGGTGATTTAGCAATAACATCCTGAGCAGGAACTGAATCTTCTTCACCAGATACTGCAGCATCACGATCTAATACGAAAAGCCAATCAGGATTACTTTCTGCAATAGCTTCAACAGAAACTTCATCACCTTTATGATCTGAAGTAGAATCGGCAACTTCTAATGCTGGTGCCCAACCGAAAATTTCATACATTGGTCCCCAAACACGTCCAGAATGAGGAGCTGAAAAACCAATATCCCCACCACCAACGATAACACTCATAACTTTATCTTTTCCATTATAGGCAGATTTAGCATCTTCGATAACTTTATCAAAATCAGCTACCACTTGTTTAGCTTCTTCATTTTTATCGAAAATTTGTCCTAAAGCAATTGTAGAATTTTTAAGTCCATTTACTAAGTTTTCCCCAGGCGTAGCAGCTTCCTCAGAAACATCTACATTAAGATCAATAACAACTGCATTTGGCACTAATTTTTTGATCTCTTCGTAATAACCAGCAAATCTTTGACCGATGATTACAAGTTCAGGGTTTGCAGCTGCTATAATTTCAAGATTTGGTTCGCGGTGATTTCCAATATTTTTAACTGAATCGTCCTTTACGTATGGTGAATCCGCAGGCATTACATCCTTTGGAACAGCCACTAAGTCAATTTTCCAATCAGCTAAAGTTTCAAAAGTTCTATTATCCAAAGCAACTACATTCTTTGGGTTTACAGGAACAGTAACAGTTCCATGGGCATCAGTAATTTCAACTGTCGTAGCCTTAGCAACCTCTGCACTTTCATTATCTTCATTGGACTTTGACTCTTCATTAGTTTTATTACTTGAGCAAGCTGCTAACATCAAAGTCAAAACTGCCATAATTCCAACTAATTTTAAAAACATAGATTTCTTCATAATCTACTCCTTATGTAATTTATTTTGAAAATGATGAAGTCTATAGATTGAATTGGATAGTAATTGCTAACCACTTCAATCGCTATTGATAATCATTTTCATTTGGTCGTTCTGTGAATTAGTATAGTTTTTAATTCTGTGAAAATCTTGTGAAAGATATAAGTTTATAAAGAAAGTTACATTCACGCTTAAATTGGCTACAAGAAAGTAATACGTGAAGTATTCTTTTTATAGTTTCCGTCTCTTTGAAATATCTTCCAGAAATTGTTTGGTTATCAGATTTAATAGAACAAAAAAACGAGCAAAACTGGTTGAAACTGTTTTTACTCGTTTTTCGATTATGTTTAATATTGATTACTGTGACAAACTGTACTTTACCTTTTATCTTATTTTTACTATTCAATCATTGAATAGCCCCTGCCATGGATTGTTTGAATATATCTATCTTTCTTCGAGCACTTTAGCTTTTTTCTTAGATACCCAATATATAAATCCACTACATTTGGATTAACTGCTACGTCATAACCCCAAACCTGGTTCAAAAGCATTTCACGGCTCAATATTGTATTTTTATTCTTGATTGAAAATACAAGTAGGTCATACTCGCGCTTAGTAAGCGGGAGATTTTCGCCACCTTTTGTCACAATATTGCTGGATGCATCAACGAAGAGATCTTTAAACCGAAAGTAATCAGTCTCGATTGGCTGGATACAGCCCCCTCTTCTTAAAATAACGTTTATCCTTGCTACTAATTCTTCTTTCACAAATGGTTTTCTTATATAATCATCTGCTCCTGCTTGTAATCCTGCTATGCAGTCCTTGCTGGACACATTGTCTGTCACAATGATTATTGGGGTCGTTTTAACGGCCCGTATTTGTCTGCAAATTTCCGGTCCAGATATACTTAACGAATCCCAATCCAATACGATAATATCCCAATCTTGCTCATATACTATATTTAAACCTTTGTTTTCATTGTGAAGTGTTAAAATGAAATAGCCTTCTTGCTTTAGACCGCTTACGATCTTCTTTGCTAATGACCGTTCATTCTTAATTACCAACACTTGCTTCACCTATAGTTCACCTCTACTTCATTACATAAAATAATTTATCACTAAAAAGAATATCGGATTTATAAATCTTAAATTTCTAAAAAAGCTATTATAACAACTAATAAAATATGTATAAAATGCATTGGATATGGTTAAACGTCGCGACACCACGCTCATTTGTGTATTAGGCATCTTTATGCTGGCATAAATTAATCAAATAACCGCTGGAATGCGAATAGGCGGACATGTGGATTCTAGTCTACTTTCACAATACCGACAATGATTATCATTGTCAATTAAAAGTAGAACCATCTGTATAAATGGTGGTTTAATCTGTATGTATGTACCAAGTGGTCTGCTTCCGCCTTTATCGATAAGTAGTTTTCCTGGAAATAACGATTTTCATATTACACCTCTTTTATTTTATTAATACCTTTTCAATTATCAGCTCCTACTATTATAGTGAAACCATTGCATCGTATTCTATATTCATTAGAAAAATCCAGCTTGCTGTAACAGAAGGTACAATCCACATATATTGTTTCATAATTCGTCGCTATGGCGGGGCTATCCACGATTTTGGCGGGCTATCCATCATTTTGACGGTTCTATCTACGAATTGGGCGGGGCTATCCACGTCTTTGATGATTCTATCCACGAATTGGGCGGGGCTATCCACGTCTTTGACGGTTCTATCTACGAATTGGGCGGGGCTATCCACGTCTTTGACGGTTCTATCTACGAATTGGGCGGGGCTATCCACGTCTTTGATGGTTCTATCCACGAATTGGGCGGGGCTATCCACGTCTTTGATGGTTCTATCTACGAATTGGGCGGGGCTATCCACGTCTTTGATGATTCTATCCACGAATTGGGCGGGGCTATCCACGTCTTTGACGGTTCTATCTA
>NZ_JBNNUX010000027.1:0-65867 GCF_050280145.1 Lysinibacillus sp. NPDC093688
GAATTTAAAAAAGCTACCGCCTGCAAAATACAGACAGCAGCTTCAAAAAGTTGCCTAACCTTTTTTAAAATGTCCTTTACAAAGGGTACAATTTATTCCAGTGATGGACCTTTTATTTATCCCTACGATGTTTGAACTTTACTTCTTTATCTACAACGGTTTCTTCTATTGTATATTTATCTCGATTCATCACGACTTCTTGATTTACTTTATCTCCTTTTTCGCTGGAACCTGATAATTTGCGCTTATCCCAATTAAATAATTGCTCCCTTGAAACGTCCTCATCCTGCGTTTCAGGAAAATCTAACTTAGCCAATTCCTGAGATGGATAAATGGTTACCGGTTGTTTATCGCCGTACAGTGCAATAACGATCATCGCCTTTGCAACTTGAGAAGCTTCTATAGCTCTTGAACGCATTAATGGTCCAACTAATAGTGGCTTTGCTAACTTTAAAACTTTCTCTCCCGCCTTTTCACCTAAGCGAAATTCTTCTCTCTCCCCAATCAATAAAGATGGACGAATAATAGAAAGTCTTTGTAAGCCTAGCTCCATCAGATCGTGTTCAAGCTTTCCTTTTACTCGATTATAGTAAAATGGAGATTTTTCATTTGCCCCCATTGCTGTAATGACTAGCGTATGTGGGATTCCTCGTTTTTTGGCTAACGAGGCAATCGTTAGCGGATATTCAAAATCAACTTTCTCAAATTCCTCACGAGATCCTGCCTTTTTAATCGTTGTTCCTAAACAACAATAAAGTTCATGTGCAAGTTCGATATCTTTTTCCTCTAAAGTATCTAAATTTCGAATTTTCACTTCTAGCTTTGGATGCGTAAATGCTGGCGCTCTTCGTGCAATCACCGTAACTGAAACGTATTCATCATTTTCGCATAATTGCTCTACAAGAGAGGTACCTGTTAATCCAGTAGCCCCTACAACAATCGCTGCGCGCATGCCCATTGGTTCTACCCCCTTCTAAGTTCTTTTGCTTCAGTAGCCGCACTGCTGGAACAAAGCTTCTATTTTTGCTAAAAAAACTAAAACAATCCTATATGTATCTTCCCGCAAACTCTACTTTATTTATCGGTCAAAAAGGGAGCTCTTACTCATTTAATTTGTAGAAGTTTGAAAAACTATTTAAAGCTATAATTTATCTAATCCTAATTTTTTACACATACTTGCCCATCCCTCACCATAGTTTAAATAGACGGATGAAAGGATGGGATACATTTGCAAAACGAAATTCAAGCAACAGAACTAAAAAAGACGATTGTTTTCATTATTGAAGGCTGTATCGATAAAGGGCTGTATCCTTTTGAACGGGTTGCAACGCTGGCAAAGCTACTTGCAAATGAACAAGTTTTCATATTTGTAAAGACCCCTTCAAATGATGGGATTCAAATTTTAATGAATGATAATCTCTCGCCAATCTTATTTGAACATTTCGATGAGCTACCTAAGCAAATGAAAGGTCTTCAGCCTGATTTAATTGTAAGAGATGGCCGTAACTCTGAAAGCTGGCAAGTGCAAAATTTACGACCGTTCTGCAAATCAATCATTCATTTTGATGATTTAGGTGAGGGTGGCCAAGCCTGTGACTGTGTATTGCTAGCACTCTATCAAGAAGTTAAAGATTATTTACCTTCTCATTATATTGGTGGTAGCTTCAATTTTGCATTACCAGAAGCTTATCAGCATTTTGAGGATCGACCAGACAATAAAATACCCGAAAACCCACCTCATATCGTTGTTGCTTTTGAGGATGGGGACGAGCATAACTTAACCTACCGTACTCTTCGACACTTAACGCAGCTACAAATCCCACTACAAATTACAGTGATGATTGATGAAAGCTATCGACATGCAACAGATGATTTGCAAATGATGGTACTTAGTCGTCGTAACACTGCCATTCTTCGTGATAAAAACGCACTCCTAAAACTATTACCAAAAGCAGATGTTATTATTTGTAATGCTAACTATACACCTTATAAAATCGCCTCTTATGGTGTACCTTGTATTACGCTTGCACAAACGGAGGCTGAGCTATTACATGCCTTCCCTCGCGAACATAATGGCTTTATTCACCTTGGACTTGGTCGCAAAATGAAACAATCACAAATTCAAAACGCTGTCATGGAATTTTTATTACATGAGGCTCGAAGCGAACGGGCTGTTAAAAAACAACGACAGCTCAATCTTGTAAGTAACAATGAAGCACTACAGTCATTACTTTTAGATTTCGCTTACGATAGACACAATATCGCTTCTACTTAGTGATTCTTTGAAGGTGGATATGATACAATATAGAAGAATTTTTCACTTTCACTTATCTTTAATTTACTAAGAAGTGAATTCAAGCAACATAAGTACCCGATTGATAGTAACTAATAAGCGGTGGGGGATAAAAAAACCTCCATCGCTTTTACACGCTTTCGTTATACAAATATACACAAAAAGGAGCAATCGTCATGCCATCAAAAAGCGATATTGAATATCAAATTAAAGAGCTAAAAATGGATTACATGAATTTACAAGGCGACATTGAGAAGCTTGAATCTACAGGTCATAATGATCAAGTAGCAAAAGCAGAGCAACGCCTTGCAAATATGGAAGCTACACTAGCAGAGTTAAATAAACAATTAACAGAACTATAAATTCTTTCAGCGGGTGTCCAAACCCCCGCTGAAAGAATTTATAGCCTCCGGCGGATGTCACAAAATCGGAAAGGAGTTCTTAGAGGATGTTAGCCTAAAATCATCGCATCCATGCGATAACGGCTAACTGACCTGCATCGTGCAGGCCTAAGCACAAAGCCGATTCTGGACGCAATTACGCCGAGGCATAATTGATTAATAATAATCTAGCGGTCATTAGCCGCTACCCTCGGAGGAACATATATGGCAATATTAACAGTTGAAAATTTAGGTCATTCATTCGGTGACCGCACGCTTTTTAAAGATGTCTCTTTTCGTCTAGTTGAAGGCGATCATATTGGTCTAGTAGGTGCAAACGGTGTTGGTAAGTCAACATTAATGAGCATCATTACGGGTCAAGCAATCCACGATACTGGTAAAGTTGAATGGCTTCCAGGAACGCATTACGGCTATTTAGATCAGCATACTGTATTGACAGCTGGCCGAACTATGCGTGATGCATTACGTGACGCTTTCCTTCCATTATATAAAAAAGAAGAAGAGCTTAATGAAATTACAGGAAAAATGGCTGAAGCAACACCTGAAGAATTGGAAGATTTACTAGAGCAAATGGCTGAGGTGCAAGATGCTTTGGATGCAGGTGATTTCTATTCTCTTGATATGAAAATTGATGAGGTTGCACGTGGTCTTGGTCTTGACGCAATCGGCTTAGACCGTGATGTCGCTGCTCTTTCTGGTGGTCAACGTACAAAGGTTTTACTAGCTAAGCTATTACTTGAAAAACCAAAAGTATTATTACTAGATGAGCCGACGAACTATCTTGATGAAGAGCATATTACATGGTTGAAAAACTATTTAAAGAACTATCCACACGCATTCTTATTAATTTCGCATGATACAGAGTTTATGAATGAAACAGTGGATGTTATCTTCCAACTAGAGTTTTCAAAATTAACTCGCTATACGGCGACATATGAAAAGTTTTTAGAGCTTGCTGAAATCAATAAACGTCAGCATATCGATGCCTACGAAAAACAACAGGAATTCATTAAAAAACAAGAAGATTTTATTGCGAAAAATAAAGCGCGCT
This sequence comes from Lysinibacillus sp. NPDC093688, assembly GCF_050280145.1. NCBI lineage: Bacteria > Bacillati > Bacillota > Bacilli > Caryophanales > Bacillaceae > Lysinibacillus > Lysinibacillus sp. NPDC093688. The sequence goes on from NZ_JBNNUX010000027.1 coordinate 3,746, forward strand.
ACTCAACTACAGGTCGTGCAAAATCTCGCTCCAAGCAGCTTGACCGCTTAGAGCGTATCGACCGTCCTGAAACAGCTGTAAAGCCTGAATTTGGTTTTAAAGAGGCACGTTCTTCTGGTCGTTATGTAGTAGAGGCTGAAAACTTAGTCATTGGATACGACAAGGACAAGCCGTTACTTCCCCCTCTTACCTTTGAGATTGAACGCGGGGAAAAAATTGCCCTAGTCGGTATGAACGGTGTCGGTAAATCAACATTATTAAAAACGATGTTAGGCAAAATAAATCCGTTAGATGGAAAAGTGATTCGCGGTGACTATCTTTACCCATCTTACTTCGAACAAGAAGTAAAAGCTGAAAAAATCACACCTATCGATGATGTGTGGAATGCCTTCCCTTCTATGGAGCAAGCACAAGTACGTGCAGCATTAGCACGCTCAGGACTAAAAACGGATCATATTACTCGCCCACTTAATTCTTTATCTGGTGGTGAGCAAGCAAAGGTACGTTTATGTAAGCTTATGATGGATGAAGCAAACTGGCTTTTATTTGACGAACCGACAAACCACTTGGATGTCGATGCAAAAGAAGAACTAAAGCGTGCCATGAAAGAATTTAAAGGCACAATCGTATTAGTAAGCCATGAACCTGATTTCTATGAAGGTTTAGCGACAAAGGTTTGGAATGTCCAAGACTGGTTTACTTCTGGACAACAAAACTAAAAATATTATTAATGAGGGTCGTTTCCGGTGTGATTTTTTTAATCATTCGGAGCTGCCCTCTTTCTTTGCTTGAAAATCTGGCGTGGGTAACGTTTGTCAGGAATTATACTCGAGCGATTGCGGTTCTTCGGGATACCCAATCACTTTTTCGGTCTACCTGAGCAGTTTTTCGGCTTACCCGAGCAGTTTTTCCGCTTACCCGATCACTTCTCAGGCTTACCCGATATCACTTTTCCGGCTTACCCGATCGCTTCTCCGGCCTACCCGATCACTTCTTTCACTTACTCGAGCAGTATGTACAGCCCCCCTACTCCCCAAGTTTTGAACCGACTTAACAAAAGTTTATTTATCTATGCATAAAAGCCTGCATTCAATCATATTAATAATGAGTGGAAAAACAATATATCTATTATCTTCAAATCAGACTATTTCTCTCTCTATTAGAATAGCTCTCTTTATTCTATGAGCATCTATTAGTAAGGTTTAACAAAACTTACATCATTGTAAGCTTAATTTGCGAAACTTTTCGCTCTTTTGTGCGTATATTTTAGTGTAGTAAAAAAAATGTTATTTCTAGTTAAATTTTTAAAAATAAATATTGATTTATATATAGCTTACTAGTAAGATATATGTATAACCTATTTAACTTACTAATAAGATATATATATTAAATATAATCCTAAAAAAGAAAGCGGGGAATGAAGAATGACAGTTACTATTTATTCACAAGCGAGCTGTTCTTCATCCAGAAAAGCATTAAAATGGTTAAAAGATCACAACATCGAATATAAAGAAAAACGTATTACATCACATCCACTAACACTTGCTGAATTTAAAGAGATTTTAAGCATGACAGAAGATGGAACAGATGAAATTATTGCAACGAACTCAAATGATTTTAAAAATTTAAATATTGATATTGAACAGCTCTCTATTCAAGAGTTGTTTGCCATCATCCAGGCTCACCCAAGAATGTTACGAAGCCCTATCTTAATTGATGAAAAACGTATTCAAGTTGGGTACAATGAGATGGACATTCGTCGTTTTATTCCACGTAGAGTACGTGCTTATGAGTTAAATGCGATGACAAGATTAGCACAAGAAAGTTAAAACAGTTTTGGAGTTGACTTTATATGGATCAAGAAAAACAAATAGCCATTACCTCGTTGTTTGAAGTAGTATCTTCCATTGAGCGTAAGTGGGCAAACGAGTGGAATAATCATAATGTACTCGGCTTTTCAAAATCCCATATTTTAATTTTAGACTACTTATCGCAGGAGGGTCCAAAGCGCCCTTCTGCCATTGCTGATCGGTTAAAAGTGACGACAGGTGGTGTCACTGTTTTAACAAGTAAGCTCATTAATGCTGGCTTTATTGAAAAAACACAGCATGCCACAGATCGACGAGCATCCCAGTTGAAAATTACAGCTGATGGCGAAGATATTTTAGAGGAATCCCGTCAGCAAGTTAGCGAACTTATACAAAATATGTTTGGTATGCTGTCCGCTGAGGAAGTCCAAACATTACGTACTATTTTTTCTAAATTACTCAACGCTGAACCTAATCGATTTGAGTAATTGCTTCTTTTTCACACCGTAAAAAGTTAGACAAGCATCTAACTTTTTACGGTGTTTTTCTTTTGGTTCAATTTTTCGGTAACCTCCCCTTTCCCTCAGTTTGTACATCATTAAAAGGGTGAAGAATTCTCCTCACCCTAAAGCTTTGTTTAAACTAGATTTGGCGCTTTCACTTCCTCTGGAATACCACATTCATACTGTTTCCCCGCTTTTAAATTCTCAAATTCCTCCTTCGCTTTTTTCATAACATCTGGATTCAGGAAGGAATCAAGCGCAGCTCCTGCCATTGCTTTTGCCGCATAATGCATTCCTTTCATGCCGAGTGAAGATCCAAAGGCAGCAGTTGCTTGCCAAGTATGCACTTGGACGCCATATGGAGCACAAGTTGTAAATACTTGACCAAGGGGCGCAATCCACGAAACGTCCCCTAAATCGCTAGAGCCTTGCATGGATTGGCGAAAAGTTTGTGGCATATGAATTACTTGCTCCACCAATATCTCCTTACTTATTTCATTTGGTACAAAAGATTGCTGGGCGGTACCTGCAAGTACAGAAGGATCTAATGAAGCCTGTAGCGACTTTGCGAAAGTGAGCTCGTCCTCTGTAAAGGTTAATGGCGGTAGCTCGTTCCATTGCGCCAACATTTGCTCATTTAATGTGAGATTCGGTAAAGTATCGTAACACCCTGCCTTCAGCTCCCAATGCACTTCTGTTTCTGTCATCATCGCTGCACCTTTTGCCACTTTAATGAGTCTGCGTTCTAAATCTTTGACAGCATCACGATTTGCTCCACGTAGGTAATAATAGACACTCGCTGAATCTGGAACAATATTCGGTGCTAAGCCACCATTTGTAATTTGATAATGCATACGAGAACCGTCTGGCACATGCTCGCGTAAGTAATTGGCTCCGACATTCGTCAATTCAACAGCATCAAGCGCACTTCTCCCTAAATGTGGGGCACCAGCAGCATGTGCCGTCCGACCTGAAAAATAAAATTCAATGGCCGTGAGTGCTTGCATAGAGAAGTTCGCTGTCACGTTAAACGTCCATGGATGCCACGTATAAACAACATCTAAATCATCAAACACACCGGCACGTGCCATATACGATTTTCCAGATAACAATTCCTCCGCTGGGCATCCATAATAACGAATCGTTCCTTGTATATTGTGAAGCGTCATCACTTCTTTTAAGGCTACTACGGCTTCTACCCCAGCCGTTCCTAATAAATTGTGACCGCAGCCATGCCCAGGTGCCCCCTCCTCCACTGGCGAATAGAGTGAACTGACTTGCTGAGACAATCCTGGAAGTGCATCAAACTCTCCTAAAAATCCGATTATCGGACTCCCTGACCCCCACTGTGCATAAAAAGCAGTTTGTACATCGCCAATCGGCGTAACAATTTCAAAGCCTTCTTTTTTTAGAACATCTTGTTGCAATGAAGACGCAAATGTTTCTTCATACCCAAGCTCAGGGTTGTCCCAAATTTGTTTTGCCATATGACTAAATGTTTCTTCATTTTTCTGCATCCACTCAAATAATTGCTGTTTCATAGTTCGTATCCCTCCACAGATTGTATAGTTGTTTGTTGCTGATGGTGAACTGGTAAAGTAACAGCGATGACAGCAGCAATGACACACATAATGGCTAAAAATATAAAGGATGATTCAAAAGAGCCGCCTGATGCATTAATTAAATAACCCATAATTGTTGGCGAAATAATTCCTGCTGCTTGTCCACCAAAATTGACGATGCCAAAAGCTGTCCCAACATTTTGTTGATTGACAACACGATGTGGCGTTGTAAATATGAAAGAGGCCATAAAAGCTACAAATATAAAGGCGATGGATTGATACGTAATAGCTATTGCTGCAGAACCGGCTGTAGCCATGAAATATAAACAAACAGCCAGCACAGCTGCTCCGAAAATGACACCATATTTTGAACGCCCTCCTAGCTTTGAGATGATACGCCCACTTATAATCATGCCAACCATTCCAAAAATGGCTGGTATGGCAGCGATGAAGCCGACATTTTTCAAATCAAGACCATGCACTTTCATTAAATAGGTTGGCATCCAAGTATTTAACCCCCAGTTTGCAATATTCATAAAGAAGAAAATAAGAAGTACACGCATTAAATAAGTATTTTTTAATACGTCGCTAAAAGAGCCCTTCTCTTCTTTTTCCTTTCGCTCCTCTGACGTAAATGTTTGTGCATGTTTAGTACTCCATAAAAGAGCAATCACAAAAATAAAACCTAGACCCGAAATTAAAAAAAATACATTGCGCCAATCCATCGCCAATAATAGCGGTGCACAAATAATAGGAGCGACAGCACCACCGATCATATTGGAGGACATCATCGTCGTTTGAGCATTTGTACGTTTTTCTTTATGAAAATAAATAGAGATCGCTTTCGTACTTGCGGCAGGATATCCGCCTTCTCCAATACCAAATAAAAATCGAATGAAGAGCAATGAAGCGAGTGACCAAGCAAACCCTGTAAACGCTGTGAAAATGGACCAAAAAATAACGGCACCAATTAATAATTTCTTCGTTCCATACTTATCCGTTAACCATCCACCAGGAATTTGCATAGCAGCATAACCAAAGAAGAAGGCACTTAAAACAAATCCTAGTTCCGTGGCTGATAAAGATAGGTCATTTCCAATATTGATTAAAGCTAGGCTGATAGCAGTTCTGTCAATGTATGAAACCATCCATCCAAAGAATAAAACACCTAAAATTAAATGACTGCGGTTTTTTAGTTCAACATTCATAACCTCACCCCTCTTACTAAATTATCTAAATATTAAGAAAAATAAAGGACGAAATCATTAGAATATCTTACAATGTTTATAAAAGTTCATTAGAATAAATTCCGAAATTGAAGGAAAGGAGTCGAAATAACAATGTTTCTAGAGGAACATAAAGAACTGATATTGAACGACGACAATTGTAGCTTTTATATTTACAGCGCAACAAAGGAATGGTCTTTATTTTATGGCCGACCTTGTGAAATAAAACCTGATTTGAAAGGAATACATTGGGATAAACAAGAGCAGTGCTTCAGTGCAACGTTATACATACCGGAGCCAAATGAGTGTAGTGTCCAAGGTATTATCTTTGGAGACTTTACGGATTATGATGAGAAATTTTTAGTTTGGCAGCTAGAAAAGACCTTTTATCAGAAAACCCTTATACGGCAACGTGAGCAAAAATTAGCCATTATACAGCTTATGGGCGCTATGAACTCAACATTGAAAATAAAAACGCTGTTGCAAACGATCATGGATTTTGCCATTTTAGCTATTCCAGTCATTGACCGTGGATTTTTAATGTTATTCAATCATGAAATGGAGCGTTTATATACCGTAGCTAGTGCGGGTGTAACAGAGCGTATTTTTGATTACGCTCCCCAATTGGGCGAAGGAATGGCAGGCTACACATTTCAAACAGGTGTATCGGGCATTTACAACTACCAAAAAACATTAGAGATTATGAGCAATGTCACAAAGTTTAATCTAGACGCATTAACGGAAGCTGCACATTTAGGAAGAATCGAGAACAATACATCGATGGCTGTTCCGATTACCTTTCATGAAAGAAAGCTTGGGATTATGATTGTCCATCAATATACGAATAAACGTGCTTTTCAACAAAGTGATTTAAGACTCCTAGAAAGCTTCGCATCGCAGGCTGCAGTTGCGATAAGAAATGCGGAAGCTTATGAAGAAATAGAACGGTTAAATGCTTACTTTATAAAGCAACATGACATTCATCAAATCTTTCTTAAACTTTCCTTGCAAAATGTGCAAGAAATGAAAATCATTCAAACGACGAAGGAATTATTACAATTAGACGTTCAATATGTAAATTTGGCAGATCGTAAAACGTTTTTACAGCTAGCGGAAATGGACAAGCTCTCAACCATTAACAAGGACCAATTAATTGATATCGGCTATGTCTTCCCTATTGGAAATGACAAAGAAACATTTGGATATTTAATTATTCAGCAATTGGAGGAATTAACGAGTCAACAACGTATGATTATTGAAAATGCGGCGATGAGCTTAACTTTAAAATCATTACAAATACAGGCAGCTGGACAAACGATTTTTAAAGAACGTTTTGAGCTTTTCCAACAACTTATCTCTGGCCGCGCCCCACTCGTTGATTCTCGTTATGATGACTTAGGACTCGATATTAAGAAACCAACATTCGTCGTTAAATTTAAGCTAAAACAATTTTCCCATAAAAATAGTATGCAATTTATTCAACATGTACAGCAGTATTTCAAAGGACAACACTTTATATTCACAAAACGTGAAACGGTCGTTTGGGTACTACAAGGAGATACAGCCTTTCGTCAAAAAATAAAACAACAATTAACGCAGGCCATCATTAGTTGGGTCCAGTTTTATCATCAACAGGTGGCAATAGGCATAGGAACCATACAAGATCACTTATTAGAGGTCGCTCAGAGTGCGGAAGAAAGTAAACAAGCACTTCGACAAGCTCTGCGCCACGCACAAGAAGATGAAAAAGTAACCATTTTGGATTATGAGGAGCTAGGTATTAATCGACTGTTCAGCAAGCAGAGTGAAGAAGAGCTTGGACAATTTGTCCATGATATATTAGCTCCGCTATACAAGCAAAAAGATGAAACTTTACTAGCAACACTTCGTTGTTACATTCATCAAAATCGTTCCATTTCGAAAACGGCTTCCACCTTACACATTCATCAAAATACGCTATACCATCGACTCGAAAAAATCGAACAATTGTTAAATCGAGATTTACACAATCCAGCACACTATTTAGAAATTCATTTAGCCTTGCATTTAAGTGAGTAACTTTAACTTCTTCCAGCGATCAAAATCCCCCATCAAAAAAAGATGCATCGCAAAGTAATTTTGCAATGCATCTTTTTACGGGATTGGCCGAACGAATACTTCCGTCTAAGTAATACTGCTAGTGCGACCAATGCATTTCATCACGCTGGCAGCACTGACTCTACTATAGCTACATCGGCCATTAGCATTTCTTTCAAACGAGCTTTTGCACGGAATAAACGAGATTTCACAGTACCAATTGAAACTTTCATAATCGTAGAGATTTCTGCAAGTGAATATTGGTCTATGTAGAAATACCATAATGTTTTACGATAAATTCCATCTAGTTGCCCCATTTTATCCTGTACTAATTGAGTAACAACATCTTTTTCAATTTTTTCTTCAGTTGAAATGTCATTATTGGGAACCAAATCTAAAATCGGTACGTCTAATGTTTCAGGTTGGTTCATCATGTATTTACTACGTCGTGTTTTTTTACGATAGCGATCTCTAAATGTATTCATTGTAATTGTTGTAAGCCAAGCTTTAATATGTTCCACCTCGGCAACGCTATCTTCATAGCGTACAACCTTTACCCATACTTCTTGCATTAAATCTTCAGCTTCTACATTATTGCGAGTAAGTTTTAAACATAAGTGGTATATGTAACGATTGAATTCCTCATATACGCCTTCTAATTTTTCATTCATTGTGTTTTCCTCCGCTTCTTGTTCTTGCTTCTATACTCATTCTCGCAAAATAATGTATTACACTCTATCGTATTGGCTTTCAATTACATTACAATCGTGTAAGCTTAGATCCTTTCACTTGTAATATTCGTAAATAATGTTTTATTACTATACTTCTTTTGCGAAGGAAAGCTACACAATATGCCTTTCTCACTACTTTTTTATTTTAAATCCAATAGCATTCATTTGAAAATTCAGATTTTACAAGCTGTTTAACCACCAAAAGAAATCGCTGACCTCTCGTCTACCCCTTCTTTAATTTTCGTAATACCTTATAAGTATAAAAACAGGATGTTCTATGTATTTCTCATTGTGATCTAAATTATTTACAATCAAAAGAAATCGCTATTATAAGGAGGTATTTTTATGTTAGAAAAAGAATTAATGATGCGCATAAAATGTTTACAGAATGCAATGAAAAAACACTCTTTAGACTCCTACATTATCACAACCGAGGAGGACATTTGGTATTTTACAAATGTTACGTTTAAGCCTGAAGAACGCCCATTTTTCATTATCATCTCATTAGATTGCAAGCCTGTTTTACTAGTCCCAAAATTAGAAGAGGCTCACGTTCATAAAGGTATTCTAGACTGTGACATTATTACGTATTGGGACTATCCATCTCCAAACGGTAGCAATTGGTTCGATATTTTACATCAGCTTCTAAAAAAATTTAATCATACAGGCATTGAGAATAATGTTAAAGCAGAGGTTTATTTGAAAATCCAGGCAAAAAATCTATTGGCTAGTCATCTTGTAGCAGACCAACGTCAAGTGAAAAGCGCATATGAGCTAGAAAAAATTAGATTTAGTGCCAAGCAGTCTGATATGGCAATAGAAAAGATACTACAATCCTCATACAAAGGCGCTGGGGTTGTCGAATCCTTCTCAATTTCGAATGCTATACAAAAGCAATTGATTCGTTCACAGCAATTTGAACCGATTACAACATCTCTTACCACTATCGTATGGCCCGCTCCATTAAGTTCAATGCCGCATAGTATTCCATCTATTACGGACAAATTAGGTGAAGGTCCTCAAGTCTCGATGGCTTACTTTCGTATAAATGGCTATGCTTCAGAATGCGAACGTACTTTTTTTCTAGATAAACCTACAAAGGAAGAACAGGAGCTATTTCATCATATGTTACGAGCAAGAGAACAATCGTTAAAAATATTAAAACCAGGCGTTAGAGCTTCAGATGTAGACTGTGAAGCGCGAAATTATCTTGCTCAATACGGATTGATCAATAATACACTTCATAGAACTGGCCATGGAATAGGATTAAGTAATCACGAAGGTCCATTTATTGCTGAAGGAAGCGATGATATTTTACAAGAAAATATGATTATTACCATTGAACCTGGCATTTATTTCGATGGTAAAGGAGGATTTAGACATTCTGATACAATTTTAATCACGAATAATGGATATGAATTGTTAACACACGCCCCTTTAGATTTGAATAGTTTAGTCATTGAAAAAACGAACATTCAGTCTAAACTTAAAGGAAGTGTAATTAGAAGATCTTTAAATTTGAATAAAAAATAGTCTGTCTTATAACGTAATTGATAACATATGGATCGCTTTACTTCCGCAAGGCTTCGCGCGGGTATCCTCCTACTCCACGCGAACCATTAATCGGTCGTTACTCAGTTCAACAACCCCAATCGAAAGGCAGAAGCAACAACCTGTGTGCGATTCTTTGCTTTTAGCTTGGTCATTAAACTACTGACATAATCCCTTACTGTATGTTCACTTAAAAACAGGTAGCTACCTATTTTTTTATTGTCATACCCTTCTGCTAATAAACCCAAAATCATAGATTCCCTTTCCGTTAAGTGAAGCTCAGAGGCGTTCTCCACTTTTTCCCCTTTTCTTGATAAAAATAAACATGAATTCAGATCATTTTTTTCTCTCAAATTCAAAAAAATGTTATATGATAAATGAAATATTAAAAAAAGGAGTTGGCTTATGATGATCTTCTCACCATTATTTGAACACGATGTACCTGAAGTGATTCTCCCTTAATGGAGAATCTTTAGTTCTCCGTTAAGGACAAGTATTGTCTAGAGATAACGGAGGGGAAAACGTGAAAAAAACCTTATTAGGTTCCTTATATTTATCACTTGCTGCTAGCATTTGGGGCGGCATGTATGTAGTAGTAAAGGTAGTTGTCGATACTATACCACCTTTAGAATTAGTATGGCTGCGCTATATGATTGCCATCATCGCTTTATTTATCATTGGCGCTATAACAAAACAATCATGGCGAATCGAAAAACGGGACTGGCTGTTAATCTTTATGATTGGGCTCATCGGAAATACAATTTCGATCGTTGCCCAAGAAATAGGTACGATGCTGTCTACTGCTCAAATGGGCGCCATCATTACAGCCACGACACCGGCATTTATGGTTGTATTTGCGAGATTCATTTTAAAAGAAAAAATCACGTTAAAAAAAGCTGTTTCTATTATTCTAGCGACATTCGGCGTCTACATGATCGTAGGTAGTGCACATATCGATTCCTCCCATCAATTAGGTGGGGTTGCTCTACTAATCGCTGCCCTAACTTGGTCGTTGATGTCCGTTCTTATTAAACGGGTACCAGAGCAGTATTCACCAATCGTTGTCACAAGCTACGGAACACTTGTCGCTATCATTGTTTTAACGCCTGTAGCCATACCACGACTACTAAAATTAGACTTCCACGCTATGGCAGAACCATCCATTTGGGGTGGTTTACTCTACTTAGGCGTTATTTCTACAGCGTGCGGCTTCTTACTGTGGAATCGTGGATTACAAATGCTCAATGCCGCAAGTGGCGGTTTATTTTTCTTCTTTCAGCCAATCGTCGGTACCTTCCTAGGATGGCTATTACTAGGCGAACAAATCGGCGTATCCTTTTGGGTTGGCACTGCATTAATCTTTAGTGGCGTACTATTAGTTATTCGTGAATAAGCATACTGAAAGCTGAATGATTTCTATCATTCAGCTTTATCTATTGCCCCCAGCAGCCCAACAGACGCCCCCTGGAAACCTCATATTATGTACCCTACTTCTACCAATACCTCGTATACCAAAAAAATTTAGCTACATTGATTGACCCTCCCCTTACAGGAAGCCTTATAGTTAAAACAGGAGGTGATTGTTCATGCTTACAATTGGTGAGTTTTCAAAAATATCGCATCTCACTTTGAAGACTCTTCGCTACTATGATGAAATTGGACTTTTAAAACCTGCTTTCATAGAAGCTAAAAACAACTATCGCTATTATAATATTTCTCAATTAGAAACAGCTTTATTGATCGCACGCTTAAAAAGCTATTTATTTTCGTTGGAAGAAATTAAGGTTATTTTAGCTAATTGGGAGGATACTGAACTTCTCAACTTAAAAATGAAAGCCAAACAAGAAAATCTGGCACAACAGATTACATTTTATTCTTCGTTATCAAAAAAGTTAAAGCATGATATTCAACTATTAGAAGAAGAGAAAAATATCATGGGTTATTTAGATCAGATTGAGATTAAACTTGTTGATCACATAACCTATCATATCGTATCTCAACGAAAGCAAATAAATACCGCTGATTTTCTACTACACTTTAATGAGTTGTTTAGTAAAATTTTGTTTGAAAATTTATCACCTATCGCAAAGCCACTTGCTATTTTCCATAGTTCAGAATATGAACCTGAAAATTACGATGTAGAAATTGCAATTCCCCTTGCAATGGCCACCCATAAAACAAAAGTGTTTAATCCTGGTCTTTGCGCAATGGCTACGCTTATTGGCTCTTACGATGAATTACCTTCTATTCATACAAAGCTGCATGTTTGGATTGATGAACATAACTATAAACTGAACGGTGATCCGTTTGAAGTTTATCAAACGGACCCCTATAGCACACCAGAGGAAAATCATATTACTGAGGTATACTTTCCTATTAATAAAAAGTGAAGGAGCGTCTTCAATGTATGGTATTAACAAGTCAACGATAAAAGAAAAAATCTTGATTTTAGTTGCTGAGATTATCTATTTAATCATTGCCTATTACTTACTCTTCGTTACATATGACAAATCAGGCATTTCACTAGGGCTTTTCATTGCTTTAATTATTACAGCTTTACGCTTAACAGCGATGATGTTTATATGGTTGCCTAGAGGTATTGCATGGCAAGAAGCCATTATGAACAGTCTAGCTTTCGGGATTTATTATTTAGGTTTCCCGATTTTAATGATTACTAGTAATCAGGTTCCAAACTTAACAGTACTTATTGTAGGCTGGATAGCATTTTTAGGGGGCAGTATGTTAAACACAGTTTCAGAGTTACTTAGAAAACCTTTTAAGGACAATCCTGAAAACAAAGGTAAACTATATACAGGCGGTTTATTTAAATATGCGATTCATATTAATTATCTTGGAGATTGCCTTTGGGTACTAGGCTTAGCGCTAGTCTCTAACAATATTTATAGTTTGCTTATCCCTCTAGGTTTATTCTTAGTATTTATTTTTGGCTATATTCCAAAATCGGATGATTACTTACAAAACAAGTACGGAGAACAATTTACATTATATAAACAGACAACTAAAAAACTAATTCCTTTCATTTGGTAAATAGTAACGAAATTTGAAAACAGGGTATTCAAAAAAGCCTTCTCCTGCTAGGAGTAAGGCTTGAATACTGCACTTATAATCTTAAGATATCGTATCCCCTTGTATTGGATTTTCACCATCTTTAAACAGAATACGAATGGACTTTCCATATCCAATATCAGGGGAATCCATTACCTGAAAATGAATATGAGGTTCTGATGAATTACCAGAGTTTCCGCACTTTCCAATAAGTTGCCCTTCTGTTACGACGTCGCCTGATTTTACTAAAATCGAGTTCTTTTTAAAATGTGCAATCATACTAAATTCATTATTGGCATGTTCAATCACGACATAGTTTCCTGCTGCATTACGTTCATCCATTTCACCAGGGACATTATCTTTTATTCCATCTACAACTTTTACGATTTTACCATCTGCTGGTGCTACAATATCTTCATCGAAAGCATAAAAATTTTCATTTTGAACTGGGCTTTTTTGATAAGATTGTCCATCTTGAACTTTTACTAAATCGTAAGCATATCGCTGACTTTCATATAAATAATGATAATTTACAAATTCATTCGTACCACCCCAAAAAACAAACCACTCACCTCTAATTGGCATTATGTATTTATTTTTTGTATATTGTTGGTCTGTTTTCGGATAAGCAGTAAAAGGCTTTATATAAAAACGCTGTATTTGATTAAATTCATCAAACGAAGCTACAACTGCTTTCTCTCGTTTATCATCTGACCATACGTAATGCGTTAAATCTTGTAATATCGTCTTTGTTTCTAATTGATAATTTTTAACACCCTTATTAAATGATTCGCTTAGCTCTATGAATTGTTCTAAAGTGACCATCTTCTGAAAGTCTTTTGATGTAGCATTATAAACTTTTTCGAAACCTTCGTTTAACCAAAGATCTATGACTTCTTCTGGACTGCTGAACTTCTCCACAATAACAACCTCCATTAATGTATAAATAAGACATTTAATTATATTTACGAGGTTTAATTATGAAAAGTTTCAAGAATTCCTTTTTTCGCTCATTATCATAACGTATGACTGATTTCCGTTCCGACTAGGCGATTTCCTTGGGGCTTCCGTTGAACCGCTTTGCTGCAGGATTTCGGGCCAACAGATGTTTTCTGTGCGAAAGCGTAGCGTCAGCAATACGATGTTGGTCACGAAGGCGTTATCACAGGACGCGATTGTTTAGCCTTCGTTTCTCTATCTCTCCCAGTCTCCACTTCAAGTCAAACTTTACAAGCTAGTGGGAATACAAAGTAGTGCATAAAACAAGCTATAAAACCTTGTATATCAACACTTCGATTTCTTTTTAACAGTTATCATTAATTTGCAGGATATAGCCATGTCTTTGGAGTTATGTGGGCTAGATTGGGGCAATTAAAAGCGTGTGTATAGGATTATGTCAGTAGATTGTATTTGATTATCCCTGTTTTTATTATATAAAATAAAAAACCGCCAACTTGATAGCTGGCGTTAACAAATAATTCAATTCGATTATTTTGTGGCTGAATCCTATATGATTGATCCAATAGTTCAGTAGAGACTCATAAATTATTTTATGTTCCTAGCTTTTCATCCTTGATTGGTAAGTCGTTTAGCAAAATATCTTGCAGGACGTTTTTCAGCTGCACATACTGCTGCTCTGAAATGTTCGTTTTCTTCATTACTTGACGTGACACTTCAGGTAGCTTTTGGCGTACTTCAATTCCTTCTTTTGTTAAATAGATTTTCATTTGTCGCTCGTCTTCCTTGGAACGCTCACGACGGACGTAGCCTGTTACCTCTAACTTTTTTAGTACTGGTGTTAATGTACCAGAATCTAAAAATAAACGTTGCCCCAATTCCTTCACCGTAATTTGCTCATCGTCCTCTAGGGCTAGTATGGCGATATAACCTGTATAAGTTAAATCGTATGGCTTTAATAACATCGTATATTGTCGAATGATTTCCTTTGAAGTCGCATACAAAAGAAAACATAGTTGATTATCTAAATGATTCGGCATAGGAATCCCCTCTTTAAGTACTGTTGATACTATTAATATTAAAAATAAAGTTTATACTTGTCAAACGCAATTAAATTGTATACAATCAATATCGCACAATTAAATTGTGCACAACCTAATTGATTGGTTCCACAGAAGAGGAGGTTAATCTTATGAAAGAATTATATACAACAACAATGATTAATGACGGTGGCCGTAATGGTAAATCGTATGCTGAGGATCAATCATTATCATTAAATATTGCACCACCTGGCTCGAAATTAGCGGATGTTACAAACCCAGAACAACTATTTGCAGCAGGTTATAGCGCTTGCTTTAATAGCGCGTTAGATTTAATTAAACGTCAAAAGAAAATTCAAGGGGCATCAACAATTAAAGCAACAGTTAAACTAATCGAGCAAGCTGCATTTGACTACGTGCTTGCTGTTGACATTGAAGGACATATTGAAGGCTTATCAATTGAAGAAGCACAACAATTATTAGAGATTACACATACCGTTTGTCCATATTCAAAAGCGACAATGGGCAATATCAACGTAACAATTAAAGCGGTTTAATTTATATTTAGTAAAAGAGGGAAATAAAATGACAACAACTACACCAGTAAAACAAATTATGCACGAGCGTAAATCGGTTCGTAAATACAATGCTAACACAACGATTTCTCGTGAAACGATTATGCAACTGTTACAAAATGCAACTTCATCGCCATCTTCAAGTAATTTGCAGCCATGGCGCTTTATCGTCATCGATGATAAAGAAATCCAAAAGAACATTAATATTTTTTCATTTAATCAAGAACAAATCGAAACAGCATCTGCCATTATCGCGGTCATTGGAGATGCAGAAATGTATCTAAATGCAGAGGAAATTTATGCAGAAAACGTAGAGCTAGGCTATATGCCCGAAGAAATTGCAAGTAAGCTAGCCCAGGACTCTCTAGCAATGTATGGTGCGATTCCAAAAGAGGCGCTACTAAATATCGTTCACTTTGACGCAGGCTTAATTTCAATGCAAATTATGCTATTAGCGAAGGAAATGGGCTATGATACAGTCGCAATGGGTGGCTTCGACAAATCAAAATTTGCTGAATATATGGAATTACCACCGAACGAAGTGCCTATTTTATTACTAGCGATTGGCGAGGCAGCTGGACCAGCTTATGGTTCTTCACGTCTTCCAATTGAGCGCCTTGTACGCTTCAATAAATAATTCATCGATTGTACGATCGATTTTGGCAATGTCCTAGAATGCATTTGGAGGACATTGCTTTTTTATAAATAGAAAAGAACAGTGATGAAAGCATGTGACAAGCATCCAGCAAGAAATGGTCTGTGATTGGTAAAGGTACATCTCTCTGTTTCGATATTCTGTGGGGCTAATCAATAATAAAAACGTCTGAAACTATTGCTATCACAAGATTCCCCAACCACATTATGCTATACTATTTCTATTATCGAAATATTTGAAAAGAGGGATGCTAGATGACTAATGTACAGCAGTTAGATGCGTATTTCACAGAACATCGCGAAGCACACTTAAATGAATTAAATGAATTTTTACGTATTCCAAGTATTAGTTCTTTATCTGAGCATAAGGAAGATTTACAAAATGCCGCTGAGTGGCTAGCGAACGCTTTTAAAAAGCTAAATCTTGAGAACATCTCTATTACGCAAACTGCAGGTCACCCTGTTGTTTATGCTGATTGGTTACACGCCGAGGGTAAACCAACTATTCTATTTTATGGTCATTATGATGTACAGCCTGTTGACCCATTAAATTTATGGGAAACAGAGCCATTCAACCCTACAATCCGTGACAACAAATTGTTTGCTCGCGGTGCTAGTGACGATAAAGGGCAAGTGTTTATGCACTTAAAAATGATTGAAGCATTATTTGCGACAACTGGCACTTTACCAGTGAACGTGAAGTTCATCTATGAAGGTGAAGAAGAGATTGGTAGTCCTAACCTTCCTGCCTATGTTGAAGAGCATAAAGAGAAACTAGCTGCAGACTTAATTTTGATTTCTGATACAGGTTTATATGGTCCTGGTAAGCCTGCTGTATGCTATGGATTACGTGGCTTAACAGGGGTTCAAATTGATGTTCGTGGTGCAAAAGGTGACCTTCACTCTGGTCTTTATGGTGGCGGTGTCCAAAACGCTATTCATGCATTAGCTGACATTTTAGCCTCTTTCCGTGATGAGCATGGGACAATTCAAGTGGAGGGCTTCTACGACAACGTTTTACCATTATCTGAGGAAGAACGCGAAGCTTACCGTGCGCTTAGTTTTGATGAAGAATCCGTGAAGGAAGAAGTTGGCGTGAAGGAATTATTCGGTGAAGCTGGTTATTCCTATTTAGAACGTACTTGGGCGCGCCCAACATTAGAGGTCAATGGTGTGTTCGGTGGCTTCTCTGGCGAAGGCATTAAAACAGTGCTTCCTGCTGAGGCTAGCGCAAAAATCACATGCCGTCTTGTGCCAAATCAAGAGCCCGACGAAATTGTAGCACAATTAAGAGCACATATTGAAAATCATAAACCAACTGGCGTTGAAGTGACGATCTCTGAATTCGATAAAGGGCGTCCATTCTTAACACCATTTGATCATCCATTTATCCAAGCTGCTGGTCGCTCATACGAAAAAGTATATAATGTACCAACTGCTTACACACGTGGCGGAGGATCAATCCCTATCGTCGCTGCCTTTGATGAAATTTTAGAATTGCCAGTAGTGCTAATGGGCTTCGGCTTATCAAGCGAAAACTTCCATGCACCAAATGAGCACTTCCATTTAGAAAACTTCGATAAAGGATTACGTGTTTTGAGTGATTATTTATTTGAGGTTGCTGAATTACAAAAATAAACGAAACAAATCCCCTCGCCACTTTTTAAACGAGGGGATTTTGCTATATTATTCTCCAAAAATCGTAACGATATCTGCTGATTTTTTACGTTCTTTCCCTTTTGGTGCTTCATCAAAATAGCCAACTTGTAGCATCGCAATCACGCGCTCACCCGGCTGAACCTTTAAAGCTTCACGGAATTTCGGGTTATCTAGGAACCCAGGCGTTTTCCAGCATGAGCCGATTCCTTTCTCCCAAGCTAGCAATTGAATGTTTTGAATAAAAATACTTGCCGCTGCGTAATCTTCTAATCGCTCTTTTTGTCGTGCATCCTCTGGAACGATTACAAACGCATAGCCACCCGGTAATGTAAATTTCGTCATTTGCTTCACTAAATCTTCACTTGAAAGCTCCTGCCATTTCGGAATCGCTAGATCACGCAATAAATTATGAAGAGCAGATAACTCCTCACCACAAGCAACGACTAAACGCCAAGGCTCACGATTACCGTGATTCGGTGCCCATACCGCATCGTCAATAACGGCCATTAAATCTTCACGCTCTACCGGCTGGCCATTAAATTTTTTAATAGAACGACGCTCAATAATCGCGTCCCTTACAGATAAAAATTGTTCGCTCATATACTCTTATCTCCTTCTATAACACTACAATAATTTAAATTTATATCTTCTATAGTTCACATTATCATAAAATGATGAGCTTTTAAACTTTATCACCTTAAGCAAAACTATCCTCTATATGAATGTAATGATACGTCATGCTTGGCGTATAGGCCGTTGAATCTTCATAAAAATAGGATCGATTAATACTATCTGACGTGTGCGCATTAACATATGGAACACCATTTTGAATACTTGTCACAATGACAGAATGGTCAACTCTCCCATCGCCTTGGAAATCATAAAAAATAATATCTCCTAGCTCTAATTCTTCAGCAGATTGGACACGCCTACCCTTCAACCCAGTCGTAGAGCCTTCTAAGTACCATCTAAGGGAATGTGCCACCGACCAGCTAAAGCTCCAATTTCCATGTTGAAGCCACCAACCTTTCCCTCTGTTTGGAGCCCCCCGCATAGGTGCTCCCCCAGCAAGTAAACATTGAGATATATAGTTCGTACAATCAACAGTAAAATTCGGAAATGCTGGATTACGCCTGTTCCACCACAAGTTCGCATACTGTACAGCGGCCTGTCTGTTATACATTTTTGCCACACTTCCCCTCCTTATGTTCAACATATGTATAAAGAGATATTTCTATTAGTTAGGTCCTTATTCATAAAAATGTCGAAAGTGGTCTTATTTGGTACTATCTTTGCCAATTGTAAGTTAATTTTTGCTACAATAAGGGTAAGGACTTATAGATTATTTATTTTATGATCAGAAGGGATGTTGAATGTGAAGCAGCATGCTGAGAAAGAAATTATACAACCAACTCTTTTATGCGATAAAAAAGGCAATTTAAATCCAGCTGCCATCGGATTTGCACGTAAACCTCTCATAAACAGCAATTTAAGTGGCCATATCATGCGCAAAAAGAAATGGAATTATTGGTGCGTCTACGGTGATGAGATCCTCTTCTCAGCTACTATTAGTCATCTAGACTATGCAGCGGTCTGCTTCGTTTATTTCCTTGAATATGAAACACAGCGCTACTTTGAAAAAACAATTATAGTTCCATTGGGTGGAAAGTTAAAAATGCCTACACAGGTGCTAGATTCAGTAACCTTCAAAAATAGTGAAATGATGATCGATATGAAATATGTACAAAACGAAACCCACCTATCCGTTTCGATCCCAGACTTTGATGGAGATACTTTATGTGCAAAGCTTATCATTCAACATCCGCCTACAGATGAGTCATTGAATGTAGTCATCCCTTGGAACCGTAAAACATTCCAATTTACAGGAAAGCATCATACACTTCCTACTTCTGGTTTTGTATCGATTGGTACTCGCCGTTTTACATTTACCCCTGAGGAAAACTTCGCTGTACTAGAATACAGTCGTGGCGTTTGGCCGCGTCAATCCACATGGACTTGGGGAATGGCCTCACAGCGAGTTCGAGGTAGACGAATCGGACTCAATTTAGGCGGTAAATGGACAGACGGAACTGGAATGACCGAAAATGCTGTTTTCGTTGAAGGTAAAATGACAAAAATACATGAAGATGTACTGTTCAATTATAATCAAGAGGATTTAATGCAACGCTGGAAAATTAAGACTAAATTCACGAACCAAGTTTCCTTAACATTCTCCCCATTCTTCGAGCGCGTTGCCGTTACAAAAGCTGGCCTCATCAAATCTGAAGTACACCAACTTTTTGGCTACTACGATGGCTCCGTTTTACTAGACAATGGCGAAACACTCGTCATCAAGCAAATGCTAGGCAGTATCGAAGAAAACCGCGTGAAGTGGTAAGATCTAGGGAAATTTAATTGCTTGCTATCATATTGGGATTTAACGCACTGATTCTTGCATCATCAGTGCGTTAAATCTGAAAAAAGGGTCCGTGTAGTGGCTTTTTGCTGATTTTGTGGGGTCCGTCGCTTTATCGATTCTATCCGTCGCTCTGATTTCTTTCCGTCACTTTGGCAGTTCTATCCACGACTTTGACGGTACTATCCACGATTTTGGCTTCTCTATCCACGACTTTACCGGTTCTATCCACGATTTTGGCTTCTCTATCCACGACTTTACCGGTTCTATCCACGATTTTGGCTTCTCTATCCATCGCTTTGACGATTATTTCCGTCGCTCTGATTTCTTTCCGTCACCTTCGCTTTTCTTTCCGTCGCTCTCGCATTTCTATCCGTCACTTCGGCTCTTCTTTCCGTCGCTTTGATTTCTATCCGTCACCTTGCGGGTTCTATCCACTATTTAGGTGGGGCTATCCACGACTTTGATTGTTCTATCCACGACTTTGGCAGTTCTATCCACGACTTTAGCAGTTCTATCCACGACTTTGGCGGTTCTATCCACGAATTTAGCAGTTCTATCCACGACTTTAACGATTCTATCCACGATTTTGGCTTTTCTATCCACGACTTTGACTCTTCTTTCCACCGCTCCAACCACTCTACCCTATCAATGCCGATACTATCTTCTCCGGGTCATCTGTAAATATCCCCTGTACCCCTATCTGCTGTAATTGTTTTGCGTTTTCGACATCATTAACTGTATACACGCGTACAGTCGCTCCTTCATTAATTGCTTCTTGAACTGATTTTCTAAACGCTGTAGGTAAGCTGACGTGGATAGCATTGGCCGGGATTTGAGCTGTATAGCCGGTAAAGTCAACTAAGATTTCTGCAAACAGCGCCGCTTTTTCGATATATGGCGCTCTTTGTGAGATGATCTGAATCGATTCATGATTGAAGGAGGAAATAATCACTCTTTCTGTCATTTGATAGGCAGCGACTTCCCTAATAACAAGGGCTTCTATCCCGTCATATGGAAATACATCGGTTTTGAGTTCGATATTAATACGGTGATTTGTGCCTGCAAACAGGTCTAAAACGTCTCCTAGAGTTGGGATGCTTTCTTCCTCAAATTTAGATGAAAACCATGAGCCATAATCAAATGCGCGAAGCTCTTGGAGCGTATAATCCTTTACGTTGCCAGAGCCGTTTGATGTGCGGTCGATGGTTTCGTCATGAATAACGACTAACTCCCTATCTGCTGTTAAATGAACATCTAGTTCAATGCCTGTAATCGGCAGCTTTGATGCGGCCGTAAAAGCAGCCATCGTATTTTCAGGGTAAAGTGCTGAAACGCCTCTATGGGCAAAAATATCCAATCTAATAACCTCCTAGTTCGTTCACCTTTAGTTGGTGGAACGATTTTCTATCATTCAATTTCACTTGCTGGTAAATATTATATATAGTAGTATGAGAATCTACATCAATTATACCTAGGTATCATTGCGTCCGGATTTGGCTTTGAGCTTAGCCTACATGAGGGCCGACTTTTCGCTTTAAAAAGATTTATTAAAAAAAAGTTACATCGTAAGTAATTAGGAGGTGCTAAAAAATGACTGCACAACATCCAGATTTTCAGGCTGAAGTGGAGCGGCTGGCTTACACTAAAAATTACATGCAGCAAATTTTACATGAATCGCAAAGAGGTTTGCAAACTGCTCAGGAGAATATTCGTAAGTCGATGGGGGATCTTGATTATTTAGATTCCAGTTTGGGCTATAATAATATTTTGGCGAATGCTCGTTTCTTTGAAATGGCTCGGAACCAAAAGGAAGGCTTAGAGGCTATTCAAAAGAAGCCCTACTTTGCCCGAATTCATTTTCAAAAGACTGGAGATCCTGAAGAATTCCTTTATATCGGAAAAACGTCTTTGTTTCATCGAGAAACCCATG
Organism: Lysinibacillus sp. NPDC093688; assembly: GCF_050280145.1. Classification (NCBI taxonomy): domain Bacteria; kingdom Bacillati; phylum Bacillota; class Bacilli; order Caryophanales; family Bacillaceae; genus Lysinibacillus; species Lysinibacillus sp. NPDC093688. The sequence continues at coordinate 25,503 of NZ_JBNNUX010000027.1, forward strand.
AGCCGATTATCGTCGATTGGCGTTCACCGGTAGCGAACGTTTATTATGATGGTCGCCTTGGGGATATGGAATATGATGTTCGTGGAGAAATCCATAAGGGACACTTATTTGCCAAGCGACAATATAAAATCCAAGATGGTGAATTGCTTGATATCCGGGATATCGATTTAACGACGAACGATGAATTACTGCAAGAAGCGTTAGCTGGCAAAGCAGATGTGCGTTTGACAGAGATCGTCTCTACTATTCAAAAAGAGCAAAACGAAATTATACGTGCACATCTTCGTCAGCCGATTATCGTACAGGGTGCTGCTGGTAGTGGAAAAACAACCATTGCCCTACACCGAATATCGTACTTCCTCTATACAATGGGCGAGCATTTTAACCCTGAGCAGCTCATGATTTTAGCACCGAATAAGTTATTTATCGATTATATTGGAGATGTTTTACCAGAGCTTGGTGTCGATAAAATTTGTCAAACAACCTTTACCGATTACGTTCTAGCTGCGACTAAGCTAAAACTGAAACTTCAAAACCCTAATGAGCAGTTAGAATCGCTTGTTGCAGGAGGCCCCCAACAGACAGCTTCTTGGATCTCTGAAATGAAGGGCTCTCTTTATTACCGTGATGTCATCGAGCGCTACATTCAAAAGATTGAGCAGGAAATTGCCAACCAATTTGAGGATGTGTTCATTGAAAAATATTGCATTATGCGTGCCTCCCATTTAAAGAAGCTATTTTTATATGAATTTTCTTATATGCCGATTGAAAAACGACTGGCACATATAAAAAAAGTGCTAGCAAGCCATGCTCGTCAAAAGAAACAAGCTATTTTAATTACGCTCCATAAAAAATATGATGAAGCACTTGGCAGAGCACTTGATGGATTTCGTGATGATGACAAACGTCGTCGGGTTGTCACGAAGTTTATTGATGAGCGTGATGAACGCATTCCTGCCATTGAAAAAGAGGCAAAGTCAACAGCAACTGTTTATATGCGACGCTTTTCCAAACATAACATCAAGACTCTCTATCGTTCCCTTCTAACAAATGCGGAGCTTTTAGCAGAGCTTGCACCGGAATGGCATTATCTTGAGCAACAGCAATTTTTACAGACACACGCTAAAGAAAAATGGGTGCTTGAAGATTTAGCTGCGCTTTATTATTTACAAGCTCGTCTAAAGGGCATTCCAGATGAATGGAAAATGCGCGTCGTTTTCATTGATGAAGTACAGGACTATAGTTTATTTCAGCTTGCTGCTTTAAAAACAGGACTGGAGACAGATATGTTTACGATGGTCGGTGATTTAGCACAAGGTATTCATAGCTATCGATCCCTTACTGCCTGGGAACCTGTCCAAGATCTATTTCCTAGAGCAAGCTTTCGAACACTGCAAAAAAGCTATCGAACGACCATTGAAATTATGGAAGTTGCGAACAAGATTTTAGCGCAAATGGATGAACAGCTTCCATTAGTAGAGCCAGTAGTTCGTCATGGTAATGTACCTACCTATATAGAGGCTTCATCATTCGATGCCCTGCAAATACAAGAAATTTTTGATGCCATTCGAGCCAATGGACATCATTCCATTGCGTTAATTTGTAAAACGACTGCAGAGGCGATTACAATGCAGCAAGCATTAAAAGACAAAGAAATTGCTTCTCAGCTTTTAACTGAAAATGAGTCTATCAATCAGGAATTATTGCTCGTTGTTCCGAGTCATTTAGCAAAAGGTCTTGAATTTGATGCTGTCATCGTAGCTGCCTTCGATACCCCTTTCTACGATACTAAAATTGATCGAAAGCTACTGTATGTGGCACTCACTCGAGCTATGCATGAGCTTTACTTAATTGGTCCATCAAAAAATACATTTCTATTAGAAAATGAACAGATGTAAAAAAAGTCGCCTTCATAGCGACTTTTTTTTGCATCGAACACTCCATGCTCATTTATCAATTCCGAGGCGGTAAGCGGTAAAACCTCCCTCTGGATAAATACGCTTTCACAACTTTCCACCATGACCTTGGTGCTTCCCTTTGAGGAGACTTCTTTTTAGGTAGTGCCGGCATGCGCATGGTAACGACTCCTTTCATAGGCTTGCTAATACTATATGAAGATAGTTACAAATTTATGATAAAAAGACTCCTTAATAATAGCTTACACAATCGATTTTGGTTTTTCCAGTATCTTTTACCAATAATTAGTATGCAACCTATTTTCTTTACACTTATCTACAAAAAGAAAGAGAGATGCATCCAACATACGATACATCTCTCTTTCCCAAAGCTTCATTTTATAAACCAATCGCCGAAAACTGTGCGCGAGTTAGAAATTACCGTTCCTAGCACAATGTCATGCAGTGCGGAGGATCAACATCTTAAAATGATGCAGCTTCTCGTATTGGTGTTAGTTGTAATGCACAATCAATCATAAGCGCTAAATGTTGACGTTGAAGGAACTCATGTACACCTTGAATGGTTACAAAATCTAATGGATTAGAACTAAACATATGCCCTCCTATTGCTGCCACGCTTGAGAGCATTTCTATACTTGTTAAGTGATTATTGGAAAACGCATGACTTCCTATCTTTGTCGCACTTGAAGGGATATCTATACTTGTTAATTGATTATCGGAAAATGCATAGCTTCCTATCGCTGTCACGCTTGAGGGTATTTGTATACTTGTTAAGTGATTACTCCGAAATGCAGACAAGCCTATTGTTGTCACGCTTGAAGGTATTTCTACACTTGTTAATTGATTATCTGCAAATGCATAGTTTCCTATTGTTGTCACACTTGAGGGTATTTCTATACTCATTAATTGATTCGTTGAAAATACATACGATTTTATTGTTGTCACGCTTGAGGGTATTTCTATATTTGTTAATAGATTATTAGAAAATGCGCCCCTTTCTATTGTTGTCACGCTTGACGGAATCGTTACACTTGTAAGCTGTTTGTCAGAAAATGCTTCATACCCTATTTCTATAACTGGTTTACCATTGATCTCACTAGGAATCACAACATCCTTTGGTTTATCATCGTCATATCCTATAATGATCACACCATGGCCAACATCTCTAATGTCAAAATCATTGTCACTATTGTTAAGTGGTCTACTATCCACCTCATTATCATTCAAAGAAATGTTTTCACTCTCGTCAGCTTCCGTGTTGGTATAACTCCTGCTGTCAGTATTACTTTTCGCATGAGCAGATTGAACGTTTAAAGATAATTGAGAAAAAGCTAAGAGTAAGATCGTTAGCAGTAAACTTATTTTTTTCATTATGTAATCCCCTTTCTATAAATGGGTTCCCATAAAATAGATACCCTTTATTGAGAAGTTTAAACTTCTCGTTAGCGCTCCGCTTTCGCGCAAAAAAAATTAGCAACCCTAAGCACAAAGCCGATTATGGACGCAATTATGCCGAGGCATACTTGCACATAGAAAAAGGGATGTATCAAATTAATGATACATCCCTCTTAGTAAAGAAGTCTTTTGTACTTATAAAATTAATCAACAGCTCATACATATCATCTTTTAATTTTCTAACAGCTGAGTGGCTTTTGCTTTCTTCTGTCCTTTTAAGAAAAACGATAGAACGAGCGCAACTATGACGAAGATTACGCCTAGTGTAAATGCCCCTTGGAAGCCGATTGTTAAGCCATTTAACTTTTCAGCCGGATCCATTGGATTTACCGAGCTTTCCATATATTGCGTTGTACCTGTTGTCATTTTCGATATGAATATAGCTGTTCCAATTGCGCCAGCTACTTGCGATAACGTATTAAAGATCGCTGTACCGTGTGGATAAAGCTCTGGTGTCAGTTGATTTAATCCATATGTTTGTACTGTCATGACAAACATGAGTCCAACCATTAATACGCTATGCATCAAAATAATTTGTGGTAATGTTGTTTCTGCGTTAATGCCACTGAACAACCATATTGCAAAGGTTACTAGTCCAATACCTGGAATGATAATAATCTTTGGACTTAATTTATCAAATAGTAAACCTGCAACCGGCCCCATGATGCCGCTAATAATACTTCCTGGTAGCATGATGAGCCCTGATTTAAAGGCTGTCACAAGTAAAACCATTTGTAAGAACATCGGTAATAATGTCATTGTTGAGAACAAGGACATCATGACGATGAATATTAACCCAACTGATAAAGCAAACATTGGAAATTTAAAGGCGCGTAGGTCTAAAATTGGATGATCTATTTTTAATTGACGAACAACAAAAATGACTAACGCTATAACTCCAATCATTAAAGTGACATAAACTTTCGGATCTGACCATCCTAAATCACCCGAAGAACTAAAGCTATACACAATACCACCGAAACCTAATGTTGATAAAAGAATTGATACATAATCCACTTTTGGTCGTGTTATCTCAGAAACATTTTGAAGATACTTCATTCCAATTAAAATCGAAATGATAGCTATCGGTAGAACAAGATAGAATAACCAGCGCCAGCCAAGAGAATCAACGATGATTCCCGATAATGTCGGGCCAATTGCTGGAGCAGACATCATAACAAGTGCCATTAAGCCCATTGTGGCACCACGTTTTTCAGGTGGACAAATTATTAAAATTGTATTCATTAGTAATGGCGAAATTAATCCAGTGGCGATTGCTTGGACAATACGGCCGATTAATAAAATAGCGAACGTCGGTGCAGACCCAGCAATCAATGTACCGACTAAAAATGTAATCATGGCGATTAAGAACATTTGTCTTGTTGTGAGCCATTGTTGAAGTAGAGCTGTAATCGGTACTAAAACGCCCACAACTAACATGTAGGCTGTAGAAAGCCATTGAATGGTTGAAGCTGTTACATCAAACTCTCTCATTAGTACAGTTAAAGCATTACCTAGTAATGTTTCGTTTAAAAGCGCGACCATTGCACCTAACATTAATGCGATGATTATTGGCTTATGTCTAATAGTAGAAAGATCAACTTTGCTACTTGTAGAACTCGTAGTCGTCATATTCATTTATTAACTTTCCTCCTGTCGTCTTGACTATCAATACATGTGTATACAAAAGATCACACGTAATATAATATACATTTGTAGATTAAATAGGCAGAATCAATTTTCAACAGTTGTATAAATAAACTACAGAATAGGAGAAGTGTAGATGAAAAGCAATGAGAAGCAGCTGGATTTACGTATTAGACGTACACATAAATTATTGTGGGCAGCTTTATTTGAATTAATGACCCAACCAAAACAGAAATATAGTGCCATTACTATTAATCAAATTTGTGATCGCGCAATGGTACACCGAACAACATTTTATCAACATTTTGAGGATAAAAATGCATTATTGGAATTTGGTCTTAAACAAACTCAAGAAGAAGCATTGACCATACCACGTTTAGATCGATTAACGAAGCCATTTCAAGTAACAGAACAATTTTTACGTGATAAAGAGATTGGTAAAATAATAGAGGCGCAAATGGATGATGAACAATTTATTAACTTTATGACTTATCAAAGTCGTGAAATGAAGAAACAAGAAAATGAAGAATTACAACGCATTTGTAAAAATCATACGATACCATCTGAGTTGATTATTGAATTCCACTCAGGTGTCCTTACAACATTAAGTACATGGTGGTTACAAAATAGAAAAGAAGTTTCCGCAAAAGAAATGGATCAATACTTTCATGCAATGATTAATCAAGATATTTTTCAATTTGAAAGGGAATAAATAGAGATATAAATGTATAAGGTTCTATAGCTCATCAACGTAAAAACCTGAGATTGTTAAATTATCAATCTCAGGTTTTTAAATGATTTAGTTGCTAACATATGATGTCTTGCCCAAAATGTCAGTGAAAAGGAACTGGCAATTTTTACTTAGCCCATTAAATAATTGGTATCGCACCTCATATAGAAATCATCTACATGATGTTATTTAATCGATATTCAGCGGTACATCCCGAAGCTCCCACTGAATCACTCCTTCATAAGCACCAACCCTGGCGGTTCCAGCTCTTACTTCTAAATAAAGCCCCTCCCCATCTGTACTCCATGTATCAGAAATGTCGATTTCTTCTCTGTTTGTTGTTTTCTTTGCATAAATCTCTACTGACGCATTTTCAGCTAGGGTTAAATCATTATTACCGTAACGGTAACGAAAGAAGATATTTTTTAATTTGTATTCTTCGTCTCCAACCTTTGTTAGCGGCTTTGCGAGTTTAGCTGTCATCGTCCATGAAGGCTTTTTCGACGGTGAACGGCCATCTTTTACCGCTAAAGATCTATCGATTCCGATAGGATAATACGTTTTATTTTTGGATGAAATCGTCAGGTTGCCTCCAAAGTCGATTTCTTGCGGCGCAGATACGAACTTCAACACGCCGTCAGCAATAGTGACTTTCACTTCATTTGATGTTTGATTCACTTCATCACCCGTACTGTATTTCCCTGATGCGGTTGCCTGACCTACCACAGATTCCCCTTCTGGCGCATCATCTTTCACTTTAGCTTTAAACGTTATTTTTACTTTCGTAGAACGTGGGGTAGTATTCGGTTTTACTTCAATTACATTTGTTGAAGCATTGTATGTGGCTGTAGCTCCTTTAATTTCATTACCACTTTTTTCATCCGCTACTTTAAGGTCTGTTGGTGGCTCTAAATTTGTATCATATGTTTGTGTAATCGTGACTCCACCATATGTGCCTTTATCGCCCGAGATATAGCCAGAATCCACTAAAATCTGATAGTTCAATGTTTCACCCGGCGCGACTTCTTTTGGCTCATTCCCATCTTTATCAAATACTTGTTCTGTAATGGATAATGTTGGGCTTATCTTTATCGTTTCGGTATTAGATTTCTGTCCATAGTCGTCCTCCATATATACAGTAATAAAGCGATCTAGCCCCTTCACTTTATCACTCGGAATCGTGATCTCCCATGTACCTGAACCCAATTTTCCGTAACCTTCAACTTTCTGCTCGCTACCATTTAACGTATCTATCGTATAATGAAGTTTGGTCTCATTACTGTCCGGAGCACTCCATGTTCCCGTAATACGATAACCCTTATCTGTGTATTCACCATCATTATCTAATTGAATCTCTGGCGACAGACCTGGTGTGCTCGATATCGCCATCTCAAGATTCGCTTCTAGAACACCGTGATCATCTTTATCTTTTTGTTCCTTTGGTTCCCATCTCATTGCCCAACCTGGATGATCCTTTATATCTGGATATTCCTTACCCTTCCCAGGATCTTGAGTACCCTCTGAGTTCAAAGTAGAATAAAAAAGACTCGTATATTCAATAGTACCAGGAGCTCTACCACTAAATGGGTATTTTAACGGATCATTACTTGTTTTAAGCGCAGCTGGATGATTTTCATAACCATCACGTAAGAAAAAAAGATAGTAAGCGTCGTCTGTTATGGTATATCGGTACTTATAATTATCCCCTTTCTCCTCACCAAAATAGATCCCTTTATTATCTCCTAATGAATACAATTTCGATTTTGGGAGTTCAGAGATGTCATGCCGACCAGCAATATCCATATGGACAGAATAAGCGAAGTTTGTGACAGCATTGTTATCTCCTGAGCTGAATTGTAAATATTTCATACTCACATTAACACGCCCCTTACCCACCGAGCGCATTTTAATTCTTACATAGCCATCTACGTGGCTACCACGAATAACAGCAGCATAACCTATCAATGTATGTGTCGCTTCATTTTTATATAGTTTTAAAAGGGGCATGCGCGTTGATTGCCACCTTGATTTATCACCCGGACTATTCCCATGAGTAATCACTAATCCATTTCCTGGGTTATTACTATAAGAAGCATGTCCGCCAGAATGATAATACGTTACGACAGCATTACTCGAAGTATCACTTACATTTAGAGTTGTCATCATTACATAGTTTTCCGCACGTACATACCTATTACCATCCACTCTACTCACTACATCTCTAAGTGTTGTATCCCCGTTAGTGTCAGGCAATGGACGGAGCCAGTCATCTTGGTAGTTATTACGATTTATTATTCCATTTGGTCCATATATATCTTTATAAGAGTTCGGATCTTTTAATGATTTTAGAGTCCTATTATTGGCAATATCTCCAAAATACATGTAAAACTCTCTGCCATTTTCTTTTATCGGAAGTTTAAGCCCCTCATTGGTTTTCAATTGTGTAAAGCCTTCTAATTCATTCTCAGAATCATCCAATTTCGAAAAATCAATATCGCTGATTTTACCAACATCATCTATTAGCATTCCTTCAGGTGCCATAGTAATAGCTCTTTTACATTTAAGTGCTAGCTGCTCCTCATCTTTAACTGCTAGTTCTTCTTCACTGTCTGACTCTAGCTGTTCCTCACCTTCAATTGTTGGCTCTTCTTCACCGTTCGATTCTAGCTGCTCCTCATCTTCAATCGTTGGCTCTTTTTCACTGTTCGATTCTAGCTGCTCCTCATCTTCCATTGCTAGCTCTTCTTCCATGTAATACTCTTCCGCACATGCCATTTCCAGATTTTCTTTACTTTCAGGCTCTTCTTCCTCACATTCTATTACTGGATCTTCTTCACTGTTAGACTCTAGCTGTTCCTCGCCTTCAGTTGCTAGTTTTTCTTCACTGTCTGATTTTACTGGTTGCTCACATCCAGCTATTGGATTTTCTTTGTCGGGCTCTGATGGTTCCTCACCTTCTGTTGTTGGCTCTTCTTCACCGTTAGACCCTGGCTGTTCTTCACCTCCAGTTGTTGGTTCTTCTTTGTTCTCAGTTTCTGGCTGTTCCTCACCTTCAACTGTTGGCTCTTCTTTACTGTCGGGCTCTGTCTGCTCCTCACCATCTGTTACTGGCTCTTCTCTGCTCTCAGATTCTGACTGTTCCTCACACCCAGCTGTTGACTCTTCTTCACTGTCAGATGCGGGCTGCTCTTTACTATCAGACTCGGGTTGTTCTTCACATTCAGTCGTGGGATTATCAGAGCCAACAAACGATGATTTCGCTATGTATACATTGAGCTCAGAAAAAACTAGAAAAACGACCATCATCACCAGTGCTATTTTCTTCATTTTTCCACCTGCTTTACTATTATATTTTCTTGATATTGAGAGATTTTATCTTCATCCAGTAGATTTTGTAGAGAAAGTGCAACGTAAGTTACAGATGTTTTTTGTAGCGAAATCGAAGCGCCAGCTACAAAGATCTCCCACCTCTGAAGGTGACGAGATGAATGCGGATGTGATCCCTTTTCAGCTGGTGTCCAAACGCCTAATGAATGAAGATAAAGTCTCAGGAGATATCACGGATGTTAAAAGAATGGATATAAGGATGTTAGCCTAAAACCTTCGCATCTTGCGAGAACAGCTAACTAACCTTCATCGATACAAAACGCCACATCATGTCGGCCCCCATGAAGGCCTAGACACTATTCAAAATTCGGACGCATTGTTTTTCTGTAGAGATAGCTACAATTACGTCAAGCCGAAATTGATCATAAATCTGTGTGGAAAAGTTCGAAAATAGCACCCGATCAGACATATCCCAAGCTTCTAAGACAAATGTGTATCTTTTACTACTTACTCATTCGTTTCTTGCTCTTTTTTCTTTCTTTTCCAAAATAAAAACGCAAGTAAACCAACTAATAGAACTACTAGCAATCCTACGATATACCATACATAGTTCGGACCTTCAATTGTTACGTCTTGTGCATTGAATTGTTTTGCATCATCAGTTTTGATTGTAAAATCTTTTGTGAATTCCCATGATTCTTGGCTAGACTTAGCCTTTAAATGTAATGTATACGTTCCCGATTCGAACTTTTCACCTTCCAAAGAAATCGGATATTCAAAGTTTGAATTTGGCGCCATTTGCATGTCTTGCTTTTGGGATGTATACAGCTCTTGTTCTTTCCCTTTTTTTGTAATAACCGCATCCACTTCAAAACGATTTAAATAGGTTGGCGTGGGATTTTGCAGCGTCGCATTAATGACATTGCGCGCATTTACTTGTCCAGATTCCACCTCATGTAATTGTAAATCTTGTTTCACTTTTTCATCTGTCTCTTGTAGCGTAATTCCCACTACATATGCATATTTATTTTCAATACTTAAACCTTGTGTAGTTTCTTCATCTTTAGTTGAGGATGCTTCCTTTTCCTCTAATGTAATACCGCCTGCCAAAATCCCTTCAAATTCCTCTTCAGGCATCGTTACATGTAACTGCAAATCTTTACTTCCATTTGCTGGAATCGTAATTTCATCTTCTGTTTGAATTAAATCTCCTAACTCATAAAGCAATGAAGGATCACGTTCAGCTTTTGTCGGGCCATACTCTACAACACCATTCAGGTTTGTTGTAGCTGAATGGATTTTAGGCTCAATAACGACATCATCTTCTGTATCATTTCTTAATTGAATCGTTAATGTCTGCTTTTGATTTGGCTCCATTTTTAAATTGAAATAAGATTTTTGTTTATCAATTTGATTATCTGGAATTACAGTTTGTACACCAAAATTAAATTCAGATGCAGAAGCAAATGGCGTAAACCATACTAAGCTTACGATTAATATTCCCAATAAGGTCCATACAGTATTTTTCCTCATAATTTTTTCCATCCTCATTCCTTAGAGACCGCTGTTTAAGAAGTTTCTAAGTTACTATGGCAAACACCCGCAACGCCTCCTGCTTAATCTCTTGTTCCTGTTGACTTCAATACGTTTTACTTACGCTTTGTCGCACATAGAATTAACAGAATTCGACGCGGGTTTTTACCTGTCATATCAAACTATTACAATGTAATGATAGGATACTATTTTTACTTTTGTAATCGTCCCATCATGTCATGGATTGTTGTTATTCTTTCTCTGTTTCAGGCACTTATTCAGGCTCTGTTACTCCACCTTGTCCAGGCGTGTCTGTTAGTGTCCACGTTAGTGAAGTAGAGTATTTTTCTGCATATTTTGTAGTTTTACCTGGTACTGAAAGTTCAATACTTTCCCCACCTGTAGCGTCATCACCAAATGCTAAGACATAAGTACCAGCGCCTTCCCCTGCCTTCGCAGACATAATATTTTCAGCTACACCAGTTCCATCCGTTTTTAACGTAAATGACTCTTTAAAAATAGATGGCTTTTTAGATGCAGAAGCTGTATTCACCCAAGCATTTTTAAAAGTAATTTCAGCACCCTCTAGTTCTTTACCTGATTCGCTCTTAAATTGGCCATTTTGCTTCACTTGCAGGGACCAACCTGTCTCTGTTCCACGATTATCGGTAACTTGAACATAGTTCGGACCTTCTGGTTTTTCACGTTTTCCAAATTTTTGTGCTTTCGCTTTGTATACTTGATTAGTAGAAGTAATTTTTTGCTCACCGAAGTCCAAGCCAGATGCATAGTCAATACTTAACGGACCAGGTGTTCCTGGCTTCGGTTTACCATCTGGTTCAGTTGGATCTACTGGTTCTACTGGATCTATTTTTCCTGGATCAGTTGGGTCTACTGGTTTTGTTATGTCGTCTTTACCATCACCTGGTTTAAATGTGAGAATTGCTTTCGTATCATAGTTTGCCTCTTTCTTGCTACCTCCACCTTCCTCTTCTGCAAAGGAAGGAGTTACGCCTCCCGCTAATACGAAACCTGTTACCATTGTTGCTGCAATACCTAGCGTTTTAAAATTGATTTTCATTTTTTTACCACCCTTTATTATTCTTTGCTTTCTTCGCTGTTATTTGGTACATCCGATAAGTTCCATGTTAATTTTGTACTATATCGAACGGCATCTTTTTGCGTTGACCCTGGAACAAAAAGGGTAATCGCTTTGTTTTTTTGTACTTTTTTACCATCATCATCAGTCATCTCTTCTGTCTTCTCTCCCCAAAGGTTTACCCAAAGGCCAGCCCCTTTGCCCTTCTCTGCTGACATGACATCTGACGCATCTCCAGGAACTAATACAATATCTTTAGCAGCTGTTGGCTTTGCTTCCTCTGTCCCTGTTTGACCTGAAATTTTTGGGTCACTAAATTTGATTACCGCCCCTTTTAATGTTTTATTCAGTGTTCCTGCATCATCATTAGAAAACTGACCTTCTTGTTTAACAGTCAATTTCCAACCCGCATTTGTTCCGCGATTATCTGAGATTTGAACATAGTTTGGTACATATTTACTTTTACTGTTATCTGCCTTGTCAACGATCTTTTGTGCATTCGCATAGTAAGTCACATCTTTAGTGGTAATTTTATTATTAGTACCAAAATTAAGGCTTGACGCAAAATCCAAACTTAGCGGTCCGCCAGTTCCTTGTCCCGGCTTGTTTGGATCTTCAGGATCTACCGGATCTATCGGATTTACTGGCTTCTCTGGATCTGGATCAGTTGGATCTACTGGTGGTGTTGGTTCGCCGCCGTCATTTGACTTAAATGCCACCACTCCTTCTGATCCATAATTAATACTTTTACTTTCTTCTTTAGGTTCTTCACCTTCTGCTGAAGCAAATAATGGTGAAATCACCATTCCACTTAGTGCTGTGGCAATTGCTGCAACTTGTACTGTCTTTTTCATTTAGATTCTCCTTTCAACTCCGTTTTGTTTTTTATATTTACGTACCTGGATTAAAGGTTGATACGGTAAATAACTTGCCTCATTGGTTCGTGATGATGCCATTTCTTTAAACCCCAAAAACCGCATCGACATTCACCATTTATTCCTTTTATTTCAATATTATCCCAATCAAAGGACGCGAAAGGACCCCTTGGACGGGTTACATTCCCTCCATTTCATTGTTTTTATTTTTTATATTGACGTATCAGATTGAATGCTGATACGGTATATAACCTACAATTACGATTCCTAAAGTAAGATGCATCTCCTGTTCGTGGATTTTTTCTATATCCTTAAACTCAGGTCCATCTAAATTAGGGTCAACATACTTGTCAAAAAAGTTTTTCCACTTGCTTTGATCAGATTGCGATTCCATATTAGATGAAAAAATGCTTCAAAACATCGCTGCTATTACTACAAATACAAGATTATTTACTTTTTACACTTAACATATACCTCTAACTGAACGTCTTTAAACATATTTTTTCTCTTTTAAGTCTTTTTTTACTTTCCATCCCTTACGGTTACTGATTGTATCGCATTTTTCCAAAGAATAAAAATCAACTTTTGTTACTTTTCCGGAAAAACTTGATAATGTTAAAAACTATTGCATACTTTGGATTTTGCGTAATGACATTCACCGCTTCTGTATTATTGCAAAGAAAGTTTTCCTCTTGTTTTGTTAAGATTACGATTCCGTATTTAGATGAAAAAAACTTTAGAAACATCCATACTATTATCACAAATACAAGATTATTTACTTTTTACACTTAACTTATACCTCTAAATGAACACCTTTAAACATATTTTTTTCTCATTTAAGTCTTTTTCTACTTTCCAGCCCTTACGATGACCGATTGTATCGCACTTTTCTAAAGAACGAAAATCAATCTTTTCTTACTTTTGAACATATTTTGATAAACTGTTTATTTGCATTCTGATGATTATTCTTTTCGACCTTCTATTCCAGGTTCGAATGATGCTTCCTTCCTTTGAAAGAATGACTTATCCAACCTTTTATGTAGGTCATTCTATCTCCATCTGAAGAGTCCCCGCTTCCTAATCTCTAGTATTTTGACTTCGTATTGGACACAAAAAAAGTGAGAAGCGATGCTAAAGCACACTCCTCACTCTTTATTTATTGTTTTACGAAATAATCGATTTGCTGAGCTTTCATAAAGCCCGCTTTTTCATAAACAGAAAGGGCCTTTCTATTTTCGATTTCTACATCCAGCATGACGAATTTTGCGCCAATTTTGCTCGCATAATCTTTGGAAAATGAAAGCATTGCAGTACCTATCCCTTGCCCCTCACAAGTTGGATGCACTGCCAATGCTGTTACCCATTGAATCTCATTTTCCTGGGCAGTCGTTACTGTCCCAACAACATCTCCGTCTTTACGTGCTACCCATAGCTTTCTTCCAGTCGTTGACGTATTAAAAGCGATTAGCTCCTCAGACTCTTCAGGTAGGTCTCCAAACGCTGCACTATAAATAGCAATCAGCTCTGCCTGTTCATCTGTATAAGGAATAATTTCGATATCATCCTTTAATTCTACTGACTCTGCTTTTGTTTCTAAAGTGGCCTCTGAAAAGCTATATGTAAAGCCTTTCTTTTCAATAAACGTATGTCCAAAAGGTGAGCCATCGATCACTACCGCCAATTGACCTTCTGCGCCACGCTCTTTGAGGCCTGCCTGTAAAACATCTACTAAAGCAGTTCCAATTCCTTTTTGACGGTAAGTAGGTGTTACAACTAAAGACCATTCATATGTGTGAAGCCCCATTAAATCTATTGCACTAGCTGCACCTACTAAGACATCTTTGTCATCTTCATAAGCAAGTACCATAAAGCCCTTCGATTCAAAGGAACTCGCCATAGGCAAACCCATAGCCGTTTCATAGACACGATAGTCCTGTGTAGTCGCTTCTTCACACAATACTTTTAATTCGTTTAATGTTTCCCCATCTAACGGAAAAGACACTGTCATCACTGAAATATTCATCATTTACTCCGTTCTTGTATCAAACTATTGCCCTATTGTAGCAAGAAAGAAATTAAGCTGGCAACAAATTATATTTTTAGAACTTCTTTTATTGACAATTTCACTTCAAATATAGTGAAAATCAATTATGCCTCGGCATAATTGCGTCCAGAATCGGCTTTATGTAAGCACAAAGTACTCCTTTCCGATTCTGTGACATCCGCCAGAGGCTTTGGGCCAACGTGATGTTGGTCACTCAGTCGTTGCCACAGGACGTAGCGTTCTTAGACTGAGTTCCTCTATTCTAGCGGATGCTTGCCCGCTAAAAGAAGTTAAAAAGTTACTATGATTATTGACGGTTATAATGACTGAAAGTTACTATAATCAATAGGTAAAAATCTATTATACTAAACACTCATTCGTTACAATTTACAAGTCTTTCCCCTCAAATGATAGATTCCTTCTTATCATAACTATTGGGCAAATATTATGAGCCACATGATGCAACAAGATGTAAATAGCAAAGACATAATCATTCAACTATCTTTCAAATGTCACTCACAACTCTAGAATTAACCATAATTATACCATTTATATAAATAAATTACATTCAAATTGTGAGATGATATGCCTACCATATCTCAATTACTGTAAGTAAAAACTCCTTCTCAATCTAAAACGAGAAGGAGTTTACTAAATATATGAATATAAAATCAGGATTATGCTTTGAGAATTACCCTTTTGTAGCCTGCAATCTTGTACCCAACCTGCTCAGTAGCTCATTTGATATGCTATCTGCATTATCGGCAACCTCTGATGCAGACAGTTGCTCTTCACCATCTCGACCAATGATCGTAGCAATATCGCCTACTGCCACACTAGGTATATCCGTTACATCAATGGCAAGTTGATCCATACAAATTCTCCCGACTGTTGGTGCTTGACGCCCATCAATTAGGACATTGCCCTTGCCGTAAAATTTAATTTAGCACTGTACATTTACTTGTTTTTATCGTTCCTACTCATCAAGATGATGGGAAGAAGATTGTAGCATTTGCGCATAAATGCCACCGGACTCCATTAACGCTTGTTGAGAGCCTGCTTCGACTAACTCGCCTTTGTGCAGAACAAGCACCATATCGGCATTGTGCACTGTATTTAAACGGTGAGCAATAACAAAGCTTGTGCGTCCCTGCATTAACACATCAAGAGCCTCTTGAATCGCAAGCTCCGTAACGGTATCAATACTACTTGTCGCCTCATCCAATAATAAAACTTTCGGGTCAGCAATCAATGCTCGTGCAATGGACAATAACTGCTTTTGACCTTGCGAAATGCCACTGCCATCTGCGGCAAGTACTGTGTCATAGCCGTCCTTTAGCGACATGATAAAGTTATGTGCATTTGCACGCTTTGCTGCTTCCTCTATCTCCTCATCGCTAGCATCTAATCGACCATACCGAATATTTTCACGTACAGTTGCCTCGAACAAAAACGGATCCTGCAAAACAAAGGCCATTTGCGAGCGCAATGCTTGTCGTTCTATTTGCTGAACGTTAACACCATCAAATAAAACCTCACCCTTTGATACTTCATAAAATCTGGCAATCAGCTGCAAAATCGTTGTTTTGCCTGCTCCGGTCGCCCCAACAAGTGCGACCGTTTGTCCGGGCTCCACGTTAAAATGAATGTCCTTCAACGTGTAACCTTCCTCTTTTTGCTCATATTTAAAGTACACATGCTGAAAGCTCACCTGTCCTACTAGCTTATGCTTTTGCGCTGAAGCTGCCTCCTCTTCAGGCTGTTCATCTAGTAACGCAAACACACGCTCAGCACCAGCAATTGCTGACAGCACGGTATTAAACTGATTGGCCAAATCATTTAACGGTCGTGTAAATTGCCTTGCGTATTCTGTAAAAATAACAATGACGCCGATGGATACATGCCCATAAAGAGCAAGTACACCGCCAATACCAGCTACAATTGTAAAGCTCATATTGTTTAAAAAGTTCATGACCTTCGGAATATAGCCAGAGTATGTCTGTGCCCAAAAGCCAGTACTTTTTAAACGCAAACTTTTTGCGCGAAACTCCTCTTTCATGCGTTCCTCTTGTGAGAAAGCTTTCACAATTCGCTGGCCCGAAATCGTTTCTTCAATCATGCCATTTAGAGCTCCTATGGCCGCTTGCTGCTCCTTAAATAACGGTGCGGTTCTCCGTGTAATCCAGCGCATCGCCCAAAACATAATCGGGATAATCGTCATCGTTAATACCGTTAGTAACGGGCTTAAACTTAGCATGATGATTACTGTTCCCGTCAGTGTTATTACACTCGAAAACACTTGGATAAAGGAGCTATTTAATGTGGAGCTAACGGCTTCAATATCATTCGTCATCCGACTCATTAATTCTCCATGCTGACGACGATCAAAAAAGGAGATTGGAAGTTTTTGAAAATGTACAAATACACTTGTTCGTAATCTATAAATGGTTTGCTGAGCAATGCCAATCATCCAATAGTTTTGCAAAAATAACGATACGGCTAATAGAGCATAAATGCCGATTAACAGCATGATTCCCTTCTCTAGTCCTGCAAGCTCTCCGTGCGTTACGTACATATCAATCATTTTACCGATTACATACGGCCCAAGGAGAGCCAACATCGAACTCGCCAAAACAAGTAGCAGCACGATCAACAGTAGCGCACGTTGTTCATCGACTATTTTCCATAAACGAAGTAGCGTACTTTTCCAATTTGTCGCACGCGGTCCCTTCTTTCTCTTAACCGTCTGCTTCACATCATCCTTCGTCAAAATCGGCTCATAGCCAAAAGGTTTTTGGAAAAATCCCATTATTCCTCCACCTCCTGTTGGGAGATTGCGATTTTTTTATAGAGCGCTGACGTTTGCAAAAGCTCTTGATGCGTCCCGTATGCGACCACTTTTCCAGCATCAATCAGTAAAATACGATGTGCCCCTTTCGCTGTGCGAATTTTTTGAGTGACGACTAACATCGTTGCTTGTTCTTCACTCAATGCCTCCCACAATGCCTGCTCCGTTTTCACATCAAGCGCACTTGTACTATCATCAAGCATCAATATATGCCCTTTTCTTAATAACGCTCTTGCAATCGATAATCTTTGTTTTTGTCCACCTGAAAGATTGACACCTTTCTGACCGACTCTAGTTTCGTAACCATTCGGGAAATCTTCCACAGAAGCATGGATTTGTGCTTGCATAGTAGCATGTAGCACTGCATCCATGTCAGCCTCTGCATCGCCCCAACGAACATTATCAGCAATGCTTCCTGTAAATAATAAAGACTGTTGCGGAACATAGCCGATCGTTTCACGCAGCTCTTGTAAATCCCATTGCTGAACATCTTTCCCCTCTACTACGATTTTGCCTTCTGTCACATCGTAGAAACGTGGAATAAGCTGTAATAGCGTTGATTTCCCTGCACCTGTTGCCCCCATAATGGCCAGCTTTTCACCCGATTTCACTCGGAAGCTTACATCAGAAAGTACTGGTGCGTCTCCCCCAGGATACGTAAAGCTTACATGCTCAAACGCTAATTCTCCAACATTCAAGTCATTCGATGTTTTCTCTGAAGATGATGGTAGCTCAATCTCATTTTCAGTCGAGAGGACTTCTGCCATTCGCTCTGCCGAGGCTTTTGCACGCGCATAAAAAATAATAATAAAAGCAAACATCGAAAACGAACCTGTCATACGCATTGCATAATTGACAATGGCCACCACATCGCCAAGTGGTGTTGTACCGAAAGCTATTTGTTTTGTCCCAAACCATAGCACTGCAAGTAAACTCATATTCATGATGAATAACAATACAGGCATAATATATTCCATTGTGCGTAGAGCTTTGACAGTATCTATTTTTAAGCGTGAGGCCACTTCATCAAAACGAGAGGCTTCATAGGCACCGCGTAAGTAAGCTTTCACTAAACGAATAGCTTGTAAATTTTCCTGTAGCACTCGATTCAAACGATCTACTCTCTTTTGCACACGTCCAAAATAAGACACACCTTTTGCCACCATAACGATAAGAAAAATGAAAATAATCGGTGCGCCAATCACTAGAAACAGCGCTAGTTTAGCGTTGACAACAAAAGCCATAATGATGCTACCAATAACAGCAAGTGGTGCACGAAGCATAATACGCAAACTCATAAACAGCACCGTCTGAACTTGCGTCACATCATTCGTTAACCTTGTAATAAGGGACGCCGTTGGGAATTTTTGATAAGTAGCTAATGTAAAGGATTGTATTTTTTCAAACAATGCATTTCGTAAATCATAAGAAAAGCTCTGTGCTGTATGCGATGAAAAATATGAATTAACGACACCAGCTATAAAAGCTACGAAAGATAAGCCAAGTAACACCATTCCCCATTGCCAAATCATCCCTTGATTTTGAGCTTGCACTCCATCATCTATGATTTTCGCCATAATCAGTGGCTGCGTGAGCTCCACAAACAATTCCAACAGCATTAAACTAAACGCGATAAATGCCGTCCATTTATAAGGCTTTACATAGGAAAAAATTTCTTTCATCTTCTTCCCCCTGTTCTTTATAAAAGAGTTCCATAAATTTAACTATAGCAAGGAACCCCTCTTTAATATCTTTTCTAGTTAACATTCAATTTCCCTTGGAGTGATTGTAGGTGACGCTTGAAAACATTTTGCTGAATGAAGATAAATATGTAAATAATATACTACCCGCAACCGATAAAGGAATTGTTACCATAAAAAGAAACTGCCAATTGCATATGGTTGAGTAACCATTAAAGATCAACGTTTCCTATTCAAGCCAATAAATACTATTCTTTTTAAAAGTACCATACGCTTCTTGTTTCCTATATATATACTAAAAAATGTTATTTTTCTTCAAATCTTTCCATGTTTTTCATTAAAAAAGTCCCTATATTTTATATTATCAAATATTTACAAGTATATTCATAATGACTAATTCCTGATAATTAACTATAATAATAGTATATATAGATTACTCAAGGAGATCGAATAAATCATGAGTCATATGCATAAATCATTTACCATTGATGAACATTATTTAAATTCACTTCCTTTTCCTGCAATTGTCATGAATCAAGATGGACAAGTTATACATTTGGGAAAGCTTGCTGAACAGCTATTTGGTTTTTCAGCTACTACTATTAAAGAACAAACCGCTTCATTCATTCACGAAAACTTACTACATCAGCTTTCATTAGAAAAAATTCAAACCATTTTACAAAATGATGAAAGTACGTATATCAATCAAATTCAACTGAAAACGTATACAAATGAAGAAATTAACACAGCGCTGCTAGCTAAACCATTTACTGAACAAGGAGAGCGTCTTATCCTTATGATGTTTATGCTACCAGAATTAATCATCAATTCTGTCTCAAATTGCGGTACGCTCGTAAACTTAAAACAGGGCTTGGACTCAACATTTATGACCGTAACCCTTGATCATGATGGGTTCATTTTAGAGTGCAATGCTGAATTTCTAAAAACAAGTCAATGGACACCAAAACGTGTGATTGGTAAAACGTTCTGGCAGCTATTCCCTGATACTAAAGACAGTGAAAAGATTGCAAATACCATCTGGCGTAATTTAAACAATGGCCAAACGTGGCAAGGTGAAGTCGAAAAAGTGACAAAAACAGGTCAGTCTTATTGGGTACTACTAACAGCTATCCCAACCTTCAATCTTGAAACAAATGAGCAACAATTTTTATTAATCGAAAAGGACATCACCAAGTCCAAAACTATACAACATCAGCTTGAAAAAATCGCTTATATCGATACAGAAACAAGTCTTATGAATGCCCATCGACTCGAAAAAGTGATTTCCAACATGATTGAGGAGGACAGAAACTTTTCTTTCGTCTATTTAAGTATCGATAAATTTTATACATTAAAAGAGTTACATGATCAGCAAATCGATCAAAGTCTTATTGTAGAATTTACAAATCGTATAAAAATGTACTTCCAAGATAGCACAATGGCACGTATTAACGAAAATGATTTTGTCGTAATTACACCATTAAGTGAATGGTTTATTCAAGGCTTCCTGTCTTACTTACAACAGCATCCAATTTATAACAGTAATGTGGCTGTCCCTATTTCTATTAGTGGCGGAATTACACGTTATCCAGAGGATCAAACTACATTCTCCCAACTAATGAAGGCATCGATTGCTACTATTACAACTGTCCGTGAGGCCGGTGGCGATAAAATCGTTTCACTATCCAAAGCAACACATAAAGCATTAAATCGTAAAGCGTTAATTGAAAAACGTTTACTTCAGGCGCTTGACCAAAAAAACCTAAAAGTCCTCTATCAGCCGCAAATTGATGTTACTTCAGGTAAAATCACAGCTGTAGAAGCACTAGTTCGTTGGGAAGATGAAGTAGTAGGCGTTGTCTCACCAGATGAGCTTATTCCAATTGCGGAGGAAACGGGTCTTATTAATAATATCGGTTCCTTTATGCTCGAAAAAGCTTGTGAACAGGCACTCATCTGGAAAAAAGCTGGTCTAGATTTAAAAGTATCTATTAACTCTTCTGTACGCGAATTCCGTGATAAAAACATGGCCAAGTCCATTCTTGAAATGTTAGCAAAAACGGGTTGTCCAGCGAACCTTATTCAAATCGAAATCACCGAGAAATTTGCCCTCGAAGCAGAAGCTGCTAGCTTTATCACACAGCAAATGCGTAAGCTTGAAAACGAAGGAATCGCCTTTATACTAGACGATTTCGGTACCGGATATGGCTCATTTAGATATATGCAAATTCTACCAATAGATACATTGAAAATCGATAAAACATTTACAAGTTCTTTATTAAAATCTGAGAAAACCCAAAAGCTTATGAACGGCATGGTGCAACTCGGAAAATCTATGGAACTTAAAGTTGTCGCAGAAGGTGTCGAAACGGCTGAACAAGCAGATCTTTTAATTTCTTATGGCTGTGATGCGATTCAAGGCTACTATATTAGTAAGCCAATTTCTGAAGAGGAAATTGAAGCTCTATTCGTTAAATAGTTAATTTAAAAAGGAGGTTACGTTTTAAGAACGTAGCCTCCTTTTTGTTGTTGAGAAACTATTATTTCATTGAAAGTAAGTATCATATTAAATAAAGGTTGGCTCTTACGCAAAGTGAAGGGTTGATTTCCGTTCCGACTGGGCGCTTTGTTGCTGACGCTTCGCTTTCGCACAGAGCAAAGCTTCCTGGGGGCGTCCGATGAGCCGCTTCACTCGCGTTGCTCGCTCCAGGGTCTCATCTGTGACGCTGATCCCCGAGGAGTCGCCCAGCCTCCACTACAATCAACTTATTCTCATTGCATACGTTTAACAAAATGTCATCCAGGGTGTGAGAATCTTCTGCAATCAGTAAGTTGTAGGACTAATGTGAAAAATCAGCTGTAATGGTAGAGAGATATTGTGCGGAGATAAGAAAAAGACCACCTTGGTAGTGGTCTTAAAATTATATTTTTCCTGTATGAAAAAATGACTGATTTAAAGTAACTTATTGAAGAAGCTGTAAAATTTCTGCTGGTTGTTTATTTGATTGAGCGAGCATTGCTTGGGCAGCTTGTAATAAAATATTATTTTTCGTGAATATCATCATACCTTCAGCCATATCAGTATCGCGGATACGTGCTTCAGCAAATTGAAGATTCTCAGATGTATTTGTAACTAAATTATAAGCGTGATCAAGTCTGTTTTGATGCGCCCCAAGACTAGAACGTACACTGGAAACAATATTGATAGCACTGTCGAAATTACTGATACTACTTTGAGCCAATGAGTTATTCAAAACTGAGACACCATTAATTCCTATAGCCTCTGAACGAATATCAGGTATTATTAATTCTGTTGTCTGACCAGAATTAGCTCCTATTTGAAGCTTTAAACCGTTACCTGTTGGATCTGTTGGGCCTGGATCTGGATCTGGATCTGGATCTGGATCTGGATCTGGATCTGGATCTGGATCTGGCTCTAGTGGTGGATTTTCTCCCGCTGTTAAATTAATCTCCCCCTCATAAACAGAAAAATTGCTTCCAGGAGGACATTTTCTTTGACTTACATCAATTGTCATACCGTTATATGAAAATATTAAATTAGTATTACCTTTTGTAATAACTTCCCCATCTGGAGCCGTAATAGTTAAACTTTTTGGAACTCCATTAACATATTCAACAGATAATATTAATTTTGTAAAAAAACCATTCTCAGGGTCATCAATAACCTTCTCGCCTTTATTAAGCTTAAATTTAACAGGGCCATCACCATAGGTATTACCAGGGATATCAATCCAACCATCTTCTGCCGTAATCGGGTCAGACTTTCCTCTCCCAGGTGAATTAAAAGTTAATGTTGGGATTGATGAAGGTGATGAAGGTGGTGAAGGTGGTGAAATTCGTGAAAGTGGTGAAAGTGATAAAGCATTTAATGAACCATTCAGTAATTTTTTAGTATTAAACTCCGTATTATTACCAATCGATGTAATTTCTTTTTTAATCTCTTCTAATTCCATTTGGATCATTGCTCTATCACTATCTGTATTGGTGTCATTCGCTGCTTGCACACTTAACTCTCTTCCGCGTTGAAGAAGTGAATGCACTTCATTTAAAGCCCCTTCAGCTGTTTGTATTAATGAAATACCATCTTGAATATTTTTTCCGGCCATATTTAAACCACGAATTTGCCCACGCATTTTTTCTGAGATTGCCAGTCCAGCTGCATCATCTCCTGCACGATTAATTTTATATCCTGAAGATAGCTTCTCTAATACACTATCAGCCTTTTTCTTATTTTGTGTTAATCTGTTATGTGTATTGAGGGATGGAATGTTATGTCTTACTCTCACATATATCTACTCCTTTTAAATTAAACTAATGGATAGACTGATTTTTACAATTGTTACTTTATTAGAAGAAAATGCACTCGGTCCTATCGTCGTTACGCTTGACGGAATCGTTACACTTGTAAGTTGTTTCTCATAAAATGCTTTGTCTTCTATTTCTATAACTGGTTTACCGTTGATCTCATTTGGAATAACAATACTCATCTAAAAAAATAACAATGGGTAACTCCCTGAATACTATTTTTTATTCTCCCTATAGTTGTTAACACTAACAATCCCCACCAACAGATACAAATCAACTTTTGCTGGTTTTTGAACATATTTTGATAATCGATTTTCTTGAAGTTTCTCGCTCATTAATGTAAGTGCTTCATTCGGCAAAAAGAAAAAGGAATCTGCTCGTTCCTACTTAAGCAAATTCCTTATAGAGCCTACAAAACATGTGCTTACTACTAACTCGGGAGCGACAACGACAATGTTTCATCTGTACAAAGTTAAAGGAGGCTACGTTTAGAACGTAACCTCCTTTATATTGTTCAATCCATTGCTTTGGCTTTTCTATCCGCCATGCTCACGCCTACATTTGATGTAGAGCCTTATTTCTTATAGACCTTTTTAAATGTCTCCTTGCTAGTACGGACAGAACGGAAAACAAGCTGTATCAGCACCTCTGCAAATACCAGTCCTATAACAATGGCACCAGTAATTAAAAATGCCTTAAATCCATACTGTAGCCCTTGTATATAATCATCCTCAACAACATTTCTCATTGCATTGTAAGCCATGCCTCCTGGAACTAACGGGATAATCCCACCAATAATAAAAATAATCATCGGCATTTTGAAGCGTCGTGCATACAAATGGGCAACGATCGCAATGACGAAAGAGCTAAAGAATGAGGCATATACGATATTCATGCCATGCTCTGTTAGGATGAAGTATATCATCCAGCCTACTACCCCAACAAAACCACAATAAATGAGATTTTTTCTAGGAACATTAAAAATAACTCCGATACCCGCCGTCGCAAAAAAGCTAAGAATCAATTGTATGATATAGTCCAACTCGTCTGCCTCCTAAAACGATAGAGTGACGGCAATAGCTGCACCAATTGCAAAAGCTGTTAAAAAAGCCTCTACGCCCTTCGCCATCCCTGATATAAAATGACCTGCTATTAAATCCCGAACTGCATTCGTGATCAAAATACCTGGTACTAGTGGCATAACGGAACTAATAACAATTTTATCTATTTCCGTACCATGGCCATATTTCACTGAAAAGACAGCAATCGTTCCTACTACTAATGAAGCTGTAAATTCTGAGAAAAATTTCACTTTTGTTAAGTCATTTATCAATAAAAGTACTAGGAAGCCTAACCCCCCTGCCAAACAGGCAAAAAGGAAATCAGACCATCCCCCCTTAAACATTATAAGGAAACAACCACTCGCAAGAGCCGCTGATATGACTTGAATATATGTTGGTAAAAAATAATTTGTTTTTTGTATCGACTTTAGCTCGTCATAAGCTTCTTCT
Source organism: Lysinibacillus sp. NPDC093688 (assembly GCF_050280145.1). NCBI lineage: Bacteria > Bacillati > Bacillota > Bacilli > Caryophanales > Bacillaceae > Lysinibacillus > Lysinibacillus sp. NPDC093688. The sequence goes on from NZ_JBNNUX010000027.1 coordinate 50,514, forward strand.
AATGTTATCATGTGAGATGTGAGTCTCCGAGATACTGAATTTACCAAGGCTATTTTTTGCAAATCTGTTACCCTGTTGGAAATTGATGTAATTCTCGTTGGCTGTGTCTTGCCTAATGAAAAGATGATCCCTGTGGGTGTGGCGTAACATTGCGCATCCAGCATATTTTGAGAATGTGCCATACGTAGCATTGTATCCTCCACACGGTATGTTTCTGCACCACTTTCAATCATAATTCGCCCTGCAAGCAACAAGCAGTCAATCGTAAATTCATTATCCACTTCATGTAAAACCATTACAGTTAACTACCTCCTTTAAAAGGTTCCTTGCCAATAGTATCGAACTGCAAATAAAAACTCAACTAAAATTTCAACTTTTAACACAAAAGTATTTCGGCTTTCATATGATGAAAACGATAAGCTAATGAGTAATTTATTCATGAGGATTGTTTCTACAAATTAATAGCAAAACTTCGTAGATTCGTATAACTTTTTCAATGACTAACACGTCTGATTGTATAGAAAAATAAATACGGAAGGGAGCGTCTCCATCAAAATGCCGGAACGCAGAAAAAAACGCGGCCCAATGATTGATTTCCTATTAATTGGCCTCATCATTTCATTAACGACTATTATTTTAGTCATTATCCTATCAAAGGATGACTTTAAGTTTCAAAAAATTAGTGCCTCAGACGAGACAAATTCAGATTCAATAACGAGTAACCTATCCACAGAAAGCTCTGCGTTTCCAGGTATACGTATTGTAACAGATGTTTCAAATGATAAGCGAACTCCTTTTGCTATTCACTATCCAGAAACAGATAATAAAGCTTTTAACGAGGCTGTACTACAGTACATAACGGATTCAAAAGAAAACTATCTGTCATCTATGAAAAAAAATAAAGATAAAGAGGCAATGGGTGAGCTGAATATTAGTTTGGACACTTTCCCATATCAGAAGCACTACTATTCCTTTGTGCTAACAAAAATGTTGTATACAGGTGGAGCCAATCCTGAGATTTCAACAAAAACATTCTTTATCAATCATGAAACTGGGAAATTAATTTCCATTGAAACATTGTTGAATAACGACGAAAACAACTTATCGGCATTAGCTACTTATGTACGTAAGGACTTACAACAAAATCCCAAGTTAAAGGAAGAGCTTTTCAAGGATGATGTAATCAAGTCAACTGAACCTAAGTGGTCTAACTTCCATCGCTTTGCTATCGTTGATAATTCGTTACAATTCTATTTTGATGAGTATGAGATTGCTAGTGGAGCAGTTGGTCCACAAACTGTGAAGCTTCCCCTTTCACTTATCAATCCATTGTTAGCTTCTGAATTCCAGATTGCTATGGAAAAACCAACGCAGCCAATTATTACAGGTGATCCAAACAAAAAACGTATTGCCTTAACTTTTGATGATGGTCCACATCCAAAGGTTACAGAACAGATTTTAAATACGCTCGATAAATATAATGCAAAAGCTACCTTCTTTATGCTTGGTAGTCGCGTACAATATTACCCTGATATCGCAAGAGACGTACTTGCAAGGGGACATGAAATCGGTAATCATTCATGGAACCATCCTGTATTAACAAAACTGTCACTAGAGGCGGCCGTAAATGAATACGCATCTACAACTGGGATAATAGAGAAGGCCATTAATCAAACGCCAACTGTATTTAGACCACCGTATGGAGCAACAAACGATACGATTAACGCTCAAATTCCAATTCCTGTTGTTTTATGGTCGATCGATACATTAGACTGGAAGTTCCGTGATGCGCAACAGCTACTCCCTCATGTGAAAAATAATTTACACAATAACGCTATTGTCTTAATGCATGATATTCATCAATCGACTGCCGACGGTCTTGATGCTGTACTTGCTTATTTACAAGGGCAAGGCTATGAATTCGTGACAGTATCGGAAATTCTTCCATATCGTCAAAAATAATTAAAGAAAAAGTCCAATGAACTCAAGGTTTATTGGACTTTTTTGTGTTGAGAAACTTAATTTCCATTAAGGTTAGTAAGACTTTTCTGCAGAACGAGGGGGGTGATTTCCGTTCCAGGCTACTCGCTTTTCTGTGGGCGAGCGTCGAGCCGCTTCCTCCGCTGCGCTCCGTGCAGGGTCTCGCCTGTCTCGCTTTCCCACGGGAGTCGAGTAGCCTTCCACTCCAATCAATGAAAACGTAGTACTTTTACTTTGTGCAATTAAGAATGAACGCTATGATAAAGTAAAAGGATTCACGCACAGTTTTGTGTGTGAATCCTTTTTGCCTTTCGGAAGGTGGATGTCGATAAAAATTAAAAGTTAGGTGATAAAACGTGAATGTTGGGCGATAAAATTCAGAAGTTGGGCAATAAAACGTGAAAGTTGGTCAATAAAAATTAAAAGTTGGTCGATAACTCCTGAAAATGTCCCGATCAAACTAAAAAGTTGGAAGTCATTTTGTTAAAACGTATGTCATGTAGATAAGTCGATTGAAGTGGTGAATGGGCGACATAATAAAGTAAAAGGATTCACGCACAGTTTTGTGTGTGAATCCTTTTTGCTCTTTTGAAGGTGGATGTCGATAAAAATTAAAAGTTGGGTGATAAAACGTGAATGTTGGTTGATAAATTTCAGAAGTCGGGCGATAAAACGTGAATGTTGGTTGATAAAATTTAAAAGTTGGTCGATAACTCCTGAAAATGTCCCGATCAAACTAAAAAATTGGATGTCATTTTTTTTAAAACGCGTGTCATGTGGATACGTTGATTGGAGTGAAGACTGGGCGACATAATAAAGCAAAAGGATTCATGAACAGTTTTGTACGTGAATCCTTTTTGCTCTTTTGAAGGTGGATGTCGATAAAAATTAAAAGTTGGGTGATAAAACGTGAATGTTGGTCGATAAAATTCAGAAGTTGGGCGATAAAACGTGAAAGTTGGGCGATAAAATTTAAAAGTTGGTCGATAACTCTTGAAAATGCCCTTATTTTACAACAAAATAAAAAGTCCAATAAACTCACCTTGAGTTTATTGGACTCTTTTCTTATTTGATTGTTAATGTATCAAGTGGTTTAAAGTCTTTTAGCTGATAACTCTTTACTTCATTGCGAGCTACTGTGTAAAGAGCGTCATCTATATAGACTACTCGCTGTACAAGCTGCTCCCAATTTTCATACTGATCGCCCTTGCTTTTATTAACGATATTTCCTTTTAGTACGATGCCTTTATCTGCAGTGATTTCATAGATGTGTGCACCTTGACCTTTGTAGACAATTTCATCGCCCTTTCCTGCATCATACAGGACAACTGGGAAACCAAAGTAGTTGTATTCCTTGTTGCGGAATAACGCTTTAGGGTTGTATTGAACATCGGAGTACGAGCCTTTTCCACCGATTTTCACTGTTGATTGTTCCTTTGGATGTTTGAAATCTGATACATCAAACAATGACATTTTCATATTCGTTGTCACCGTAAAATTCCGCTTCGAATAGGTATCATAGCGTTGCTCCGTATCATAGCCAATGCCGATTAAATGTGTATCATCTAATGGATGTAAATAGTTACTAAAGCCTGGAATCTTTAGCTTCCCTAGCACAGCTGGCTTTTTCGGGTTTGCTACATCAATCACAAACAGTGGATCCACTTGCTTGAATGTTACGACATATGCTTTTTCGCCCATAAAGCGTGCAGAATATACTTTTTCACCAGGAGCTAAATCTTTTACTGCACCGAGCTGTTGTAAGTTTTCATCTAAAATAAATAGGTGATTTTTTGATATTTGTTGTTCATCCCATGCATTTCCTTCCGTTGTCACGATACGGAAATTACCGTCATATTCATCCATTGAGTATTGATTTAACACGGATCCTTTTACTTCCGTAGTGCCAACAAAATTCATGGCCGTTCCATCAACATTCCATTTAAAAACTTGTGTATTCGTTGTTCTTGGCATCCAGATCCTATCCATAATAAGGCCAGCAGCAGGCACTGGATTTCCATCATAAATGGGTGTTGTTAAATAAAGTGCATTCTCCGACATATAAAGTCCACTACTACCACCTAAGTATGCTTTTGTATTCGCCGTTTTCTTAGCACCATTTTTTAAATCCACTGCTGTCATTAAGCTATATGTTCCATCCATTGTATTCGGTAAAATAGAAATCTTCTCTAGCGGTAAACTTTTATATTCTTTTCCTTCTACACTATCATATGTTTTCGGTTTTAAATCCGGCGCTTTTTTCTCTCTAAGCATCCAATAATTCGGGTACATATTACCGATTAAATATAATGTGTCATTTGTAATTCGAATATCTTGTAAATACCCCTCTTGCCCCACTTCACGTATTAGCTTTGGATTTTTTGGATTTGAAATATCATATAACGAAGCTGTCGTCATGCTTGTGCCTATTTTTTCTAAATATTCATTGCTAATTGCTATTAATAAATGATCATATACTGCTAGCTTCGAAATATATTGTGATTCTTTCATCTTGATCGTTGTTGCTAGCTTTAAATTTTTTGGGTTCTTAGCATCCACTACAGTAATGTTCTGATCTTTTACAGCGTAAATATAGCCATCTTTGACAACAACTATATCACCCTCCTCCACGCCTTCGACTTGATTATTCGTTGTAGAGGAGTTGTTCGAACTTGCTTTGTCCTCGCTCTTCGCCACTTCTATGTTTGCTTCTTCACGCATCTCTCTTTGTGTATTAGCTAAAAGTGTTTCAAAATATTGTTGTAGCTCTTTCTCTGATTTGACAGCTTCAAGCTTTTCAATGATGGTGAACGCTATTACTTGCGATGTTGTTTTAGGTCCACCTAGTACAAACGCTTCTTTATTCACATGTAATTTATAGTTACCGGGTGTTAAATCGCTAATGAGAATGGTCTTGTTATCATCTTCCAATGCGACAGTTGCTGTTACCTTTTGATCTTTGCTATTTGTTACGTAAACATTGTCTTCCGTTATTTTGCTGGCATTTAGTGCATTCGTAAAGGATACTTGCCAGTTATGAGTTGTCATACTCGCACTTGTAGTCTGTGCCTCTACTTTTGGGGTCGACATGAACGTAAAAATTCCTGGCAAAATAGCTAGTACGATGATGATTAGCAATGCTCCCCACTTATTTTTCATCATTTTTCCTACCTTTCATAAAGTTGTTTATTATTTAGACTACCAACGAACAAAAGAGTTACATTATTCCGAAATTTTTCTTAGTAAAAAAAACGAGAGGCAGTGAATCCCTCTCGTTTTCAAATCAGCTTCTACTATTGTACCTAAAACTTATTGTACTTTTACTGTATATACCCCATTTTCATTATCAAATTTATAAATATATAAATAATATTTTCCTGGTTCCGCATTATATTTACCTTTTATATTATTTCCATCTTCCTGTCCATACGCTACGTAATTTCGCATATCAGACTCATGACAAAGCACCCATGTCATGCCAATTTGATTTTCATTTAAGACAGAAATATCGATTTCTTTTGGTGACGTAACATCGAATGTGTATACATCCGTATGATCATCATCCATCAAGCTACCTTTTAGGGGCATATTAAATGGTATCGTAGTCGCTTCTTCTGGACGATTATTTGGTTCTATCTCTGTTTTTGCTTCATTTTGTACATTTACTGTATATGTCCCGTTTTCTTGATCAAATTTATAAATATATAGATAATACTTTCCTGGTTCCGCATGAAGTTTACCTTTTATATCATTTCCATCTTCCTGTCCAAATGCTACGTAATTTTGCTTATCGGATTCATGATAAAGCACCCATGTCATACCAATTTGATTTTCATTTAGGACAGAAATATCGATTTCTTCTGGAGACGTAACTTCGAATGTGTATGCATCCGTATCATCATCACCAATCAAACTACCTTTTAGGGCCGTATTAAATGGAATTGTCTTCGCTTCTTCTTGATGATTATTCCCTGTTTGTGTGCCCTTCCGTACAGCTACAATTGCATGATCTTTACTTTCTATTCCCTTATCATTTTTCACTGTTAATGTCGCAGTATATGTGCCTTCTTTTTCATATACATGCGTAGGGTTTGCCTCGTCACTTGTTTTGCCATCACCAAAATCCCAAAGGTAAGAAACGATTTCTCCATCCTTATCTTTTGAACCATCGCTCGTGAACTGGATTTCTTCATTTTCGATTCCAGCATATGGACCATTTATCTTTACAATAGGCGCTTGATGATCACCTTCATCCGTCGCAACGCCGTGGAAAACAATATCATATTCAAACTGGTTTGCTGCATTCACACGGTAGTTTACGAAATATGCAGTCATTGTTTTATAGCCGCTCCACTCTTTTTGCGCCAGCTGCTCCAGTACTTGGTTTACGTGCTTACTCATTGTCTTCCAATCGTTAACTTCACCTTTTGTTTCACTGCCTACATACGTACCTTCGAATGTAAATGTATCAAAGAATTGAGACTTATGTTTTGTCATTTTTACATCTTTTACGTTAGCAGCATCGGCAATTTCTTGCTCTACTTCGTTTAACGCTTTTGGTGTATGCTCCACTAAATAATCTTCTGCTACTTGTGGCACCTCGTATTTTTCTTGATTATCAATCAATTGCTGCATATAGGCTTGGTATTCCGTATTCAGTTGTGGATCATTACTTAAAGCGTCACGATACGCATCATAATTTTTCACATCGTTCGCACGAATTAAATCTTGAATTCTATCAAATGTATCAAATTGATGCGTATACATATAGGATTGTAGTGCAAATGAATAGTTATAGAAATCCCATGATCCATATTTTGCAAACAATGTCTGTTTAGCTGTATAGCGTTGTGATGGTTCATCTGATAATCCACTAATAATACTCTTACGTGGAACAACATCATTTGTACGCGTTGATCCTGCAAAGAATTCTGCATTTCCTTCCTGGAACCATGTTAGTCGTTCATTTTGATACATATCACCCGTTCCGAATAAGCCAGGAACCTCGTATCTTCCCTGTAAATAATGTGTGAATTCATGGCGGAACAACTCTTCTAAACTATAAATACTTTGCTCTGGCGTACGTTCATATGTAAAGAACGTTCCATTCTCTTCAATATAAATACCACCATTATTTGTTTCATAGCCGTACAATTGACGGTTTAATCGATATTGATCTGGGGAGTCATAAATGACAACCGTTAATACGTCGTCAGCATTGCCTTGTTCTAATGCTTTATCATTCCCAATTACACGGTGATATTGTGCTTTTACTTCTTTTGCAGCCCAGTATAATCTTTGAATTTTGTCGTCTGTTACGTTAGCTCCCGTCTTAAAGACAATCGATCCATTATCAAATGTATAGGTTTTCGGTAAATATTGCTTCTTGCCCTCTTCACGCATTTTCTCTAAATCTACTGCATTTCCGCTATAGTCTTTTCCACCATAGTTTGTTGTAAGTTGCTCTACTGCCACAAAATAAGCTTCACTTAAATATGGATACATATGCATCGCTTGTGTAACAACTTCTAAACCTTTATCCGGATGACTATGGAATACGCCTAATCGTCCTGCATAATAAATGCCATTATTGATTAACCAACTATTGTTATCTGTTACTTTATGTATTAAAGCAATGTTATTCACTTCATTAATGAAACTATCAATCTTTCCATACCACATCGTCGTATTCGCTTCTTTGCCTGTCTGATGCAAGTACGACTGCAGGTCATAATCAATCCCATGTATTAAATCATAGATCACTTGCCCTTTTAAAGAATCGCTTTCATATGTAGAGAGATTTTCGCTATACTGTTTTAATATCTTCGCAGCATGCTGAACTGTTTCTGCATCACTAGAAGCATTACCGATTAATTTCCCATAGGCGGATACCACTTTATCTTGCTCATCTGTACCAAGTTTAAAGTTCGGATTGTTAGCCATTTCCTTTAATGCTGATAAACACTTATCATGGAAACTTCTCTCGTTTAAATAACCTAGTTCCTTATTATAAAACCCTAAATAAAATGCCGAACGCAATAGCTCAACAAATGTTTCAATACCCTTTGAATCATCTTTCGTAAAAGAACTTCCTCTTTTCCCTAATTCATTGATAATAGCTTGCATGCGTTCTTTATTTTGATAAAAAGCTTTTGTTTCTTCATTGAATTGGAATAAGTCTGTAATTTGATACCAGCGAATATTTCCTAGCGTATCAATTAGCTCACTATCGCCCATTCCATTCAGCTCTGCTATTGAGTACTGTTCCTGCAATTGCTTCGTTTCAGCAAGATTTATAGTTGGAGCTGGGTGTTCCGAAAAATCCCCCATTTCCAAACGTTCTTCAAATGATAATGTTTCATCAGCTGTTGTAGAATGTGCAACTTCATCATTAGGCGTTTCTATGCCAATAGGCTTCATTTGTAATACATTATAAGGCGTTTTTTCTGCTGCTGATACTTCTGCTTGTAACGCTCCGAATGACAGTGCCATCGTACTTACTCCAATTAACACTTGATTGAGTTTTAACTTTTTCTTCATAACAAATCCTCCTATGGTACTACATTTATAACTTGGTAATATGTTGATTATTTAGAACTATATTACCTTTTTAAAAATACCATATTATGTGAATAAAGCAATATAAAATGTTATTTTATAACAATATTTTCTTGTATAATTTGAACTTCAAGACACAATTAGAGTATAAAAATCAGTACATTTGTAATGAAATGGAATATTTCGCTTAGACATTAAAAAAAAGAACCCGAAGTTCGGATTCTTTTTTATGTTTAATTTTTGATAAAACGCTTACTCTTCAAATGGCCATTTCGGTAACATTTTTGCTAATGGCTTATCTTGGCGTGTTCCTAAAACATAGTCCGCCTGCATAATCGTATGGATCTCCCGCGTGCCTTCATAGATAACGGGTGCTTTCGAATTACGCAAATAACGGGCGACTGGATATTCATCCGAATAACCATATGCTCCATAAATTTGTACAGCATCATCCGCTGCCTTATTGGCAAAATCACAAGCCTGCCACTTTGCTAATGATGTCTCTCGCGTATTACGTACACCTTTGTTTTTTAATTCTCCAACACGATAGACAAGTAAGCGGCTCATTTGATAGCCCGCTTCCATTTTGGCAATCATTTGCCCTACTAGCTGGTGCTCACCAATAGGCTTTCCAAATGTTTCGCGTTCATGACAGTATTTCACACTTGCCTCGAGACACGCTTGAATGAGACCGACGGCGCCAGCAGCTACGGTAAAACGACCATTATCTAACGCGGACATTGCAATTTTAAAGCCTTCTCCTTCTTCTCCTAGACGATTCTCTACAGGTATACGTAGATTTTCAAAAAAGAGCTCACCAGTATTACCTGCACGAATACCGTATTTACCTTTAATCGCCTTCGACGTAAAGCCCGCCATGGAACGCTCCACGATAAAGGCGCTAATGCCATGATGCTTCTTCGATTTATCCGTGTAGGCAAAAACGATAAAATGGTCAGCTATATCACATAAGGAAATCCATGTTTTCTGCCCATTTAATACGTAAAAGTCTCCATCCCTTATAGCGGTGGTAGACATAGCAGCTACATCTGACCCCGCTCCAGGCTCTGTTAAACCGAACGCCCCAATCCGAACACCTTTCGCCTGCGGAACAAGATATTGCTGTTTTTGAGCCTCTGTTCCCCATTGCATTAAGGTCATGCTATTCAAGCCTGTATGAACGGAAACAGCTGTACGAAATGCTGTATCTCCACGTTCAAGCTCTTCACAAACGATGGCGAGTGCATTGTAATCCATACCACTGCCACCGTATTGTTCTGGGACACAAACACCCATTAAGCCGAGCTCAGCTAGTCTTGACCAAATCTTCGGATTGAAGCCACCCTCAGCATCCCACTTCGCAATATGTGGAAGTATCTCATCATCCACAAACTTCCGTACTGTTTTACGTAACATTTCCTGCTCAGTGGTAAATTCGAAATTCATGACCTAGCACCTACCATTTCACGATCATTGCAGATGTATGAGATGTTTCCTTAATAACTACACCTCGTTTGGCCATTTCTTCAATATAAATGTCGCCCGGTACAATTGATTCAGGTGCAAATACACCGCGCTCTGAAATTTTATTTTCTCCAATCATTTGAGCAACGACAGAAATTGTATTGGCTGTTGCACGAGCCATCGCTGTTTCATTAATCGTCATATCTTTACGCACAACCATTTCGTACTCATACGTCACTTGTTGCTGTGCCTTTTCACCCGCTACAATAACACGCAATAGCACTGCATCTGGTTTTGTACCAAGCTCAAGTTGCTTTTTAAGTGCCTCACGAACAACTGGACGTACAGAAACCTCCTGATTTTCTACCTCTACTTTATTATTAGCATCGAGGAGTCCTAAATCGGCTAATAGCTTAAATTTCTCTGCATGCCCTTTATAACGAATTGTTTTATATTCTAATGTTTGGACATTTGGGAATGTCTTATCCAGCGTCGATATACCGCCAGCTGTATAAAATGCCTCAAGCACACCAAAATCTTTGAAATAAATAGGTTCAACGCCTGATAACGACGGAACTTCTTGAAGTTTACCTTTTAGAATCACTTTTGATGGATCTGTATAATGATCAAAGACACCATCTAGAGAAAATACGCGTGTATAGTTAAGAGGTGGCTTCGGTTCTGTAGGAATACCGCCTACAAATAGTTTAATAGATTCCACTTCATCTAATTTCGAAGCACCGTAACCTGCTAAAATATTGACCATACCTGGCGCAACACCTAAGTCTGGAATAATGGTTACACCTTTTGCTTTTGCCTCTTCGTCGAGACCTAATATTTTTTCTGTGACACCGCCAATATGACCACCTAAATCAACGGAATGAACACCCGCCGCGATGGCTGCTCTTGCTACACGCTCATTAAAGGCATAGAATAATGCATTAACGACTACGTCGCCTTTTGAAATAACCTCCATTAACGAGTCATCGCGCTCAGCATGAAGCTCTACAACCTCAATTTTATCTGTATTTAACGAGTCCACAAAGTCCTGCGCTATTTTTACGTCAATATCCCCTAAAAATACACACTCTACTTTGCTATTTTTTATTAAATCACGAGCTACCTCTTTCCCCATTAAACCTGCACCTAATACAACAACTTTCATCAAGAACATCCCCTTTCATTGATCTGTTATTCTGTATCGATTTGTGCTCTTTGTAATTTCCCGCTATAGTCTACATAAATACTTTTCCATTCTGTATAGACATCCAATGCAGCTACACCCGAGTCACGGTGACCATTCCCCGTGCCCTTTGTCCCACCAAATGGTAAATGGATTTCAGCACCTGTTGTGCCAGCATTCACATAAACAATACCTGTATCTAAATCGCGTTGTGCGCGGAAAATCGTATTCACATCTTGTGAAAAAATTGAACTGGATAAGCCAAATTTTACACCATTGTTTACTTCGATTGCTTCATCTAAACTTGCTACTTCAATAAGAGAAACGACCGGACCAAAGATTTCTTCTTGTGCAATAATCATGTCAGGCTTCACATTGGTAAATAGTGTAGGCTCATAATAAGACCCTTTGTCATAAGGAGGCTCAGATAAAATTCTACCGCCAGCTAACAACGTCGCCCCTTCCTGTTTGCCGATTTGCACATAGTGATTAATCTTTTCCAATGCAGCTTTGTTAATGACAGGTCCGATTTTCACGCCTTCATCTAGACCGTCCCCAATTGTTAGCTTATGCATTTCGTCTAATAGACGTTTTTCTAGTTCCTCTCTTACACCTTTATGCACGATCACGCGACTACATGCTGTACATCTTTGACCAGCAGTGCCAAATGCACTCCATAGGATTCCTTCAGTGGCTAGCTGTAGATCGGCATCATCCATCACGATGACTGCATTTTTTCCGCCCATCTCTAATGAAATTTTCTTAAGGTGTTTACCACCTAGCTCTGCTACCTTACTTCCTGTTGTTGTAGAGCCGGTAAATGAAATGACTTTAACATCTGGATGTTCAATTAATGCTGTTCCAACTGTTGGCCCTGTACCAAAGACGATGTTTGCTACGCCATCTGGTAAGCCAGCCTCTTCAAAAATTTTACCCATTTCATACGCCATCATCGGTGTTTCATTCGATGGCTTCCAAATGAACGTATTGCCAGCAACGATTGCCGGGAATGACTTCCAGGTAGCAATGGCTACAGGGAAATTCCACGGAGTTATTAACCCTACAACGCCAATAGGTGCCCGTACGCTCATGGCAAATTTATTGGCTAGCTCAGACGGTGTTGTCTCCCCAAATAACCGTCGTCCTTCACCAGCCATATAATAGGCCATATCTATCCCTTCCTGTACTTCACCTCTAGCTTCTTCAATGACCTTTCCCATCTCTTTTGTTAAAACGGTCGCTAAATGCTCCTTCTTCTCCTTCATTTTTTGACCGATGGCATATAAATAGTCAGCACGTTTAGGCGCAGGTACTAATGCCCAGTTTTTTTGTGCCTGTTTTGCAACCGCTACCGCTTCATCTACCTCACTTGCCGTAGAACGCGGAATCGTAGCTAGCTGCTCCCCATTTGCAGGGTTGGTCACTACTATACTTTGTAAATGGGAATATGTTGCCCATTTACCACCGATATAGTTTTTGATTTCCACTACAAACACCCCCTGAAGTATCTATGTTGCCTCTGTATCATCGCTACCAGTTGCATTACTTTTAAACAGATGTCATCTATTAATCTCTATGCAGAATCAAATATGTCAAAATTCCGAATCTTTAATATATAACAATCTGTAAAGCATGCTTTTGGTTCAACGACATTGGTGACAATCACCAGAGATTTTCTTTTCTCTTAGCTAAACATTGATGTCAGTTCAGGATGAAAATCTTATGTGATCATTGAAAAACAATCACAAATTTTCAGCTAAACGAAAATAAAAAATACTCATACTAGTTTTTTATATTCGACATCTTCTATCTTATTCCTTTTTTTTCTTAAATAATTAATTATTCATTGAAACTTACATAACATATAATCGTATATACTATTAAAATGAATTTTGGAGGAATCCTATTATGAATAATCACGAAATTGACTACAAATTACATGGCGACGATATGCAATATGTGCAAGTTGAGCTTGACCCGCAAGAAACAGTAGTAGCTGAAGCTGGTGCTTTAATGATGATGGATGATTCTATCCATATGGAAACGATCTTTGGCGATGGTTCAAGAGGAAGCCTAGAAAGTGGTCTTATGGGTAAATTATTTGGAGCTGGAAAACGCCTAATTACAGGTGAAAGTTTATTTATGACGACATTTACGAATGTTGGTTCAGGTAAACGTCATGTGTATTTTGCTGCTCCATACCCTGGAAAGATTATTCCAATGGATTTAAGTCAATTAGATGGAAAGATTATTTGTCAAAAAGATGCTTTTTTAGCTGCTGCAAAAGGCGTATCAGTTGGCGTTGAATTCCAAAAGAAAATCGGCGTTGGCTTCTTCGGTGGTGAAGGCTTTATTATGCAAAAACTTGAAGGAGACGGCATGGCTTTTGTACATGCAGGTGGCGCTATACACGAAAAGGTTTTACAGCCAGGCGAAGTATTGCGTGTTGATACAGGCTGTTTAGTAGCCATGACATCTGATGTACATTACGATATCGAGATGGTTGGAGGCGTAAAAACAGCATTGTTTGGTGGTGAAGGTATCTTCTTTGCTACTTTAAAGGGGCCGGGTAAAGTATGGATTCAATCCTTACCATTCAGCCGATTAGCAAGTCGCGTATTCGCTGCAGCACCAATTTCTCAAGGCGGTGGCGGTCAATCTAAAGGCGAAGGCGGCATTGGCGGTTTATTTGATATGTTTAATAAATAATGGACGCTATTTAAAAAAGGAGCACATCTAATGCGATGTGCTCCTTTCATGTTTTTGAAAAACTATTATGTCAATGAGATTAAGGTGTCATAAATAAAGTATGGCTCTTTGCCAAAACGAGGGGTTGATTTCCGTTCCGGCTGGGCGCTTTCCACGGGCGGGCTAGCCGTTTCTTCGCCAGAGCTCCCCTTGTTATCTTCATTACATTAATCTATTCGATTGGATGGAGTTTGGCCCTGTCCGTAAGCAGTAAGTGCTTTAACGTTCAGCATCAGCATAGCCGTTCTAGTTTGAAGCGAGGCACTACCGATATGCGGGAGTGCTACAACATTAGGAAGCGTCAACAATGGATGATCCAACGCAATAGGCTCTTGCTCAAAGACGTCTAGCCCCGCAGCCCATAACTTACCACTTTTTAACGTCTCATAAAGTGCGTTCTCATCGATAATGCCACCTCGTGACGCATTAATTAATACCGCATCATCCTTCATTAACGCAAGTTCCTCTGCTCCTATAAGTCCTACTGTATCATTGTTATAAGGTGTCATAATCACAACAAAATCCGATTGTTTTAAAAGATCCTCTAACGATACATATTGAAAACCATACATTTCCTCTGCCTCATGGCGACGTCTACGATTGTTGTATAAAATTTTCATATCAAAACCTTTTGCTCGTCTTGCAACAGCTTGACCAATACGTCCCATACCAATAATTCCTATCGTGGACCCTGAAACTTCTTTCCCCACTAATTGCATTGGATACCAGCTTTTCCATTTACCCTCACGCAAATATCGATCGCTTTCTGGAATTCTACGAGCCGTCGCAAGCAATAATCCCATTACAAAATCAGCCGTCGTATTTGTTAAAACTCCTGGCGTATTTGTCGCCATTATTCCGCGCTTACGCAAAGCTTTGACATCAATATTATTAAATCCAACTGCTAAATTTGTCACGAGTTTTAGATTAGGTGCGTGTAATAATAGTTCTTCATCGACTTGATCAGCAAGCGTTACCCACAGTGCTTCACAATCTGCGACAGCTGCCAATAGTTTTTCACGCGGTATAACAATTTCCTCCTCCTCCCATTGTTTGATATCATAAAACTCTTTCAACGGTTCAACTATATGTGGCGGAAACTTACGTGTAATAAATAATTTCTTTTTCATATTCCGAACACCTCTCTACTCAATTCGCCTATAGCGTAACACTTAGAACGCTCATTTTCTAGGGATTTCTTATTTTTGCATTTATGACACTATTCCTTTTTTATCACTCTACAAACTTCATCCATCTATTTGTTGTTTTATCCTTCTGAAAAGTGATTTTATCTTATTATTTATGAAAAATAAAACTAGGCTAGTTTAAAGTGTACCCTTTGTAAAGGACATTTTGAAAAAAGCTAGGCAACTTTTTGAAGCTGCTGTCTGTATTTTGCAGGCGGCAGCTTTTTCAAGTTC
>NZ_JBNNUX010000028.1:0-29001 GCF_050280145.1 Lysinibacillus sp. NPDC093688
CGGGCCAACACGATGTTGGTCACGAAGGCGTTATCACAGGATGTGATGGTTTTAGCCTTCGTTCCTCTATCGCTGATCCCCAAGGAGTCGCCCAGCCGTAACGAAGATCAATTTATATACATGGTAAACGTTTTAATATATGTCATCTCTACTTTTGGTGATGTGCCTTATTTTATTGGAGGTGAAGATTTTGATCCATACAGTTAAAGCAGGCGAAACATTGGCCCAAATAGCTAGAAATTATCGTACGCCGTTATCGTCCATAATTGCTGCTAATCCAGGGTTAGATCCGAATGTACTTTATATAGGACAACAAATTGTTATTCCTGGATTTCCTAATCCAAATACTATCCCTTATAGAATAGATATTTCTACTGAAAATCGATGGCTACGGTTATATAAGGATAATGTTCTTCAAAAGCAATACCCAATAGCAGTCGGTAGGATGTTACATGATACACCTACTGGCGATTTTATAATCATTAATAAGGCTCCAAATCCCGGTGGTCCTTTTGGAACAATGTGGATGAGTTTATCTAAAGAGCACTACGGTATTCATGGAACTAATGATCCTAGCTCTATTGGTCATGCTGTTTCACGTGGCTGTATTCGTATGCATAATAAGGATGTCGAAGAGCTTGCAAGCATTGTCCCAATCGGTACTGAAGTTTTTATTCATCCATAAAAGCCCCAGACTAAAAACATTCCTAAGATTTTATCGGAATGTTTTTTAGTTTTATCGGAACATTTTGTAGATTTAACGGAATGTTTTCCAATTTTATCGGAACATTATGCTGATTTATCGGAATAAAAAAGGCAACCTGAAAACCAACCTCAGATTGCCATCATTCATTAACCTTCACCTCTAGATTGTGCAAGCTTTGATAAATAGTATTGCTCCTCTCTTAGCATATGATCCGCCATTAGAGCAGTAAATGTTCCTAATACTTCTGCACTTAACTCCATTTCCTCTAACTCGCGTAAAAAAGTTTTGAACAATTTCATTTCTAGATCTACATCTTGATTAAAGCGAGTTAATGCAGGAAAAGAGTCTATATTTGAACGTAAATATCCTGTAAGCTCCACTGCTTTTAAATAAAACTGTTCAAAATGTTGGGCAAAGGTAGTACTTTTTTGTCTCAATCTTCTTTCTACACTATCTAAATCGTCATGAATAATACCTGCATGTCCTGATGCATCTAAAAGCCAGAGTAAGTGATGATGTAGCTCATGAAATATTGGTGGAACTTCCCCTTTCTTCAGATAGCTAAGTACATTTTGATATTCTTCTAGTTCATTCACCATGTGATTAATAAAGGTAGGTGATAGATGGATATTAATATTTCCCGTTAATTGCTTTCGAAGGATATAAAATTTAAATTGCTTTAGTTGTTCTACAGCTTCATCAACGGTAAGCGTAAAGGAAATTGCATTATTGGCATCGATCGAATTCACATAGGCAAGAAGCTGAGAAAATTGATGAATAAATGAATCTGCTCTTTTAATATCCTGTGTCTCCGATGGAAACAATGAATCATGAATAAATTGAGAATGATCTTTTAATATTCTTAGCCAAAACTTATGTTCAAACACCGCATGCTGTAAGTAATTCGACAACCAGTCACATCCCCTTTATTCTTTACGTTCCTCTATTCTATTCTTCTTGAAAACCTAATATTAGTACTTATTCTTAAATGATCTTTTCGTATAGGATGAAACGCTTAAAGCTATACTACAAATGCTGAAGTAACGAACATCCAAAATACCTGAAATCAGGAGGGAATATACTTGTCCACAAAAGACAATACATTATCAATTTTCGCCTTAGGTGGCATTAATGAGATTGGCAAAAATATGTATGTAGTACAGTATGGGGATGATATTTTAATTATCGACTGTGGCGCTAAATTTCCAGACGAAAGCTTACTAGGTATCGATTTAATCATTCCTGATATTACGTACCTACTGGAAAATAAAGAGAAAATCAAAGCGTTAATTGTGACACATGGTCATGAGGATCATATTGGCGGTATCCCCTATCTTCTTAAAAAAATAAATGTCCCTATTTATGCGACACGTTTTACTCTTGGGTTAATCCAACTAAAGCTGAAAGAGCATAAGCTTTTAAGAGAGACAGAATTAATAGAAATTCATTCCGATTCATCTTTAAATTTCGGACAAGTTGATGTTAGTTTCTTTAGAACAAACCATAGTATACCTGATTGCTTAGGAATCGTTATGAATACACCTGAAGGAAATGTTGTGCACACTGGAGATTTTAAATTTGATTTAACGCCCGTCAATGATCAGTTTGCTGATATTCATAAGATGTCCGAGATTGGATCAGAAGGTGTACTAGTACTTATTTCTGAAAGTACAAATGCAGAACGACCTGGGCTAACTCCTTCCGAGAAGCTTGTCGGTAATCATATTGAAGATGCATTTTTACATGCCGACCGTAAAATCGTTATCTCTACTTTCGCCTCAAATGTTAATCGCATACAGCAAATTGTAGATGCAACGATTACTACAAATAGAAAGCTTGCATTACTTGGCCGTAGTATGGTGAATGTTGTAGATGTTGCACTTGAGCGAGGCTATTTAGACGTGCCCGAGGATTTGTTAATTGATGCACGCGAGGTGAAATATCTCCCTCCAGAAGAAGTTGTTGTACTATGTACCGGTAGTCAGGGAGAGCCATTAGCTGCACTCTCTCGCTTAGCAAACGGCAATCATCGCGAAGTGAAAATTTTACCTGATGACACAGTTATTTTAGCTTCATCCCCTATTCCAGGGAATGAGAAGGGTGTTTCAAGGATCGTCGATAATTTATTCCAACTAGGTGCGAATGTTATTTATGGTTCCTCTAGTCATACAGGTATGCACGTTTCAGGTCATGGTCATCAGGAAGATTTAAAACTAATGCTGACACTAATGAAACCTAAATTTTTCATTCCGATTCATGGTGAATTCCGTATGTTACATCAGCATCGTCTACTAGCTGAGTCCGTTGGTGTCAAAAGAGGGCATACGTTTATTATGAAAAACGGAGATGTTGTTGATCTTGAAAACTCCATGGCTAGGCAAACACGTAAAATTCCTTCAGGTGATACGTATGTCGACGGTATCGGTATCGGTGAAGTCGAAGGAATCGTTTTACGAGATCGCAAACAGCTTTCTGAAGACGGCATGCTTGTCATCGTGATCACACTTAATAAAGTAGATGGTGACTTTATTTCAGAACCGGATACAATTTCACGTGGCTTTGTTTATGCCAAAGACTTTGAGGAGCTTTTAACGAAAGTAAATATTCTCGTTAAAGAAACGGTAAATGAGCTTCAAGAAGAAAGTAAGCAGCAAATACATGTCTTAAAAAGAGAAATCAAAAGGGCTGTCGGTCAGTATCTATTTTCACAAACAAAAAGAAAACCAATGATTTTACCTATAATTATCGAAATTTAACTTCTTTCAGTAAGAAGTTAAAGCCTCCGGCGGATGTCACAAAATCGGAAAGGAGTTCTTTGCGCAAACGCAAAGCCGATTCTGGACGCAATTATGCCGAGGCATAATTGATAAAAGTCGGTGTGAGGCTTTAGCCTTTACACCGGCTTTTTGAGGCTGTTATGGATTTATTTATGCTCACCCTTAAAAATTTTATGTAACATATGATTGTAAAGATACTGAGCCTGATTAAACCCATGATGTAAATTTTTTGAGTGATTTTCTATTTGCACCGAAACATTGTCAAAATGCTGTGGTAGCCCCTCTACTGTTGTCAGCAACGGCTCTTTATTTTTTAATAAAAGCTGAATCGTATTTAAAATTTGTACCATTTTGTGTTGGATATCTATCATCGGAATATCAATGGGTATATGGTACAAATGCTGCCATTCTGCATTCACTTTATACCATCTAAAAAAATGTAATAAATAATCACTTAAAATAATTGTTTCATTTGGAATAATAGCAACGATATCACTTGCAATACACAGTTCAGTTTCACTCTGATAAATATATTTATTGGTGTCCTTCAAATTAGCTTTAGTAAGAATGATGGTTTTAGCTGGTACTGGTGCACATTTAAAATGTTTTTCAAAGGCAATGTTAACTTTTGGTAATTGCTCAATATCACCATCTAGCATTAACTTTTTTAAATTTTCTGCTGTAATGAGAGGAACTCCGATGTTTGTAAAATGCTTTCTTCTCGGTATTATTTTCCCCTCTTGTACTTTAGCAACTTCATCTAATCGATAACGCTTTACCATGCCTGAATCCTCCAATCCTCACTTAATTAGGTATACTCTAAAACAAGCTACTGAAGAATCATCCACACTGTTTTACACAAGTCTTTTCTCTTAATAAAACTCCCTACTAATCATTGTACCATTTTACTATAACATTTTCTCTATTATACCACTATAATAGTATAGGCATTTCTAATGTTTTTCACTAGCTTTTTACATAGAGGTGAATCATATGTCAGACTTTTTAAAGCTAGTAGGCGAACAACTCCGTATTATTAGGGTTTCCAAGGGGCTTAGTCAGGAAGAAGTAGCAGAAAAAACAGGGAAACTTGGTTTTAGTAAAGGACGAATCTCAAATATTGAACACGGGCAATCTAATATCACATTAAGCACTTTAGAAACGCTAATGAAAGCATTAGATATTGCACCTGAGGAGCTTTTTAATTTTCAAAAATTATCTGGTGTTACTGATATTGAAGAAAAGAACATTATGCTTGATATACATCGATCAGTATTAAGGGAGCGCAATTTAGACGAGGTGAAATACGTAGTACGCATTACGAAGGATTTTTTAAATACTATTGATTCACAATCAAAGAAAAATAGCTCCAATGGTCAATAACGTTGGAGCTATTTTTAACGAGCTATAAATTATATTTTTGTTTAATGTGTAGGGCGTCCTCACATTTAATAAATAGCATACGTTTGAACAAGTGCCCCGATTTTTGATGAGGAATCACTCGTTCTCTATTTGATTTAATTTGGCATCCTCCCATATAAAAAATCCATTTAGTCTAAACCAAATGGATTTGTTTATTACATTCCAAACTTTTGACGATAGCCGCATTTTCTACATAGCTCTTCGACTGCTTCCCTACGTGAAAATCCGTCGACAATATTATTTGCACGTTCACCTTGAACAATGTCTGTGAAGGATTTCTCGTTCACATTCCCCAAATTAATGACGCCCTCTCCATCAAGACAGCAAGGCACTACTGTACCATCCACTAAAATAGCGGCTTGGCTTCGAAGTGCATGGCAAAAACCTTTTCCTTCATCCTCAGCCTCCAGTAAGCTTGGCCATTTGAATTCATGATCCTGGTTTAAATAAATATTATTAGCAATCTTTACACCTTTACCAGGCTGCACCTTTTCTTCGATGCGATAATCAAGATTATATTCATTTTCTAGAATATCAAGCGTTTCACGATTTCTTCGTGCCGCAATATCCGATACTTGATCCCTTTGTAAATTCCATAAACGATATGAAATAATCGTATTATAATCTTTTGAATCACGCACAAAATCTAATATATCTCCTAAGTATTTCTCACGATTTTCCGATCCCTCATGACCGTCGAAACTATGCAATGAAAAATTGATTTGGCGTAAGGCTGGTTTCCCTAATATCTTTTCACGATTCTTTTTAATCAGTGTACCGTTCGTTGTAATATTAACTTTAAAACCCTTTTCATGTGCTGCGTCAAGCAACTGATCAATACGCGGGTGTAAAAGCGGCTCTCCTTTTACATGCAAATAAATATATTTCGTATGAGGACGTATTTCATCCAATATTTTATTAAATTGTTCTACTTTAATAAGTCCCTTTGCACGAGCAGTTGGCGGACAAAAGCTACATGCTAAATTACAGACACTCGTTATTTCTATATAAACCTTTTTAAATGTTCTCAACGTTAATTCACCGTTCCAGTTCTTCATATATTCAAATCCTATTCATTTTAACAAATTTTACGATTAGGAACAGTTTTTCAGTCTCCATCCTTCACATTATTTATACCTTTTAGGGCTACATGAACAAGTAAACTTGAGAAAGTTTAATAACTTAATAGTACTGCTGAAAATAAGGAGGTGAAAACTATGTCTGACTATAAATCTGAAAATGAACGTTCAAAGGAGCCAACTAAAAATAATATTACCATCCATCTTACTATTAATATTGGCAATACAGATATCCATGTTGAACAAAGGGCTGAAGGTAGAGGACAAATAAATAATGATGTAGGTACTAATGCCAACCAAGGCGACCAAAACGCCATAAACGGTAGTACTAGAAATGTAAACTCCCAATTTGCTGATGGAAACAGCAGAAGTGGAATTGCTGGTGACAATTTTGATGAAGCTGACGAATAACAAGGAATAAAAGTAAGGGACAGCGATATCCATACATCTTCGAATCATAGTGATAGTAGTGAAGTTAAAAATGAGTCCTCCCCATTGTTAGATGGAGATAATAACGAATAAAGTTTATTTGTGCACAGCACCATAATTTTGGATGAAATATGTTAAAACGCCATGTTTTAAGTTGATCTTCGTTACGGCTGGGCGACTCCTTGGGGATCAGCGATAGAGGAACGAAGGCTAAAACCATCACATCCTGTGATAACTCCTTCGTGCCCACATCCTGCCGCTGACGCTTCGCTTTCGCGCAAAAAAAACATACTGCCGCTGACGCCGCAAAAAAACATCCTGTTGCCCCGACGCCCCCAGGAAGCTTTGCTCTGTGCGAAAGCGTAGCGACAGCAACAACAAATGTTTTCTGTAGCGAAAGCAAAGCGGCAGCTACAAAGCGCCCAGCCGGAACGGAAATCGCCCCCACATTATGGCGATGAACCTTTATGAAAGACTGTCAAAAATTAAAACTTCTATCTGCCGGAATATTTCATACCAACAGATAGAAGTTTTTGTTTTGATTATCCACCAAGGAATCACGCCTCACACATTACGTTTATAATTTTTTGTACCATCATATGAATACAGCACTGGCTTTCCATCCACACTTGTTTCTAAATGAACAGGACGACCCCATAGCTGATAAATATATGGCAAAACGTTCTCTAAATAGTGCGGATCGAGCTCCATTCCCTCATAGCCGTGCACTAAATAGAGCTCTCCGTTGCGAAGGTAATCGCCATTTTTAACGACGATATATGGGAATCCCCCGTTTACACGCATCGATATGAGCTGATCACGTACCATTTCATGATCCTTATCTGTAATACGGTATTCATTCCCCTTTTTCTGGAACAAATAAAGATCTTCTTGCTTTGCTAAATCCTTCGATAAATAGTTGCGGATAAAGGATATATCCGACTCTATCTCTCTTACCTCAAACATTTTTTCTCGACCTGTGTTAGGTTGAACACCTAGTTTTCTCATCTCTTCTGTCGGATGATTATAGCGGTTTTCAATATCCTCGAAAATTTTCACGCCAAGGTAATAAGGATTAATCGTTGTCTTTGAAGGCTGCACAACACCTGCATTTAATTTCGCATATTCAATCGTTTCGGCTGTTGTTAGCTTAAGCTCACGCATAATACGTTGATGCCAAAAGGAAGCCCAACCCTCATTCATAATTTTTGTCTCTAATTGTGGCCAAAAATAAAGCATTTCCTCACGCATCATCGTTAATATATCTCGCTGCCAGTCCTCAAGCTCTCGACTATGCTCCTCTAAAAATAGCAATAAATCTTTTTCTGGCTTTGGCGGGAAGTGCTTTATTTTTCGCCTTACCGATGTATACTCTTTTTCCTTATCATCTAAACGCCATAGATCATCATACGGTGATTTCGCTTGAGAAGTCTCCTCTTCAATATCATCCTCCGTATTCCAAGCCAATTTTGGTCGTATAAGGGATGGATCGATATGCTCCTGAATCGCTAAAATCGCATCTAAAAACTGCTCGACCTCATCCTTTCCATATTCTCTTTCATAACCAGCGATCCTCTCAGCTGTTGCTGTCATGCTCTCCACCATATCTCTTCTAGTATTGGAGAAGCGTACATTATTTTTAAAGAAATCGCAGTGCGCCAATACATGCGCAATAATTAATTTATTTTGTGTTAACGTATTTGTATCAAGTAAAAATGCATAACATGGGTTTGAGTTAATCACTAGCTCATAGATTTGACTTAGCCCTAAATCATATTGAAGCTTCATTTTATGAAATTGTTTACCGAAGCTCCAATGTGAAAATCGAGTAGGCATACCATATGCGCCAAATGTATAAATAATATCTGCCGGACAAATTTCATAGCGCATTGGAAAGAAATCTAAGCCAAAGCTTGAGGCAATTTCTGTAATTTCATCAATCGCACGTTCAAGCTCTTTCATCTCCACTTTTTAGTCCCCTCCTTTGAACATAGTTTAAGTTTCACTTTTTTTGAAAAAGCTCTTTAAGGCATCGTATACATCGCCTTTTTTTCTCAAAATATGATATCTAAACTTAGGATCATCTACTTTTTTATATGTGTACATAAGTGTAGAAAAGCGGTTATGTTGATTGACTTCACCATATCCAAACATACTCGATACTTCCATTAACTCTCCCACTAGCTTCAAGCACTTTTCATTATCCATTGATATATTTTCACCATCTGAAAAATGTACCGGATAAATATTGTAACGAGAAGGATTATACTTTTCCCGAATTAGTTCCAATGCCTTTATATAAGCAGATGAACAAATCGTTCCTCCACTTTCTCCCTTCGTGAAAAATTCCTCTTCTGTCACTACTTTTGCCTCTGTATGATGCGCAATAAACTCAATTTCCACGGTTTCATACTTGGAGCGCAAAAATTTTGTCATCCAAAAGAAGAAACTCCTAGCGCAATATTTTTCGAAGGAGCCCATCGAGCCACTTGTATCCATCATGGCAAGGACAACTGCCTTCGATTCAGGTTTTTCCACTTCATCCCACGTTTTAAAACGCAAGTCATCATTATGAATCGGCGTAATTTCTGGTTTTCCTTTCATCGCATTACGCTTTAACGCATTGAGGATTGTGCGCTTTTTATCGACATTTCCCATTAAACCTTTTTTCCGAATATCGTTAAACTCGATCTTTTCCGTTTTAATATCCGCTTTTTCTTTTTGCTGTAGGTTTGGTAGCTCAAGCTCGCTAAATAACACATTTTGAACCTCTTCAATGCTTACCTCAGCTTCATAATAATCCTGGCCTGGCTTGTCACCAGCTTCTTTCCCTTTACCATTAGCCTGATTGCCTTTGCTAGCATCACGCGCAACCACATCACCTACATTACTGTCTCCTTGCCCCTGCCCAACATGCTTGGAATTATCATAGTTATATCGTATTTTATATTCATCAAGTGAACGTATAGGGATTTTTATTACCTCGCGACCATTGGACATGACAATACTTTCTTCACTAACTAAATCGGGTAAATTATTCTTAATAGCATCTTTTACTTTATCCATATGCCGTTGCTGGTCCTGGTGCCCTTTACGATGGAGGGACCAATTTTCCTGAGAAATGGCAAAACGTTTATTTTCGTTTTCAGTCATTTTTATCCTCACCCATCTATCAAATTCGCTTTTTCTATACTATGCTAGTGATTCGCTTTCTTGAACTTTTTTAGAGAAATCAATTACACTTCGTGGTTACTTCACCTATGCAAAAAAATAAGTAAATGAAGATCAATTTCGCCTTGGCGTAATTGCGCTGTCGCACAAATACATTGCCACAGGACGTGGCGAGTTCCTCTATTTTGAGTAAGTGTTTGGACACCCACTGAATGAAGATAAAAGGAGTGCCCTAAAATGGACACTCCTATTCACTCCTATCAATAGTCTTATAGTTTCCACTGAATAGGTCAAAGTCATTAACGATTTAACAGACTACCTACATACTGCAATAATTCATTAGCAGATGTTGTATTATAGCCATGTTCATCAACAAGTCTCGCTACAACCTCATTAATCTTCTTCAGCTGTGATTCATCCGGCATTTTTGAGGATGTTGTAATTTTCACGACATCCTTGAGATCCGCAAATAGTTTCTTCTGGATGGCTTCTCGTAATCTTTCATGAGAATTATAGTCAAAACGCTTCCCTTTTCGAGCATAAGCGGAAATACGAATGAGTATCTCCTCACGGAACGCTTTTTTCGCATTTTCCGAAATGCCAATTTGCTCCTCAATAGAACGCATTAATTTTTCATCTGGATTCATTTCCTCACCAGTCAATGGATCGAAAATTTTATTTTTATTACAAAATGCTTCAACATTATCAAGATAATTATTCATCAATGTTTTTGCAGACTCTTCATACGAATACACGAAAGCTTTTTGGACTTCGTTCTTGGCAATGTCATCATACTCTCTTCGAGCAACTGCAATATAGTTCATATATTTTTCTCGATCTTCCTGAGAAATGGAAGCATGCTGGTCAAGCCCATCCTTTAGTGCACGCAGAACATCTAACGCATTAATGGATGGTACCTCTTTTCGGATTATAGCAGAAGAAATACGATTAATAATATACCGTGGATCAATACCGTTCATGCCTTCGTTCGGAAACTCTTTTTTAAGTTCCTCTAAGTCAACGGAATTAAATCCCTCCACATTTTCTCCGTCGTACAGTCGCATTTTTTTAATAAGATCCACACCTTGCTTTTTCGGTACTTCTAGTCTTGTTAGAACCGAAAAGATTGCTGCGGCCTTTAATGCATGTGGCGCAATATGAACATGGGCCATATCGCTTTCTTTAATCATTTTTTCGTAAATCAATTCTTCCTGACTAACTTTTAAGTTATACGGAATCGGCATCACAATAATACGTGAATGTAGCGCTTCATTCTTTTTATTTGAAATAAATGAGCGATACTCCGTTTCGTTTGTATGCGCAACTATTAACTCATCTGCACTAATTAACGCAAACCTACCTGCTTTAAAATTACCTTCCTGTGTTAAAGACAATAAATTCCACAAGAATTTTTCATCAAGCTTTAACATTTCTTGGAATTCCATCATACCCCTGTTTGCTTTATTTAGCTCACCGTCAAAACGATAAGCACGAGGGTCTGATTCTGAGCCAAATTCTCCAATTGTAGAAAAATCGATACTACCTGTTAAATCAGCAATATCTTGCGATTTTGGATCTGATGGTGTAAATGTTCCTATGCCTACACGTTTGTCTTCAGAAAAAGAAATACGTTCAATCATCACATTTTCAATGCGTCCATCGTATTCCTTTTCAAGACGCATCGTATTTAAAGGCGATAAACTTCCTTCAATTCGTATACCATACTCCTCGTAAAATTCACTACGCAAATGATGTGGAATTAAATGTAGAGGATCTTCATGCATTGGACATCCCTTAATTGCGAAAACCGCGCCTTCATCTGTTCGAGAAAATTGCTCAAGTCCGCGTTTCAACAAGGTCACTATTGTTGATTTACCACCACTTACTGGTCCCATTAATAACAAAATACGTTTTCTAACATCCAATCTTCGTGCTGCCGGATGGAAATATTCCTCCACCAGTCTTTCTATTGCCGTTTCAAGCCCAAAAATTTCTTGCCCAAAAAATTCATACATTTTTTGCCCATCGCGTTCCTCTACACCACTACTTTTTATCATATTGTAGACGCGTGAATGGGCTGTTTGAGCAACTTCAGGTCTTTCCTTGATGATGTTTAAATAATCTGCAAATGTACCTTCCCACTTTAGCCGATTTTCTTCTTCGCGATAGCTTTTCACTTTATCTAAAATGTTAATAGCCTTCCCTCCATTCAGGGCTTGATTTATAACATAGTATGAAGGAAAAGACATTATGATACCCAATACTTTTTCTTTGTCGAAATTTCTTCTTATTGCCAATAATTTTTTCCCTACAGAATAAAGGAATTCAACGTCAAACATAAAAAACTTACTCGTTTCACCTGACGCTTTATTGTTTCATCACCAAAGTTAGGATGACATTTGTTCAAAAATACTCCTTGAGAATAAGTTGATCTTCGTTCCGACTGGGCGACTCCTCGGGGATCAGCGATAGAGGAACGAAGGCTAAAACCATCACATCCTGTGATAACGCCTTCGTGACCAACATCCTGTTGCCCCGACGCCCCCAGGAAGCTCTGCTCTGCGCGAAAGCGAAGCGTCAGCGGCAAATGTTTTATCTGTGCGAAAGCGAAGCGTCAGCAACAAAGCGCCCAGTCGGAACGGAAATCAGCCCTACGTTATGCGCTTTTTTATAAAAATTGCTCATTCCTACTGCTTTGTTTTCCCACAAAAAGTGCTGAATGAAGATAAAAAATTCGGTTATTCTAACGTTAGAAAGGAGGTCCTTTATTGAATCGCCATTTTATATTCCTTTTATCATGGATATTATTATGGAGTTTTACTCTCCCCACTGTTGCATTAGCAAAAGAAGAACCCACCCAAGAAGAAATTGTGCAACAACGTATGGCCTATTACGTACAATTTGACGAATTACTCATTCCGTGGCATTTCTTAGCAGCCATTGACCAATATGAACGCAATTTACAATCAGTTCGTAAAGATATTCCGAAACGGGATGGTATTATTTCCATTCAATTTTCTGATGAATATTGGTCAGGTGCTTTAAATCCTGTAAGAGATGATACTCGCCCAGAAACAATTAGTTACTTTGGCGGGATGGGGCTAGATGGCAATGGTGATGGAGCTGCCAGTCCAAAGGATGATATCGATACAATATTCTCCATGGCTACTTTTTTAAGCAAATTTGGAACATCTGATGAAGACTTTAAATTAGCTTTATGGGAATATTACGGAAGCGAACAGGCCGTAAATCAAATCTTCACCATTTCCAAAATGTATAGTCATTTCAAAACAACAGAGCTTGACGATCACACATTCCCAGTCCCTACTAATTATGATTACAGCTATCGAAGTACATGGGGTGCCAATAGGGGCTGGGGTGGACGCCGTATTCATGAAGGAACAGATATTTTCGCTAGCTATGGTACTCCAGTGCTTTCTACCTCTTATGGTGTAGTGGAAATAAAGGGCTGGAACCAATTTGGTGGTTGGCGCATAGGCATTCGAGATAATCACAACTCCTATCATTATTATGCCCATCTCGGCAGTTATAATAAAAAAATTAAAGTTGGAGACCTTGTCGAACCTGGCACTGTTCTCGGTACGGTTGGTAGCTCTGGCTACGGTAAAGAAGGGACGTCCGGAAAATTTCCGCCTCATCTTCACTACGGTATCTACAAATTCAATGGGCGTACAGAATGGGCATTTGATCCATATCCATCTTTAATGCAATGGGAACGACAAGCAAAAAAAGCAAAGCAAAACAGTAATTAAATGTTGCACACAAAAAAGAAGGATAGATAAAATTGACTTTATCCATCCTTCTTTTTTGCTACATATATCCTGTAATTTCATAAAGCTTCTATGGTTTTTTAGCCGGGCTCAGTCGCTAATCTACCACAAGCTTTCTACCTCTGATCCGTCCGTTTCTCCCCTTCAATTTGTAGCACTAGATGATTGTCGCTACAAAAGTTGCAATCTTCCTTACCAAATTTCCCTAGCTCCGTATCTTTGCCTTGAGCGTCTACAATACCGTAAGTGAATAAGCCAGCCTTAAACTCGTCCAAGAAATAAACATAGCTTTTAAAGGTTGGTTTCGCTCCCCATTCTCGTTCCGCCACATTATCCTGCTGCCATTTAATGACGGACAGACCTTCTTTATTCACTTCATAATAAGCATCGCTATAGCCGGAGAGATTCAATGTGAAACGCAATGCTTCTCCTTCCGGAAACGTGTAATAGTAGGAATTATACCCTTCTCCAGCATGAAGAGGTGGCGCTTCCTCTGTGAGTGTTGCTAGTCCGATCGCAATATGACGCGCCTTCGTGAGATCCCCGTGCATCAGTGTCTCGTATTCTTCCTGACCCGCAGGTGTACGGACAATGACCCGTTTATCTTTGTTATTGTAATAGACATAACCGCCAAGTGTCTCGCTAATGAAACGAATCGGCACATAAGTGCTACCGTTTTTGTTTACTACTGCAGCGTCTAATTTTATCGCTTTCCCATTAACTGTTGCTGTTTTTTTCCCCGCCACAAGCTGCACTTTCTTACTCTTATCTTTATTTTGAATCGTGACGATACCGGTCTTAGGATCATAAGCGAGCACAGGCCATGACGGGTCGCTCAGAGACCTTAATTTAACCATTGTTCGTCCTTCAACCGTAATAAAGTCATACTCAGCTTGACTGTTGACAAAAAGAGAAGTAGAAGAAGCCGCATGTGCTGAAGTGTTGCAAATAAAACTCACAAATATCACGAAGCCCATTATTTTGAACCATTTGTTCATATCATTTTCCTCCTATAATTGTATTGTTTTAAACAGTTGAACATTAAATATATTATACCATTCAAACTAAAATATGGATAATTAAGGGAGAGACTTTATAGAAGCTGCCAACTCGGATTGGTGGCAATTTACGGAGTTCCGAATGTTCACATCGATGTCTGTATATGAGAATAGCGTTAGGTATAAATACATAAAAGTATTAAAAAAAATTTAGAATTTCTATTTAGACATATACATTTAACTACCTATCATTCATAACTATGATTCGTTATTGTACTAATAAACCATTTTTAAATTTTCCCATTAAAAGGGCTTATGTATATATAGAATTAGTTATAAAATATATTTGTACTATAACAATTATTATTTCGATTTTTTCACAGTTCTACATTGAAAATGAACAATAAAAGGATGGGAAAAGATGAAGGGAATATTTCAGTTTAAAACACTTAAAGCCCGAATTTTAAGTGCATTTCTTCTTTTGATAGTATTAGTTGTTTGTTTTACAACCTATTCGTACATTTCTAATAATAAGATGGAAAAACAAGCAGAAGGTTTAGTGAAAGAAGATTTACAAGTCTTAACTGCAAGTAAAAATTTAGCAATGTCTATGAGTGTTCGTCTCTCTGCAGCTTTAAGTTACGTTGTATCAGGTGATGAAAAATACATAGAAACTTTTAATGAATATCGTCAAATTGCTGAGGAAAGTAATAGTATTGTTGAAAAACACGAAAATACGTCTGAGCGTGCTGCATTAGTAGAAATGGCACGTACATGGAGCAATCGCGTAAATACCGAAGTATTCGATGTTTATAAAAAAGGTGATAAAGAATTAGCATTAAAAAATTTAACAGCTATCAATAATCTCGTAACCGAAGTTCGTGTTGGTTATGAAGAATTGGCCAATAAACGCTCAGATGCCATTACTACGGTAGGAGATGACGTAGTCTCAACAAGTTTAAGCAATAAAACAGTTGGACTAATTGTTAGCATTGTATTGACGATCGCAGGTATCCTAATCGCTATTGTCACTGCTAGCAATATTTCTAAACCTATTACAATTGTCTCAAAGCGCATGAGCGAATTAGCGGATGGCAATCTGCAACACGAACTACTTCCAATAACGCATCGAGATGAGATTGGTCAATTAATGCTTTCCGCAAATAATATGAATGAAAAATTGAAGCAAACAATAAGCTCCATTCATGCTGTTTCCGAAACAGTAGCAGCTAGTAGCGAAGAGCTGGCCCAATCTTCTAATGAAGTACAATCAGGTACAGAGCAAATTACCGTAACTATGCAGGAGCTAGCCTCTGGCACTGAAACACAAGCATCTACAGCAGGTGATTTAGCCGAAACAATGACTTCTTTCCAACATAGTATTCATGAAACAACACAGGAAGGCATTGAATTAATAACGCATTCAAATCATGTACAAGAACTAACGACTACAGGTAAAGGCTTAATGGTACAATCAACACAACAAATGGCAACCATTAATGAAATTGTTTTAGATTCAGTGAAAAAAGTTGAAGGCTTAAATATGCAGTCTGCGGAAATTTCCAAGCTTGTTTCTGTCATTGATGATATTTCAAATCAAACAAATTTACTGGCCCTTAACGCTGCCATCGAAGCAGCTCGCGCAGGAGAGCACGGTAAAGGTTTTGCAGTTGTAGCGGATGAAGTTCGGAAGCTTGCAGAAGAAGTACAGTTCTCTGTCACTGATATTTCAACAATCGTCAATCGGATTCAAGGTGAAACTGGCAATGTAACAACCGCTCTACAATCCGGCTATGAGGAAGTAAAACGAGGAACCGTACAACTAAATCAAACAAATGAAACATTTGAACAAATTTCGGTAGCAGTTGAGGACATGATTCTTAACATAAATACCATTTCAAGCAATTTAAATAAAGTTGCTCAAAATTCCGAATCCATCAATGTCTCCATCGATGAAATGGCTTCTATTTCTCAAGAGTCTGCAGCTGGAGTAGAACAAACAACAGCAACTGTAGAGGAAACTGCTGCTACTATGGAGGAAATTTCAAGGGGTGCAAATCATCTCGCTGGTATGGCTGAAGAGTTAAATAGCCAATTACAGCAGTTTAAAATTTAAGGTTTGAGGTGATACCTGAGCACTTTTGCGGCTCACCGGATCACTTTTGGAGATTACCCGATTACTCCGGGGCGATTCTACCTAAAAAAGCTATCTCGACATTACGGTCGAGATAGCTTTTTTCCTCTTATTACTAATGCCTAATTGGTACCCTTTCCAGCTCATAACGTTTGATAATCACACTGATTTTCTGAAACCATTCCTCACATAGCTCTAGCGCTTCTTGATACTCATCCTCTTCTCTTGATAGAGGCTCACTGTTATCCATAAAAACATATTCTAGAATAGGGTCAGATAAATTATCAGCTACAATTTTCAACGTCAACTGAGACATAGTATTATACTCAGGGTCTTCTTCATCTAATTCCTCTTCTTCTATATCCATGTCTTCACCAAGTAATGAACCACTTATGAAGTTATTGCTTGTCCTAGCAATATACATGTCGTCCTCTACTATAGCTACTTCATATATTTTATTGAATGGAATTTCTTTTTTTATCAAAGCGTCTTCTAATTCTTCTCTACTTACGAAAATAAGTGTACTTGTAGGTTCATTTAGTAATAAAGCACTTAAACAATCATTTGAGATGATGCAATGTGTATGAGGGATAGCCATAAGCTCCTCCTCACTCGCCTCTTTCATTTCATTCAATGTATGGATATAGATAAATCGTTCTTTCACATACCGAAAAACTCCTGCTATTACTAGCCCTATGCCAATTAAAAAATATACCTTTCTAAATATAGCCGTTTCGACTGAATTTGCGAGTAATACATAGATTGTCCCAAGAAATAAAAGAAAAAAGGTTTTCATCCATCTCCCACCCTCAAAAAGATAATCGATAGGATTATTTCATCCATGTTCATAGAAATTTTATTCTAACGATTATCTTTTCATTCTTAATTTCTATAGGAATTATTTGTGCTATTAGCATCTACATCAAATTTTGAAACGGATTTTTCTAGGTCCTCCGCCATTTTGTTCAATTTTAAAATAGAATGGAGGATATCTTGATTGTAGTTTTCTTGTTCCATCGTACGCTCTACAACACTTTCCGTTGCCTTTGCAGCCTTATTCGCAAGCATCGTTGTTTCCACAACTCCTGCTGTAATCTCCTCAGAAAATGCAGACATTTCTTCTGAGGTTACAGAAACTTGTTTTGTATGTGATACTACGCCCTGAATAGATTGGAGAATACTTTCGAATGATTTTCCGGCTTCTTCTACAGCTTGTAAACCGTCTTCTACATTATCTGTTACAACATTCATAGTTTGCACCGTTAAGCTTGTATCCTCATTTATTTTAGAAATCAAGTTTGAGATGCTATTCGCCGATTTTTCTGATTGCTCCGCAAGCTTCCTTACTTCTTCAGCTACTACGGCAAAGCCCTTTCCAGATTCACCAGCTCTAGCCGCTTCGATCGCTGCATTTAATGCAAGTAGATTCGTTTGTGAGGCGATATCACGAATCATATTTATAATCAGTGATACTTCATTTGATTGGCTCTCTAGTTTTTTTATAGCATTTGCGGATAACTGAACGGATTCACTAATAATATTCATTTGATGAACTACTTTTTCAATGTTTCCATTTCCAAGCTCTACATTTTGTAAGCTAATAGATGATAATTGAGATACATTTGAAGAAGCCTCTGCAATTTGTTGAATGCCCTCCGACATTTGCTCTAATGTAGCTGAGCTTTCCTCTGAGTTTTTATACTGTGCATGTGCGCCAGCAGATACTTCCTGGATGGAGGCTGAAATATGACTAATTGCTTCATTTGCCTTTTCACTACTTTTTGCTACTCCGTTCGTCGTATCGATTAACTGCTTAGAGCTAGAATTGATTCCAATAATTATATTTTGCAAATCCAGCACCATTTGTTGGAATGCATTTGTCAAAACGCCAATTTCATCTTTTCGATTTGTTTCTATTTTTACCGTTAAATCACCATTACCAACTTGGTTTACTTGTGCTGTTAATTTTCTTATTGGCTTCGTTAAATAATCTGTAAAGAAATAAACAATGCAGATTCCTACTATTAATATAATTAGCGTAATCAATATAATTTTCATTTGATTCGCATTCATGTCCGAATAAACTTCTGTGGCATCTAAATCTGCCCCTACTAATCCTATCACTTCGCCAGCATCATTTTTTATGGGCGCGTAGATGGCAAGGACAGCTCCGTATTGTGAATCATTCGATAGCTGAAATTGTATTTGCCCTGTTTCAAATACTTGCTTCATTTTAGGATACGATTCTGGTGATTCCTCTTTATCGCCAAGTATTGAATCCTCATTCGGAACACTATCTACCATATAATAGTAGTCATATCCATCACCGTTTTTTATCCGAGTCATCGAATATAAACTAGATACTTTATGAAGCTCTTTAACAGAGTTTAATTCTTTTTGTAATTCATAATAATAGTCATCTTTTTTTGCACCAATTTCTAATCTTTGATAGCCTTCTACATCTATTTTTGAGATTGCCTGATCAATCATATTTATGTTTTGCTCACCAACTGTCTCTTTCACCAGCTCCAATGACGAACGATAAATAAAAAAGCTAATCAGAAAACACGAAATAACAAGTAAAATTGAAAATACCATTAACATTTTAATTTTTAAGCTACTTCTCATCGTTGAACTCCTTTAAACTTTTTTTCTATATGAATAATTACTAAAAAATTGAAATTTTAGTAACAATAAATTTTACAACATTCCCCCTAGTACAATGTTGGTATTTCTAAAATATTTAATTTTTTTGCTAAAACTAGCTAAATTTGGTCATTTTTGAGTGTTATTTTTTGCGCAAAAAAACACGAGAGCATTGAAATTCAACGCTCCCGTGTTAGCTTATCAACAAAAGAACCAATATAAAATAATGCAAATAAGCAAAATTGATTTTCACACCGAGTTGGCGCTTTCCGAGGCTTGGCTTCAATCTCCTCGTCACTACGTTCCTGCGGGACTTTCAGCGCAAGCACGCCACTCTCCGTGAAAAATCAACGGTTCCTCATCATAAGTATGAGAAGACAAACTGAATCAAAAAATATTAACATACTAAAAAGATTCAACCTAAATTAGCATTTGTCTACTGTCTGAAACGAGGATTTGGTTATCAATTTGACTGTTCCGTTAATTCCTCTTTACCGCCCACATCGTCTAAAGTCTTATCTTTTTCAATCTTATGCATCTCAAGAACATGCTGCGAAGGTGGAATAAGCAAACTTACAATAACAATTGTAATACCTGTGATCACAACTCCTGAGAAAACAGGTGCCTGCCACAGTTCATTTAATAAACCTAAAAATCCTTCTGATTGGATAGAAAGACTTGGTACATAGGTTAAAGATGTAATGATGTAATAGACTAGCCCAACAGATATACTTGTCCATACTGCAGGTGTACTTACTCGCTTCCAAAACGGCCCTAATACGATTGGCCAGAAAATTGTTACGAAAACAATATCCCATGCCAAATAGGCTAAATCAATCACTTTCTGGAAGCTAACCGCTAAAACTAAGCCTAGCAAAGCGCTTAAAATAATAATAAGTCTTGAAAATCTTAATAATTTTTTAGGGTCTGGGTTTCGATTAATAAAGTCTAAATAAATGTTTTTTGTGATAATTCCTGAAGTCGCAACATAACATGCGGCTACAGTAGACATCCCCATCGCGGCCATTGCTGTTAAAAAGATGGCTGCTAATAACGGCGGGAAATATCCTTGAGCAAAGGCAAGCATTAACGTCTCTGGATTTGTACTACCAGGATAAATCGTTTTGAACGCTTCTCCTAACATACCCGGAATCCAGCTGATCGCGATAATAATTGTCCCAGCTATAATCATGCTACGCTGTGCTACTTTTGGACTTTTCGCAGCTGCTACCCTTTGTCCTAAATCCACCGCTGGAATATCACCAAGTGCTAACACAAGATAAAGTGTCCAAAACTCTGCTCCAGCCTTATTAAAGAGTTCACTAATATTCCACCACTCAGGGTTAAATGTTACATCAGGGTAATAGAATAAGATAAAAATTGTAATCCCTACTATACCCGCTACTGCAAGTGCCCCCTGAACAATTTCCGTATAGGCTACAGCCCATAAGCCACCAATAACCGAATATAGGGCTGTTAATGATACAAAGAGTAATGCTGCTGGAACGAAATCAATTTGCAACAGTTGCTGAATGATATACGTTCCACCAACTGTTAACGCAGCTGCATTAAAGACACCGAAGGCAATCGCCATTACGACACCTGTATAGGCACCTAACTTTTTACTTCCATATCTTAATCCATAGTAATCTGCTAATGTCCAGCCCTTCAATCTACGTAAAGGCTTCGTCCAAATGAGTGCTCCAAGAATCATACAAGTCCCTAAACCGCCCATTGTCGCTGAACCTTCAAAGCCGCCACTTGTGTAACCTGAGCCTACTGCTGCAAAGAAGAATGGGGCTGCTAATAAGGCCGCCACTAGACTTCCTGTTACAACAGATAAAGGCATACTCCAACCAGCAACAATTAAATCCTCCGCAGTATTTACGCGTTTGTATCCTTTATATCCAATGTAATAAATAAAAATTAAGTATAAGCTAAAGATGATTATATTTAACATAGTAGTGCTCCTTAGTTTCCCACATTATCCGTTCATAACGACTCCACCATTAGGTGTTAATATTTGACCCGTATAGAAATTCGCATTTTCTGAAGCTAAAAATAACACGCTCTTTGCGATTTCTTCTGGTTGAGCTAATCGTTTTAACGGATATTTAGCAGACTCTTCCTCCACATAATTTTCGCCAAATTCCTTTAGGATGTCTGTAAATGTTCCACTAGGAGCTACTGCGTTGACTAATATCGAAGGCGCTAACTCTCGTGCCAAAGCCTTCGTAAATGCATTGATGCCACCCTTTGCAGCAGAATAATGCGTAAATTCCTCACAACCTAAACTACCAATATCAGAAGAAATATTAATAATTTTTCCTTTGTTTCGTACTTTCATTCTTTTTACTGCCTCTCGACAATTGTAGAAGCAACCGTATAGATGAACTTTAATCATTTTATCCCATTGCTCATCTGTTAAATCTGTAATGCTTGAAGCTTGTGCAAATCCAGCGTTATTGACAAGAATATCAATATCGCCTAACTGTTTGTCCATAGCTTGATGCATAGCTT
This sequence comes from Lysinibacillus sp. NPDC093688, assembly GCF_050280145.1. Classification (NCBI taxonomy): domain Bacteria; kingdom Bacillati; phylum Bacillota; class Bacilli; order Caryophanales; family Bacillaceae; genus Lysinibacillus; species Lysinibacillus sp. NPDC093688. Next base: position 21,674 of record NZ_JBNNUX010000028.1, read on the forward strand.
GAACTTGCTGAGAATCCGATACATCTGCATTAAATTTCATAGCCTGTACACCAAACTTTTCCGCTTGTGCACGAACCTCTTCTGCCTCGTTGTCATCACCAATATAATTGATACATACATTGGCTCCTTGCTCGGCAAAGCCTAAAGCAATGGCTTTGCCGATTCCTTTACTGGAACCTGTAATGAGTACATTTTTTCCTTTAAAATTAATTTCCATCATTGATCATTCTCCAATTTGAATTTTGTTACAAGTACCTGCAATTCTTCGGCTGTTTTTCCTAATGAAGAAGATGCCTCTTTCACCTCTTGCATGGTCGTCAATTGCTCTTGAGTTGCGCTTGATACGTTCGACGAGAATTCAGATGACTGCTCCGCAGATTGCTTAATATTATTGACAGATGCTGCGACTTCCTCCGAAGAAGCGGAAATTTGTTGAGACGCAGCTGAAATTTCGCGAATCTGACTTGCCACTTCTTCTGATGAAGTGAGAATTTCTTTAAAGATTTCCCCTACCTCATTTGTAAACTCCATACCCGCCTTTACATCTTCTTTTCCTTTTTCCATAACAGTGATAGAAGCGTTTGAATCAGCTTGAATTGTACTAATCAAATTGTATATTTCCGTTGCAGATTGTGATGATTGCTCCGCTAATCGTCTAACCTCGTCAGCGACAACAGCGAAACCTTTCCCATGCTCTCCTGCCCTAGCAGCTTCGATTGCCGCATTCAATGCTAGTAAGTTTGTTTGATCTGCTATTGCTGTAATAAGACTTACGATATCGCTAATTTTTTTCGTATTGATATGTAAACCGTTTATTGTTGTCCCTATTTGTTCAACAGAACCATTGATCAATTCCATTTGTGCAATGACTTGTTGAACAACATGATTTCCACGTTCTGAAGCTTGAGAAGCAGAAATAGATGATTCAGCAGCTGTATTAGCAGAGTCAGCAATTTGCTGGATGCCTGTAGCTGTTTCCTCCATAGCCGCTGCAGTTTCCTCAGTCATAACCATTGAAGCCTCAGCATTTTGCGTGATTTGCCCCATATCTTGAGCAATATTTGTTGCGCTGTTATATGTCTCTGCTGCATTCACAGTTAGCTGATTAGCTGCAGAAGAAACGTTATTAGATGTATTTCTAATATTTAAAATGATATGTTGTAGATTCGAAACCATCGTATTAATCGATTCAGATAAATTTCCAATTTCGTCCTTCGTTATTTCTAAATCTACATTTACTAATTCCCCATTCGCTACTTGATTTGCAGCATTTACTACTTTCTTAAGTGGCTTTAATAGACGATCAATAATTATGTAAAGTAACGCTAATAAAATTAAAATTCCAATAACAGCTATAACAATTTGTTTAATGATACTTGTTTTAATGATTGTATTTATATAGTCCGCAGAATAATCAAGACCTAATAATGCAATGAGCTTGCCATTGTCATCTTTAATAGGGCTAAATACAGTTCGCCATGAACCATAAGGATCTTGGAAAATATCAGTTACTTCAGTGCTATTATTTTTAATAGCCAATTTAGCTGTTGTTACATGTTCATCTGCTAAATCAGTAAAGAGTTCACCCGCTTCATATACTTCATTCAAATTAGAGGTATAGCCTATTGGGGTAACGCCATCTGCATCCTTTACATCCCAAATATAGCTCCAGCTCATAATTCCTTGTTCTTCTTGAATCCTATCGAGTTGCTTTTGAATTTTCTTAAATTCAGCATTCGTTTCTCCCTTTTCAGACAACAAATCTTTAATATCATCACTATTAAGATTCATAGCTGTCAATAAACCAACACTTTTCAACTCTTGCTCTAAATCAACAGACATTCGATTGTTTAATTCTCTAATACTTTGCGTAGTAATAATAGCAATTAAAAGTAAAACAATTATAGAAACCGTTAGTAAAAGTTTGTTTTTCAATGAAGCATTTTTTAACAACCTCATGATTACTTCCCCCTTTATTATGTTTTTGGCAAAAAAATAACCTATTTCAAAAGAAATAGGCTTCAAAGAATATAACTAGCAATTATATGTACTTAACTAGTACTCCTTCGCAGCTCAGCCATCATAGTAATTAAAACCTTAGACCTGTAGCTTTGCGTCTCTACCTTTCGGTAAATTTGCCCATCTTTTTCCTTCCAAAATTAACACAATAGGTAAAAGTAGTCAATGTCACTAGATAAAAATACACATGTTTTTTACTATTTTACTATAAGTATGAAATGAACACTATTACATAATTTTCTCGGCTCATCCACAATTTGCGTAAATAAAAACAGCTACAACGCAATATTGTAGCTGCTACTATAATTTAAAATAATCAATTACCCCTAAATGATTATTCATATTAAAAATACTTATCCGTTTAGTGTCATGACTAAAACTGCCGGTATAAATGATACTGCAAACATACTCACATACCACATCGATGTACGGCGTAATGAAAAACGAACTTGTTTCTTTTCTGCATAAAAAATGTCTATCATAATTGCAGCAACTACAAGTGGAATAGTAACACATGCGATAGCAACTAATAAAATTTTTAAAGTAAACATAAAAGCACCCCTCTGTTCGTGAACATTTATTTTCCATCTTTGTGACAACTTTATGTCAATCTCAGTGTACACAATTCCGTCACAAACTGTCAACCACATTCGACTAAGAAAAATGCGCTTTTTGCAGAAAATTTTAATCATATTATAGATTTTTACGTAATAACCCTTATAAAAAAAGCAGTTGCAAAGTTGCAACTACTTTTTTTGTGATTAATTTATTTGCTATTCACTAAAATTTCCACTTGACTACTTAAAAGAGAACGCTAGGACACGTCTCAGCCTTCACGCTTCAGCATAGCTTTTAGTACCGAGCCATTTAATCTCTATATTTATCTGTTAGCCCTCTTAAAAAATTCCTCACAAAGCGATCGCCACATTCTTTATAGTTACGATGACTTGGATTTCTTAAAATGGCACCTAATTCGCCTTTCGAAACGCTAACGCCACCATCATATAAAATATCGAGCATCTCTTCACTCGTTAAGGCTAACGCTATCTTCACTTTCTTTAATAGCATATTATTAGGACTTTCTTTTCCAGACACAGGTGGTGGTCCTTCTGGCTGACCAGACTTAGGCTTTTGCGGACCTCGTTTAAATGTAATAAATCCATTTAAAAAAGCCTCTACCATTTTATTATTACATTTAATGTATTCTTCTGGTGCTTCTTCCTCATCATTAACTTTGATAAGCATGTTCAATACTTCTTCCTTCGTAAAGTCCATGCCTCCTAGCTTAAAAATTTCTACCATATCTTTATTTTTGATATCTAATGCATATCTTAAACGAATTAAAATATCATTGTTCGTCATTTAAAAAACCTCCATTTTAGCTGTAAAGCGCTTCTAACAATCGTATCTTCAAGATTGTAGCATTACTTTATTATAGCAGAGACATTCACAATTTTAGTTAGCTTTCCAAAAGTTACTTTACTATAGTATTTAGAATGTGCATTTTATTTTTTAACATGTATGATTAGCCAACTCTCGACCATTCTAATCACAAGGAGGTGAGATAAATGGCTAATCGTAGTTCAAATAAGCTTCTAGTTCCTGGTGTACATGAAGCTGTTACTCAATTGAAGTATGAAATCGCACAAGAATTTAATGTACAATTAGGGCCAGAAGCCTCTTCTCGTGCAAACGGATCAGTCGGAGGAGAAATTACAAAACGCCTCGTAGAAATGGCTGAAAAACGTTCAAAAGGTTTATTATAATAATAAATTTCAAAAAGAACGAATCCCTTTTATTAATTGGAATTCGTTCTTTCATGTTTTTGCAGTTACATCATTCTACCGTCATCGTCAATCAACATTATTTGATTCAAAGTTATCAAGCAATGCACGCACTTCATCTGTTGATTTCGTGTTCATCAATTGATTTCTTAATTCACCAGCTCCACGGAATCCTTTGACATAAATTTTGAAAAAGCGATGAAGCCCTGTGATTGAACGTGGTAGTGCTTCCGCATATTGATCTTGAAGATCAAGCTGCAGTCTTAAAAGATCAAGGTACTCTTTACTGCTATGCTCTTTTGGCTCTTTTTCAAAAGCAAAAGGATTTTTAAAAATACCTCGTCCGATCATAACACCATCAATACCATATTGTTCAGCAAGCTGCAGTCCAGTTTGACGGTCAGGAATATCTCCATTGATTGTTATTAGCGTATTTGGTGCGATACGGTCACGTAATTTTTTGATTTCCGGAATTAGCTCCCAATGCGCATCTGCTTGGCTCATTTCCTTTCTTGTACGTAAATGAATAGAAAGGTTCGCAATATCCTGTTTTAAAATATGCGTTAGCCACTCCTCCCACTCATTTACCTCTTTAAAGCCAAGTCGTGTTTTCACACTGACAGGCAATCCGCCCGCTTTTGCTGCTTGAATAAGCTCTGCCGCAACGTCCGGACGCAGAATAAGGCCACTGCCTTTCCCTCTCGATGCCACATTCGGTACAGGACAGCCCATATTAATATCGATGCCTTTAAAACCTAGCTCTGCCATACCAATACTCATTTGACGGAAATATTCGGGATTATCACCCCAAATATGTGCCACCATTGGCTGTTCATCTTCTGTAAAAATCAAACGACCACGCACACTTTTCATGCCCTCTGGATGACAATAGCTATCAGAGTTTGTAAACTCTGTGAAAAATACGTCCGGTCGACCGGCTTCACTTACGACATGACGAAAAACAACATCCGTCACATCTTCCATTGGTGCAAGTACAAAAAATGGTCGTGGTAAATCACGCCAAAAATTATCTATCATTTCAAACTCAAATCCTCTCACTGTGGGTACAACTTCAAACTCTCGGTCAAAAAATATGAAGCCCAATGTTCCACTTCTTTTACACTTATATCATGCTCAATAACTGAATATCAAACACAAGTACATTTGGACATTTATAATTTGTGATGATCTGCAATGTTTATTTTAACGAAAATCAGTCCTGAATGGTATGTTTATAAACAAAAAGCAGATGGCATAGATTTTTGAACTGAACCCCGAATAGTGGACACTTTATTCCAAAAACATAAAAAAGCAATTCAAGATAACGGTTAATTTATCATAAAGCAATCGAATTATAAACCCTTTGATTTCAAACCCCGTTCTTGAACTGCCTATTATAATGTTCTGATACCAATTATGAGGTGTATAATTTTCATCACATATATCAAAAGTAACCTCTTCTATTCAAGCATAAGATTCAACCAAAACCCTTCCATGCTTACACAAAAAGGATGGAATATTCACTCCATCCTTTCAGAATTCTATCATTTACTAATCAATCACCCGAGCAACATCCCTACCACAAGTCTTGCATTTCCCCTTCAATACAGGGGCAAATTCTCCCTCTTGTATCGTGTACTTCACAATTGCCGTTACACCACAATTGCCACAAAATACGTTTTTCACGAGCATTTCTCTGATATCTTTCGGGATAGAGAGCCATTTTTTTGCTGCGTCCATTATGATCGCTCCTTTAGAGTTAGTTCCGTAACAACCTCTACATGCGTCGAATGCGGGAACATATCCACAGGTTGAATCTCCTGCGTTCGATAGCCCCCATCCTCCAAAATTCGAAGGTCACGTGCTAATGTAGCTGGGTTACAGGACACATAAACAACACGCTTAGGACGTTGCTCTAAAATCGTCTGAAGAAGCTCCTCATCGCAACCTTTGCGTGGTGGGTCAACTACTAAAACATCTGCTTCCTTACCTTCCTTATACCAACGTGGAATAACTTCCTCTGCTGGCCCAGCCTCGAAATACGTATTCGTAAAGCCATTTAGTGCTGCGTTACGTTTTGCATCTTCAATCGCTTGCGGGACAATTTCAACGCCCATAACAGCCTTTGCTTGTTGTGCAAGGAATAATGATATTGTGCCTATCCCACAGTAAGCATCAATTACTCGTTCATCACCCTGTAAGTCAGCGTAGTCTAATGCTTGTTTGTATAGAACTTCCGTTTGCTCAGGGTTTACTTGATAAAATGAGCGGGCTGAAATTTCAAAGCGAACATCGCCAATTGTATCAATAATAACGTCCTTACCCCACAGATTTACGGTTTCATCACCGAAAATAACGTTCGTTTTGTCGCTGTTAATGTTTTGCATAATGGATGTGACATTCGGAACAAGCTTCTGAATTGTCGCAACAGCGGCTTCTTTTTGCGGGAACTTTTTCTTTTTAGTTACGAGAACAACCATCACTTCACCAGTTGCTCGTGCCTTACGAACAACTACATGGCGCAGCATTCCCTCATGTGATAGCTCGTTGTATGGTTGAACACCGATTGCCACTAGTTCCTTCTTCAAACCTGCAAGAATAGCGTCCGCTTCCCCAGTCTGAATTAAGCATCGCTCCATATCCACAATGCTATGAGACTTCGTTTTGTAGAAACCAGCAATTGCTTGTCCTGCTTCATTTGAGGAAAAAGGTATTTGCGCTTTATTACGGTAATGCCAAGGCTCTTCCATACCTTTCACAGGTAGAACAGGCGCATCAATTTTACCAATGCGTTGCATAACATTACGCACCATGTTTTCTTTCCATTTTAACTGTCCTTCATAAGACAGGTGCTGTAATTGGCAGCCGCCACATTGTTTAAAATATTCACAAGGCGCATCTACACGATCTGGTGATGGCTCGAGAATTTCTACGACCTTCGCAAAGCCGTAGTTTTTTAATGTTTTTACAACATGTACTTCCGCTGTTTCATTAGGAAGTGCACCTTGGATAAATAATGGATAGCCATCGACCTTTGCGACGCCATTGCCATCATGTGTTAAATCTTCTATATAAACTGTTAATCGGTCATTTTTTTTCACGGGTGCTGACATTCGTACATCCTCCATTTCAATCTCTTTATTGTAGCATGTTGTGGCGGATGAAAAAAGAACAAGGCTACATATTAACGGCTCGGGTGTGTCGAGAAAACAAACTGCTCAGGTATGCCATTTCCTTCCCTTTCGCGGGGGTTCACTCTCTTCGCGGGTATTTCGCTCTCTTCCGCGGGTATTCACTCTCGCTTCGCGGGTATTTCGTTCTCTTCCGCGGGTATTCGCTCTCGCTTCGCGGGTATTTCGCTCTCTTCCGCGGGTATTCACTCTCGCTTCGCGGGTATTTCGTTCTCTTCCGCGGGTATTCACTCTCGCTTCGCGGGTATTCACTCTCGCTTCGCGGGTATTTCGTTCTCTTCCGCGGGTATTCGCTCTCGCTTCGCGGGTATTTCGCTCTCTTCCGCGGGTATTC
>NZ_JBNNUX010000028.1:29099-48892 GCF_050280145.1 Lysinibacillus sp. NPDC093688
TCACTCTCGCTTCGCGGGTATTTCGTTCTCTTCCGCGGGTATTCACTCTCGCTTCGCGGGTATTTCGCTCTCTTCCGCGGGTAATTCACCTCAAACTACATGATCACCTTTACACGAGTAGAAAAAAGAGCCGCTATTCGCGACTCTTCCCCTCTTTCCTTACTGTATGGTAATCTCTAGGTGCCCACCAGAAAGCAGCGACTACACCTAGGATGACGACTATAAATGGTGCATAAAAAATCAAAAAACTTGTCATAGTTGTATCCCTCCTATGCGTGATTGTCTTCTTTTCCTGTCACATAATTTTTGTTGAAAAGGAATAATTTCAACAACAAGAACAGTGACGGAATAAGCAGACACAATCCCAAAATAAACGCAATGACGAGTGCAATCGCCATTTGTGTACTCGTAAAGCTATCGTAAATTGTTAGATATGGATACAGTAAATATGGATATTGAGCAATTCCATATGCGAAGAATGCCACTGCAAATTGGGCAATCAATAAACTAACCGCAAGACCGTAATTTTTTCGCGTCCATATTAATATTACAGTAACAATAAATAACACAGCTGAAATGGCAAACATCCACCATAGATTTACCATGTTATTGTAAATTTCAGGGTTGATGAATTTCATTTCGTACATAATGCCGAGCGCACTTACCATTAATGGTATCGCCCAAGCAAGTGCGTATTTTCGCATTAAATTTGTAGCTTCTCGATCCTTTGCTTTATGCGCATACCAAGTTAAAAATGAGGCTGAAATATAAAGTACAGCTGCAATGCTCAACACGACAATACTCCAAGCAAACGGGCTCGTATACAACGTCCAATAATTCAATACCGGTTGCCCGTCAACAATATCAACATAGCCACCAGCAGCAATCGCGAACACAACAGAGAGTGAGGCTGGAATAAGTAAGCCAGCTATACCATACGTCAGCGTGTAACCAATATGTCCACGTGTGCCATATGATTCAAATGCATAGTAGGAGCCTCGTATTGCAAGAAGCACTAGCGAAATACTAACTGGGACAAGTAAAATCGTTCCATAATAGAAAGCTGTTTGAGGGAAAAATCCGACAATCCCCACAAAGAAGAATACTAAAAAGACATTGGTTACTTCCCAAACAGGTGATAAATAGCGCTTAATAATATTCGTTAAAATGTGATTTTTTCCGATAAGTAAGCTGTAGGCATTAAAAAAGCCTGCTCCAAAATCGATTGAAGCTACAATGACATAACCAAATAGGAAAATCCATAACACTGAAATACCTAAAATCTCTAATGTCATAAGATGTCACCGCCTTTTTCAGCATGGCGATCTTCTATTTCTCGCTCAATTGGATTCTTTTTGAACATACGAATCAACACTACGATACTTCCTACTGCTAATACAGCATATACGCCGGTAAACAACAGCATCATTAAATCTACATGGTCACTCGTTGTGGCCCCTTCTGGTGTTCGCATTAATCCATATAAGATCCAAGGCTGTCGTCCCACTTCAGCAAGCCACCATCCTGCTTCAATCGCAATAATGGAAAGTGGCCCACCTGCAACAACAATCCATCTAAACCAACGTCTATGAATAAACTGCCAATCACGTGCTTTCCCGGATACGTAAACTAGTGAAACGAATGCCATGAACATGCCAATAAACACCATTAGATCAAAGAGGTAATGAATATACAGTGGTGGTCGATCTTCTTTTGCAAATTGATCTAAACCAATTACCTCTGCATTTGGATTATTATGTGCTAAAACGCTCAAAGCATAAGGTACTTTAATAGCATATTTTACTTCTTCACCATTTAATACACCAAGTAGTATAAGAGAAGCTTTATCTCCCGTTTCGAAATGCCACTCAGCTGCAGCTAGTTTTTCTGGTTGATATTCTGCTAAATATTTACCCGAAAAGTCTCCAATAATCGCTGATGCAATGGAGAAAATCAGACCAATCTTCATAAGTAGGTATAAAGATTTTTTATGGTATATATGCTTAGAACCTTTAAGTAGACGGTATCCTGCAATAGATGCTAATACAAATGCGGACGTCATGTAGGCTGTAACGAGAACATGTGCTACTTTTGTTGGCATCGCTGGATTAAACATGGCTAAAAAAGGTTGAATATTCACAAGCTGTCCGTCCACAATGTCAAATCCTTGCGGCGCATTCATAAACGCATTGACAATTGTTATAAACACAGCTGACATTGATGCACCGATAGCAACTGGAATTAACAATAGCATATGCTTTTTCGGATTATCGAAACGATCCCACGTATATAAGTAGATGCCTAGGAAGATGGCTTCAAAGAAAAATGCAAACGTTTCCATAAAAAGTGGTAATGCAATTGTTTGGCCGGCAAGCTGCATAAAATTCGGCCATAGTAAAGACAACTGTAAGCCAATTGCTGTCCCTGTTACAACTCCGACTGCAACTGTAATAACAAAACCTCGTGCCCAACGTCTTGCCATTAAAATATAGTGCTCATCATTCTTTTTATACCCAGTCCATTGTGCGATCATAATCATTAATGGGACACCAACACCAATCGTTGCATAAATAATATGGAACGATAAAGTTAGCTCCGTTAATGCTCTACTCCAAAAGACTGCTGATTCATTTACCATTTCATTGCCCCCCTAACTTCCAAATATTCTTCCAAGTATGGAAAGTAGCATGATAATTGCAACACCAAAGCTTAGCCAAATGAGCTTTCTTTCCTGTGACTTATACAAAAGCAACACTTCCTTTCCCTTATCCATACCCTCATTTTCCACTATTGCAACGAAAAAAACCTTTATAATGGACCGGAATTTCGGCCTATTATAAAGGTTTCAAATTTTGTTCAAGTAATATACGCACATTTGCCAAACATTTTTCTTAATTTATTCACAATACCAATTAAAGGATGTAAATGTTCATATATATGGTGATTAACCCATTAATATGGATCATCACCAAAACATGTGGTGATGATCCATTAATCTCCACAAAAAATCGATTAAACAGGGCTCCATCTAAATTAAGCAGAAACCTTTTTTATGTTCATTACATACGGTCTTCCTCACGAATATCTGCTAGTGGAACAAAAATTTCAATATGACGCTTTAAGTTTTCAAATGTTGCAGGCGCGTCCCCACCATATTCACCATCTAAGTTTAAATGAATTTCATCTTCAGTAGATACTTTGACGACACTTGCCTTTTTATAAATTACACGATCATCATTTAAATGCTCGCCTCTTAATGCCATCGCAGCAAGCTGAATAAATTCAGGCAGGTTTACTTTTTTCAATACGATTAAAGTAAAGTAGCCATCATTAATACTTGCGTCTGGTGCAAGCTTTTCAAAGCCTCCTACTGAATTTGTTAAGCCACATAAAAACATCATGGCATCCCCATCAAACACTTCGCCATCATATTCTATACGCATGTGAGAAGCTTTAATCGATGGGATCATTTCCACTGCTTTTAAGTAATAAGCTAACTGTCCTAGCATTGTTTTCATTTTACTTGGCACTTCATAAGTTAATTCTGTAATCCGTCCGCCAGCAGCAATATTGATGAAATAGCGTTCCCCATTTAATAAACCAACATCTACCGGCAACGATTCACCTTTAATAATAATGTCAACGGCAGCTTCAATATTTCGAGGAATCTGCACGGCACGGGCAAAGTCATTCGTTGTGCCCATCGGAATTAGACCCACTTTCGGCCGGTTCTCAAATGGACTTACACCTGCAACAACTTCATTTAATGTGCCATCTCCACCAACTGCAATAATTATATCAAAGCCACGTTCTACTGCATTTTTTGCAGCAATGGTTGCATCGCCTTCACAGGTTGTTGCGTGACAAGATGTTTCATAGCCTGCTACCTCTAATTTTGCCAATACTTCTGGTAGATGCTTTTTAAACACTTCACGCCCAGATGTAGGATTATAAATGATTCTTGCTCGTTTCATAACATACCTTCTTTGCTTCATAAGATTCTATTTCTTTTCAACGAATTATACGTTTAAATGTTGCATTGAAGTAAACAAAAGCAAGGCATGTCCTCTTTTTTCTGACATGCAGCCTTGTGATTTACAATTATTGCAATGCAGCTGTTACTTGCTTTTTAAAATCCTCGTAAACATATGTCCAATATGATTTATTCGTCATATTCTCTTCACGAATTTCTGCATATAGCGCTTTTTGTGCATCATCAAATGTCGGATCTTCTTTATCAGGTAAAGTAGCTCGTTTACTTACTACTAGATCCTGTAATTCTGGTGCTCGTGGTCCCCATTTTCCAACAACCTGACCAGCATCATCTAATAAAACATAAACCGGAATTGCACGGCCACCGTTTGTTAAATAACGATCAATCAAATCTGTATCGGCATCACGTAGTACTGCGCGCATGTCTAATCCTGCTGCCTCTGCAACTCGGCGAATGATTGGATTGTTTAACATTGCGTCCCCGCACCAATCCTCAGTAATTGTTAAAATTTTTAGTTGCTTGCTCTTCAGCATTTCGATAAAGCCATCGTTTACTGGCACTTCGAAACCACCATAAATACGGAAGCTTTCCTCTTTTAACGTCGTCATATTATCCATATATTGTTGAATTGAAATCGCATCATTGAAATATTGTTGTTCAGTTTTCATTGATAGACCTCCTAAAGTTTTATCATGTTCTATTCTATATTTTGCTATGAATACTCCATTTAGACAACTATAAAGTGCTAATTTGGTATTTTTTAGTTCTTATCTCCATAAAATCGAGTTTATTTCCGTTCCTGCTGAACCTTTCCTATTTAAATGACATACATTTTATCAAAAATCGTCTCCGATTTTTGGTGACTAGCCATTTTTTATAAATTGGCATCAAATAAAGGCACCATATGTAACTTCCTAAACGCACCTGATACTGACTGCCTGTTGATACTTTATTGGTAATAGGCATTTATCTTGTTATAGATGCCCCTAAAGAATCTTTAGTATGTATTAATTTTTAAATACAAAAGGCCAAGAAAACAGACTATTATCAAGACCTAAATTAAACGAACCTTTATTCTGAGTGCAGCTTTAGAATAAAGCTTGATTAAAAAAACTTCCTTCAACCTTTATTTATCAGCAAATGCAAAAACACCCCAATTTGAAAAAAGATTGATCAAAATGGAGTTAATCTTTCTAACTAAGTATGAGATTTTTATAAAGAAATTTGATCAATTAAATGAGTCTTATTCAACTAATGCACCCTTTTGTTTAAGTATAATGTTTCACAAGCTCATTTTGATTGATAATTCTTATTACATATTTGACTTCCAATTATATTTATTTTATTTCTTTTCCGTCCAGTACTCCTTGCATTTCAGTACCTCGAATTTCAATTCGTTAGACCATTTGTTAAAGCTGTTCAGCAACTTTGGAAAACAAAAGGAAGCGACGAAGCTGTTGAACTGTTTATTGCTGAGGTACACGAATTAAGAATAGAACGGAAGTTATAGGATTGGAACAAGAACGAGACCTATGGAAACACGTAGGAAACAATATATATGAGATACACCTATGTTGTCTCATATGTATATATACTTTCATGATAACAAGAATTCACAGATTTTATTACTACTGATGCCCCTAAAATACTAAGGTCAAAACTAGATGAATTAACTTTTGAGCTCTTTCATCTAGTTCTTTCAACCATGTATTTTTAATTAGCTAAATTTTATATAAAGTATTACTCGCCTAATGACTCAATTAGGCTCTACAATACACACGATTTTCTAATCAAGAACCCAGCAATCGTTGTAGATCTTAAAATCCGTAAAACTATATATAACTTGCATGCATTCTTTATAAATTTACAGAATACAAATTTTTATGATTTTGACTTTACACACTTAATGAAATCGGCAATCTTTTCTGCTCAATTTCTTCTTTTACCTTTTGGACAAATGCGTCAACTGACATTTTCGTTAGGGCTTCTTGCTTATAAGCCCTAACAGTGACAGATTCACTTTGCTCTTCTTCATCACCTAGGACAAGGATATAAGGATTTTTTTGCATTTGCGCATCACGAATTTTGCGACCAAGCTTTTCATTTCGGTTATCTACCGATACACGAATATTTTCTTGGCGTAAGGCATCTGCAACTTTATCTACATATAGTTTATGGACAGCCGATACACCAATAATTTGCACTTGTTTTGGTGCTAACCAAAGTGGGAACGCGCCACCAAAGTGCTCGATTAAAATACCTAAGAAGCGATCTATCGAGCCAAATACTGCTCGATGAATAACAACTGGGCGCACTTTTTCATTTACTTCATTGATATATGTTAAGTCAAACTTCTCTGGCAGCTGGAAGTCTAACTGCACCGTTGCACATTGATGACTACGTTTAATAGCATCTTTGATGTGAATATCGATTTTCGGTCCGTAAAACGCACCGTCTCCTTCGTTTACTTTGTACGGGAAGCCTAAGCGTTGTAATACATTTTCAAGCGCCTTTTCCGCCTTGTCCCAAAGGGAGCGTTCGCCCATATAATCATCCGGGCGTGTCGATAATTCGATGTCATATGTAAAGCCGAACACCTGATACACATGATCAATAATTTGTAATGCCAATGTAATTTCGTCTTCAATTTGTTCGGGTGTCACGAAAATGTGGGCATCGTCCTGACAAAATGTGCGTACACGCAGTAGCCCATTTAATGCGCCACTAAATTCATGACGGTGGACTTGGCCAAATTCTGCCATGCGAATCGGTAAATCACGATATGAATGTAAATCGTTTTTGTATATTAACATATGTCCTGGGCAGTTCATCGGCTTTAGCGCAAACTTTTGCTCATCCACTTGTGTAAAATACATATTCTCGTGGTAGTGCTGCCAATGTCCTGACTGCTCCCACAGTCTTTGATTCATCATTAGTGGCGTACGCACTTCTTGATAGTCATAGCTTGTTTGGAGCTCGCGTAAAAAACGTTCCAATTCATTGCGAATAATTTGTCCGTTCGCTAAGTAAAATGGCATGCCAGGCGCTTCCTCTGAAAACATAAACAGTTCCAGCTCTTTACCTAGTCGGCGATGGTTACGCTTTTCTGCTTCTTCTAAAAATACAAAATGGGCTTCCATCGCTTCTTTTGTCGTAAATGCCACGCCATAAATACGTTGTAACATTTGGTTCTTCGAATCACCACGCCAATACGCACCTGAAATATGCATCAGCTTAAAGTGCTGTAACTTAGCTGTATTCGGAATATGTGGTCCACGACATAAATCGATAAAATCGCCTTGTTCATAGACCGTTACTAGTTCATCTACGGGAATTGCATCTATTAATTCTAACTTTAATGCATCCTGCGCAAATAATTGTCGAGCCTCATCACGCGTCACTTCTTTGCGCACGATTGTGAGATTCTCTTGAACAATCTTCTTCATTTCACGTTCGATGTCTACCAAATCCTCTGGTACCAACGTATGGCTTATCTCAATATCGTAATAAAATCCGTTATCGATTACAGGTCCTACACCAAATTGGGCATCCGGATACAGGCGTTTTACGGCTTGCGCTAATAAATGAGCTGTCGAATGGCGAATGACGTGAAGCCCTTCTGTTGTCGTAGCGTCATACAAGGCAATCTCAGCATCGGCTACAATCGGGTGTGTCAGATCCGTTAAGATTGTATTGACACTACCAACAATTGATTTTTTCGATAAGCTTGGACTGATCAATTTTGCAATGTCGGTTAATGTAACTCCTTTTTCAAAACGCTGTTGTTGACCATTTGGAAATTGAATTGTGATTTGTTCAGTTGACATACTACCGCTCCTTTTCGTTTCAAAACATAAAAAAACACACGCGTCCTCAATAGGGACGAGCGTGTGTTTTTACCCGTGGTACCACCCAACTTCCTACAGCTTTACAGCCATAGCTCATTAATACAGATAACGCCTGTACACGTCACTAGTTTCCTAGCACAGCTCCAAGGGAGTAAATCATTTCATCCAATCAGGAAACTTCCAGCCGGTGATTTCCCTCTCTCATGATCTTCATAAAAATAATTCATATCCTTTTCATCACATTCCATATTAACTTCTTATAAAAGCAATTTTGTTAGTATGTATTAAAAGTTAAAGAAGTTGAAGAATACATTAATTAAGTTAAATGGTAAATCAGTTAAGAATTCAATTAGGCTATTAAACATTTCTATCGCTCCTCTTCCATATCTTAACCATATATTACATTCCGTAACCATTAGTGTAAATATATATAATATCAATATACTGATATTTCTATATATTTTTTAAACCTTTATAATATATAAAAATACTGGTTAACATGAGTAGACATAAAATCGTATAAGCGTTAGCTGTTGTCTGGCCTAATAATCCTCCACCTAAAACAGGCCCAATAAAGCTTCCTAAACTTCTTAGTTGGCTAGCTCCAAAATATATACTTTTTTGATTATTTGGCGCAATTTCTTCAATAACTATACTCATGATTGGAAAACAAAAAACTTCCCCAATTGCAAAAATGACCATACTAAAACAAAACATCCAATATGTTTTACTACTACCTAAAAGATATAAACCTATCGTGAAAGCACTAACACCAATAATTAAAGAATAGATATTAGGAAGTTTCTCGATTAATAATGAAATCGGTAATTGTAAAATAAGTACTGTTACAGAGTTCACTACAATCAGATATGAGAATAATTCAACACCATTCGATACTTTTAAATCTATTAGCTGTGGCAACGTAGAGTCATACTGCGAATAGCCGATGAAAATGATTATACTTCCCAAAATGAAATAAAAAAGCTTTTTGTCTTGCACAAATGTGCTGAAAATCTGTGTAACCTTTACGTCTTTGCTTAAAAATTGTTGCTTCGTTGGATATTTCTTAAAGAAATATAGTAAAAACATTGCAAAGATGAAAAACACTATGCTAGCTATAACAAAAGTAGCTCTAGCATCCGCCAATTTAGCTAGTAAAACACCTACAAGTGGCCCAATAACCGCTGCAATATTTATAAGGGTATATCTAATCGAAAAGAGTCTCTTTTTACGACTCTCATCAACATAATCCATCATCAGTGCCTGTGTACCTGGTTCGAAAAATGCTCTACATAAACCATTCAGTGCGTTTAATACAGTAAAAAAGATTACACTTGGAGCAAATGTGAAACCTAAGAAAACAGCAGCCCAGATAATACAAGTAATAATGATGATATATTTTCTGTTAAAACGGTCGTTTATGTATCCTCCTAATAATGCTCCTACTGTTGCAAATAACGGGGCAATCCCTAAAGCTACACCAATCCAAACAGGTGATAAATTAAAATGATTTAATAAGTACAATGCTAAAAATGGAATCATCATAAAACTTGCGATTCTTGTGATCATTGTTCCTATTAAAATTACCCATACCATAGGATGGAAATAATTAACAATCGTTTTCATTATATTACGCTTCACTTTCTTTGAAAGCTTTTTATTGCCTAAACCTAAGGCTTTTAAAAGCATATGTATTTTCTAATTCTTCCATTCCTCTAACAGCCATTCATTAATGCCACCCTTTAGAGAAAACATATTAGGATAACTAGCTAGCGTAAGATCCATTAGCATTTCTTTACTCAACAAGCCTTCTTGACAAATTAAAACGGTTTTGATGTCCTCATCTATAAACTTCATTAAATCCTGACTATCTACACGTATAGAGCTAGGTATATGCATTACATGAAAACTTTGTTTGTCTCGAATATCGACAAGTAGTACTCCTTGGGTTTGCCTCCATTTTTCTATCTGGTCATAACTAACTTCTGACATTCGACTTTCACATACTTCTTCATATTCTTCCGCTAAAAGATGCTCATTTCTGAACTCACCGCAACAAATACACGCTGGATCCTTTTGTTTCATTAACAAATAAAAGTCACTAGTTAGAGCGTTGTAATGCAACAAGCGTGTATCCAAGTATTCACCAATATTTAGAATCACCTTGATAGCTTCCATTGCCTGTAAGACACCTAAAACCCCTACAACTGGTCCGATTACGCCTGCACTTCTACAATTTAATACATCCATGCCTTTAGGCGCGTGAGGATATAAGCAGCGATAACAGCCCTGTCCTGGTATATACGTCGTAATTTGTCCTTCAAACATGACGCCACTTGCATCAATTAACACTTTATTAAGCTTAACGCATGTATCATTAACTAAGTATCGAGTCGGGTAATTGTCTGTTCCATTAATAATGACATCGTATTCACTAATATATTTTTCAGCATTTTGTGTTGAAATGTACTCGTTATAGCTCACTACATTGATGGTAGGATTCATTCTTAACAATTTGTCTTTCGTAATATCTGCTTTGAATTCTCCAATATGATTCGTTTCGAATAAAATTTGCCTTTGCAAATTAGATTCATCGATTTTATCGCCATCAATAATACCAATTTCCCCTATACCGGCCGCTGCTAAATAAATGGCTGCTGGTGAACCTAAACCACCTGCACCCACTATAAGGACGGAACTTTCCGCCAATTTGCGTTGCCCTTCAATGCCAATATCATTTAAAACAATTTGTCTTGCATATCTATTAATCATATGAGATTCACTCATAGTACATTTACCTCCTAAAAGAGGACGACTAGTTGTCGCCCTCTTTTGGTTATGTGCATTAGCGTGCAATTGAAATTTCTGTTGCTGTACGAACAACTGAGATCTCAGTTGCTGTGCGAATTGCAGAAATTTCTGTTGCAGTGCGTGTTTCCGCTTGGAAACGATTAGCTACTGATTTTAAGTCTTTTACAGAGTACATATTAATTCACCTCCTTTAAAGAACATTGATTAAATAAATTTAAGCCCTTTTCAATAGCTTTTTTCGCATCCATCGATTTGATCTGATAATCAAAGTTATGAGCTAGTTGCTCAATTTGATTGCTTACGTCATGCCCATAAAGTTCTCTTACTATTGCTAACAAAATTTGCAAGTTACGTTTAGAGAAATATACTTTTTTGAGCTCATCAATCGTACGTTCATACATTTCCTGCGTAAATACACCTCTATTAATCGCTTCTTTTATCAAAAATCTAAAGTTAACCGCTGGCTCTGAATAAGGCTCACTCGTAATGGGATCCATCGCCATTACAACTTCATCATCTGCAATGACTTCATTGGAAAGATACATTTCATAAACGCAGCCAACCCCTATCATGCCTAAATTCCTTAATTCAACTGCTCTAATTGCACCAATACTTGCTGCACCAATCACGGTTACGCCATTTTCTAATAACTTCATAATCTCTCTTGGTGATACAGTTAAATTCTGAAATAATTCCCCATCAATTAGTACAATAACTTTCGGTAACATTTCAAAACTGTCTAATGCTAGGTCACCGCGTTTAGCTGGAGGCAGAATTGTAGCGTTTGGCGCAAGTTCACGTGTAATATCTCTAGATAATGAAGGACCTGTGTAAATATAGAGGTCACGTTGTAAGTCCAAATGCTTTTGCACCTCGTTCACCTACTACACATCCTCTCATATCAAATTTATTTAACACCCAATTTTCTAAACCTGGCACGATTAAACGAACGACAGGAATACCAATTTCCTCTAAAGTAAGATTTACTAGATAGACTTCCTTTAAATTGTTTTTAGCAAGCCCCTGTAGAATTTGAAGAATGTCATTTTTGACTGTCGTATTTTTATAGCCCTTTACTTCTTCAAATGACTTTTTACTTCCCTTATCTATTGTTAAGAATGAAAAGTCTGTTGGTTTTACACTGTCTTGTTGATCTGCCATATCCTCTCTGGCACCTTGAATATCAGTAAGGCGTGACTGAGCTGCTTCTGTTATGGCCCTTTCTAAAGCAATTTCTGGGTCTGGATGCGTACCTGCACCGCCATGGCAATAATATTTACCTTGCCAATCTTCTTCTACCAACGTTGCACTAAAAGTAGGAATCTGTATTGCAGAAGTAATATCTCTAACGATTAGTTGTAGCCCTTCATCGTTAATCTTTTTAATATATTGCTTATACTTCTCTGGTACTGTATCCAAATCAATAATCTTAAATAGCTCATGATTACTTGGTACCATAGGCCCGTCGTTCATTATGTATTCGATATTAGGTTTAAGTTGCGCTTCTAAAACGGCTAACGTATGTGCATCACGTTCAACTAATTCATTTAACGCATGACAAATAGCTTCTTCATTCACATTTCCGCTACCTAATCCGTTTGTACTTTCAATCCATATACCTTTACCATTTTCAGAACCCCAAGGAATCCCAACTAAATGTGCTGGTACTAAAACTGTTTCACTTGAGAATAATTCTTGCGCTGGTGTCCAATCGATTGAAACTTCTAATAGGTCTTGTTCAAGATCAATATAGCTCGGTACAGCATATGGATTCATCATCTTATGTTCTTTACTTAATTCGTTAAAGCTACCTGTGATAATTTCCAGAGGTACATTTTCTGCACTATAACGCTCCAATGTCTCCATTAACGCACCAGCTTTTGCTCCTAAAAACGTAAACCCTTTTCCATTGTTTACGGAAATTGCACATTTATCTTCCGGGACAGTTGCAGAAACAACAGGTATCCCCAATCGATCAAGTCCTGTAATATCTGCCACCCTTGTGACACCAATCTTTTCTAATAAAGGTTCAATTCTTTCAATAGTAGTAGCAGCATCGACTGTTCGATGTACACCGTAACCATTAATTTTTGCTGCATCTTGTAATTGATATGTAACTTCCATCATTAACCTCCTGCAATACTACCCACTATTAAAACTTCATCGCCTTCCAAAAAGACTGATTCTTCAGTTAAACTAATCGGTAATTTATTTACATATACATTAATAAAAGGCTTAAACTCATCAGTATTATTAATTATTCGCGTATAAGATGTTGGGAAAGCTTCTTTTAAAAAACTTACCAATTCATTCGTTTGCGCTTTTTTTATATTCCATGTGATATCAGCAGATGTTTGCCCAATTAATGGACCTGAAATTTTTATTAAGGCCATTCTCAAATCACCTTTCTTTATTTAGCTTAAACTTCTAAAGTTCTCAATTTCGTTACTTCCCTAGTTAACGTGATTACTAGATATTCGATATCACTCAATAATGTTTCACGACCGAAACTAATTCTTATAGAGCTTGTAATTTTCTCTTCACTTAAGCCAATGGCATCTAAAACATACGACTCTTTTGAATTTGAAGCGCAAGCTGAGCCTTTGCTAATACAAACATTTTGAAGGCTTAATGCTAGTAGTAATGCATTGTTATTACAACCTTCTATGTTCATATTGATAGTGGACGGATACACATATTCAGAAGGGACATTCAGTGACCAACCATCTAATGACTTTGAAAGTAAACCTATAAAGTAATTAGACAATGCTTTATAGTGGCGTTCAATATGGCGAATTTCCTTTTGTAAATCTAGCGCCAATTCACCGAATCCCACGATAGCTGGCACATTTTCTGTACCTGCTCTCACCCCAAATTCTTGTGTACCTGAAGTAATAAGGGCTTCCATCATTTGAGGGTATCTAACATATAGACCTCCAATACCTTTTGGTCCACCTAATTTATGAGAAGAGAATGTTAAAGTATCAAACATCATTCGATTTATATCAATAGGGACTTTACCAAATGCTTGCACAGCATCACAATGAAAATGAATCCCTAGATTCGAACTTACTTGACCAAGTTCTTCAATTGGCTGAATGGATCCTGTTTCATTATTTATGTACATAACGCAAATCATTACTGTATTTTCTTGAATCAAACTATCTAAATCAGCTACATTCACTACACCAAATTCATTAACCGGTAAGTAGCTTACTTCATACTCATGATGGTTAACTAAATAGTCGATAATGCCATGAACTGAAGAATGTTCAATTTTATTTGTGATAATATGCCCTTTTCGTTTCGCTCTCTTTAAACAAGCACCTTTTATTGCAATCTCATTGGACTCCGTGGCTCCCGAAGTAAAAATAATATTTTCTGGCTGAGAGTTAATAACCGCTGCCACATTCTTTCTCGCCTTTATAATTGCTTTACGAGCATTTAAACCTAGCTGATGATTAGAAGACGGATTACCAAATTCATTTTCAAGAAAATATTTCATTTCTTCCAAAATGTTATTTTTTAAGGGAGCCGTTGCATTATAATCAAAATAATGAATAGTATTCATTCCTTTGCCATCCATTCCCTAGAATTATTTAACTTAATATAGTGATTATAGATTGTAAATAAATTGAAAACAGCAATTAAAATATCAATATACTGATATATTTTTGTTTTAAAAAGGAGTATCAAATTATGGAGATTGGAAGTAATCTAAGAAGTTTTAGAAAAATTAAAGGAATGTCTCAAAAAGATTTGTGTGAAGGTATTTGTTCGCAAAGTATGTTAAGCCAAATTGAAAAGAATATTAACATTCCAAGCTTTTATATTATTAGAGACTTATGTAACAAATTAGAGATTTCATTAGACGATTTATCAAACATGAATAACAGTATAACCACTCTATTAAAAGAGGAATTTAAAGTACAACTTCTAGAGCTATTTTATAAAAGAAAGTATCAACAAATTTACAAATTAATTCTATCCGACTCAAAAATAAGCTATTTTCAAACACCAACAGATAAGCAGCTTGTTCAATTTTATAAAGCTGTTTATTTGGGATATGAAGAAAATAATTTAGAGGACGCCTATCTTCTATTAGAAAAGTCTTTACAAAATACATATTTCAAAAACAAAAAAGATCTAACCTATTTAGAAATATTAATCTTGAATAATCTTGGCATTATATCAATGAAGTTGAATCTGATTGATGAAACATATAATTATTTCCATATCATCATTACGGATTTGGAAACAAATAAAAAAGTCATAAATGAGAGTAAGATTACACTCATCTATTATAATATTGCTAATGCCTACTCAAAATCGGGACAATATGAAAAAGCTCTTTCAATTGCTATTCAAGGCATTGCTTGGGCGAACAAACCACAAATTTCAACAAAAGTCCGCTTAAGCTATTTGTATTATACAAAAGCTTACTGCGAAAATATTTTAAATATATCAAGCTACGTTGAGTCTTATAAAATTGCATATTATCTAGCCATCATCGATAATGATAAGTTTTTAATGCGTTATATTCAGACCAAAATTAATATTGATTGATTAACCTTAAAAGCGATTTGCAACAGACTGTTAATCGCTCTTTGCTACTATATCAGCATAAATATATTAATACATTTTTAACACTACTTCTATGAGACTAGCCATCCCACTTGCTCTTCTTGCATTCGCAAGTAATGGTGTAAAAACATTGCGTTTCTCTCCTACAGTTTGATTACAAGTAAGTTTAAGTTCAATAAGAAAAAGGGCTGCCTATGCAATTCAATGATCTTCAAGTAAAGCTGAATAAGGTTTTTCCATTCTATTGATTGACATTGTATTAATACAGAAAAAAGAGACAACATTATAAAATGATGTCTCTTTTTTATTCAGGGAAATTATTTCAGACAAATCTCCAAAAGTATAATTTTTCTGTTTTTCTATACATTTCCGCCCCTGATTACTATTCGGGGTTCAGTTCACTCTAATGCTACTATAACTTTTTATAAGTAGGTAAAAAATGCTTCAAAGAATAACAATATGTTTTTTGAGTATTAGGGTTTTTCCGGTATTATCCAAATACTTTATATACTTCATAACTGGCATCACGGGGAATCCCCCGCTATCTAATAATATGTATCTTTTTTGTTATCCTCAATAAGAACCTCTTGTACCCTCATAACATCCCCCTGAATTTTAACCCTTGATTGGAAGACCTTACTATACCTCCCGCTGTGGGTTACATCCTCTAAAATAAACCTATATATTGTACATATTAAATAATATTTTAAATATCTAAATAGCAAATCTAATATGCATAAGAAAAGAGGATATATGCTCATATATTGAACATAATATCCTCTTATTAGTTTAGTCTATTTAAAAATTTGTTCTTTTGGCCCTCTATTGCAATTGCAATTAACGTTTTGCAATTTCTTGTTGTAATAATTTATTGACCATTGGTGGGTTCGCTTGACCTTTAGTGGCTTTCATAATTTGACCAACTAAGAAGCCGATAGCACGATCCTTACCGTTTTTGAAGTCTTCGATTGATTGTGCATTGTTGTCTAGAACTTCTGTAACGATAGCAAGTAATGCACCTTCATCAGAAATTTGAACTAAACCTTTTGCTTTAACGATTTCTCCTGCAGAACCGCCTTTTTCTACTAATTCAGCAAATACTTTTTTACCGATTTTAGAAGAAATTGTACCGTCAGTTATTAATTTCACCATTTCCGCAAGGTTTTCTGGTGTTAATGCAGTATCTTTAAGGTCTTTTTGTTCTGCATTTAGGTATGCAGAAACATCACCCATAAGCCAGTTTGCTGAAAGCTTTGCATCCGCACCATTTACGATCATTGCCTCAAAGAAGTCTGAGATTTCTTTTGAAATAACAAGAACTCCTGCATCATATGGTGTTAACCCTAATTCTTCAACATAGCGTTTTTTACGAGCATCTGGAAGCTCTGGGATTTCTGATTTTACTCGTTCTAACCACTCATTATCGATTGATAGACGAACTAAGTCTGGCTCTGGGAAGTAACGATAATCATCTGTTCCTTCTTTCACACGCATAAGAATTGTTTTACCTGTTTTTTCATCGAAGCGACGAGTTTCTTGCTCAATTTCCCCACCTGAAAGAAGAACATCAGCTTGACGTAATTCCTCATGCTCTAAACCACGGCGAACATAGTTGAAAGAGTTAAGGTTTTTAAGCTCTGTCTTTGTACCAAATTCTTCTTGACCATATGGACGAAGTGAAATGTTGGCGTCACAACGAAGTGAACCTTCTTCCATTTTACAGTCTGAAACATCTGAGTATTGGATGATTGATTTTACTTTTTCAAGATACGCATACGCTTCGTTTGGCGTGCGAATATCCGGCTCAGAAACGATTTCTACTAGTGGTGTACCTTGACGGTTAAAGTCAACTAAAGAGTGGTCGCCACTGTGAGACAGTTTACCAGCATCTTCTTCCATATGAAGACGTGTAATACCAATACGTTTTGTGTAACCATCTACTTCGATATCAACCCAGCCATTTTTACCGATTGGTTTATCGAATTGAGAAATTTGATAAGCTTTCGGATTATCTGGATAGAAGTAGTTTTTACGGTCAAATTTTGTTTCTTGTTCGATTTCCATGTTAAGTGCAAGTGCTGCACGCATTGCGAAATCTACAACATTTTTATTAAGTACAGGAAGGACACCAGGATAGCCTAAGTCGATTACTGTTGTATTTGTATTTGGTTCAGCACCGAAATGAGCTGGTGCTGGTGAGAAGATTTTTGAGTTCGTTTTTAACTCAACGTGTACTTCTAAACCAATGACTGTTTCAAAGTTCATGTTATTTTCCCTCCCAAATTTGAGGAACTTGTTTATGGAACTCCGTTGCTTGTTCAAAAGCATGAGCTACACGGTAAATTGTTGCTTCATCGAAATATTTACCGATAATTTGTAAACCTAGTGGTAGACCATTTTCAATACCGCATGGGATCGAGATGGCTGGCACACCTGCTAAGTTCATAGGAATCGTTAAAATATCGTTCGCATACATCGTCATTGGATCATCGACGTTTTCACCAATTTTAAATGCTGGTGTAGGAGAAGTTGGTCCAATGATTACGTCAAAGTCTTCAAATACTTTGTCATAGTCTGCTTTGATAAGTGTACGTGCTTGTTGAGCTTTTTTGTAGTAAGCATCATACGTACCTGCACTTAACGAGTAAGTACCAAGCATGATACGACGTTTTACTTCATCACCAAAGCCTTGTGCACGTGTTTCTTTATAAAGGTCCATCAAATTATTAACATTTTCTGCACGGAAACCATAACGGATACCGTCAAAACGAGAAAGGTTAGAAGACGCTTCAGAAGAAGAAAGAATATAGTACGCTGCTAGTGCATATTTCGAGTGAGGAAGTGATACTTCTTCTACTGTAGCACCTAAGCCTTTTAATACTTCTAATGCATCAAGCACTGATTGACGTGCTGCCTCGCCAACACCTTCACCAAGGAATTCTTTTGGCACAGCGATACGTAAGCCTTTTACGTCACCTGTAAGTGCTGCCGCGTAATTTGGTACTTCTACGTCTGCAGAAGTTGAATCGTTTGCATCTAATCCTGCGATTGCTTCAAGTAAAAGAGCGTTATCTTCAACATTACGTGTAATTGGTCCGATTTGATCTAAAGAAGATGCAAATGCAACTAGACCAAAACGTGATACACGACCATATGTAGGCTTCATCCCTACAACACCGCAATATGCAGCTGGTTGACGGATTGAACCACCTGTATCAGAACCAAGTGAGAATGGTACTTCACCTGCTGCTACTGCTGCTGCAGACGCACCTGAAGATCCACCTGGTACGTGGTTTAAGTTCCATGGATTTTTTGTTGTTTTATAGTATGAGTTTTCATTTGAAGAACCCATTGCAAACTCGTCCATGTTTAATTTACCGATAGTGACCATACCTGCATCACGTAGCTTTTTAACTACTGTTGCATCGTAAATTGGCATAAAGCCTTCTAAAATTTTAGAAGCACAAGTTGTTTCTAAGCCTTCTGTCACGATGTTGTCTTTAACACCGATAGGTAGACCGAAAAGTGGTCCGCGCTCTTCAAATGGCACTTTGTCCATTTCAGCTGCTTGTGCAGTTGCTTTTTCTTCGTTTGAAGCAAGGAAAGCTTGTACATCGCCGTCAAGCTTCGCCACACGTTCGTATGCTTCTTTTGTTAAATCAGCGATTGTTAGGTTACCCGCTTTAATATCAGCTTGTAGCTCCTTTGCTGAACGTTCAAATAACGTCATGAGGAATCCTCCTATGTTTTAGTATTACATGATAGCTGGTACTTTTACTTGACCATCTTCTTGTTCTTTTACGTTTAACATCATTACTTCACGGTCTAAGCCTTTTGTTGCCACATCTTCACGCATTACGTTTACTAGTGGTAAAACGTGAGTTGTTGGTTCAACATTTGTTGTGTCTAACTCGTTTAGTTGCTCTGCGAAGTCTGTAATTTTACCAAGTTGTTCAGCAAATTTCTCTGCTTCCTCTTCCGTAATTGCAAGACGTGCCAAATTTGCCACGTGCTTAACTTCTTCTTTTGTTAATTTCGCCATTTTTCACACCTCCGAATACTCATTCAATTCATCGCTTTTGTCGATAACAATAGGGTTGAATAAAGTTAACCATGCAAATAATCATAACATTTTTCATATTAAAAATCACAACTTTCACCAAAAATAAAGAAACTTTCACTACTATGACGAAGTGTCGTCTTTAGGGACTGTTTTTAGAAGTCCTTCATAAGACTTTTCCTTTTGTGAGCGAGGCATCGATTACGTTGCTGTGCTCTCTTATGTATCCGTCATTTTGAGGAGGCTTCCCTTTGACTTCGTGAAGGCTTTCCGTCGATATAAGGAGTCTTTCCGTCGTTTTTGCTTTTCTATCCGTCACTTCGACCGGGCTTTCCGTCGCTCTTTTTCTTTCCGTCGTTTCGATCATTCTTTCCGTCGATACAAGGAGTCTTTCCGTCGCTTTTGCTTTTCTATCCGTCACTTCGACTGGGCTTTCCGTCGCTCTTTTTCTTTCCGTCGTTTCGATCATTCTTTCCGTCGATACAAGGAGTCTTTC
>NZ_JBNNUX010000028.1:48991-63465 GCF_050280145.1 Lysinibacillus sp. NPDC093688
CCGTCGCTTTTGCTTTTCTATCCGTCACTTCGACTGGGCTTTCCGTCGCTCTTTTTCTTTCCGTCGTTTCGATCGTTCTTTCCGTCGATACAAGGAGTCTTTCCGTCGCTTTTGCTTTTCTATCCGTCACTTCGACCAGGCTTTCCGTCGCCCTTAATCTCATTTTCCTCCCATAAAAAAAATATAGTCAGCACAAGGCTGACTATATTTTAATAGACATGGACGTATGGTTCCTTTTCGTTGGCATTCTTTACGATTAATGCCTCTGGACCGTTAATTGAGGTGATACTTACTTCAACATTGACGTTATCAAATTGATTGATCAGAACACCTGTTAAATATTGAGTAAAGCCTGTAATTTCAAGCTTGCTAAAGAATTGGATGGGCACTTCAATCGATAGCTTTTGAATTTTTTTGTCTTGGTAAAAGCCTGTTCCTATCACACTAGTATAGTTTGAAAAATATTTATCTACATCTTGTTTAAAATTCTTAAAGTTATTGCTAACATCTCTGTATACATCCTGTGATTCACTCGTTGGGAACAGTACATATTCTTCATCCATAGCTTTCCACTCAGCTACGTCGTTTTGTCCAGCCTTGGCTACGCCATAGTTAAAATACGTTCCTGGAATAATGTCATTGCGCGCTTTTTGTTTAAATAAGCCTACAACAATCGGTACATCTTTCAATTCATCACGGGTTCTTAGGCGAGACACAATTTCTGCGGCCATCTTCTTCCCTTGCTCAATCAGTACTGCCTCCTCAATTGGTTTCTCATAGTATTCCCCATATTTTTCTTTTTGATAGTAATAAATAGAGTTTAAGGCAAGTCCTATCGAAATACCGCCTAATTTTACTTTGTTATCACTAGTTTTTGTTAAATAATTTTGCTCAACAATATGTGCTAAATAGATTGGGGCCTTTGTTGCACGTTCTTCTGGCGACATTGATTCCGTCGTTGGAGGATTTAAACCATCCTTCTTTTGTGAACTACGGGAAAGCCAATTTGTCACTGTGTTTCCAGCTAAATATTGCCCCTCTTGGAAGAAATAGTTTTCTGTGTCAAACTCATTTTGAGAAAGACGCATTAAACCTGTTTCAACTTCCTTCATATCATATTTTGTAAACATATTTGAAACTACTAATCCCCTGCTAGCACTTTCTTTATAAGGTATTAGCGTTCTATAATATGAGTCATCAATTTGTAAGCTTGGAATAATTGTTGTTTCCGCTTTTTCCTGTTGCGTCTCCTGTGTTAGCTCTGTCTCCTTCTTATCAGAAGGCACACAGCCGACTAGCATTGCAGCGGCGACAATTGCTGGAATGAGTCGAAATGACTTCATTATTTTAGTACTCCTTTACTAATGTTCAGATTTTGCTTGACGAATTGTTCATACCTATCTGTGGAAAGGACGGACAATTCATCTTACTTTACTATAATATTTAGATCATCACCATAACGTGTGATTGATTTCCGTTCCGACTGGGCGCTTTGTTGTTGCTGTCGCTACGCTTTCGCACAGAGCAAAGCTTCCTGGGGGCGTCCGATGAGCCCCAAGGAGTCTCCCAGTCGTAACGAAGATCAATTTATATAAGGTATGCATTTTAACAAATGTCATCCTCAACTTTTGATGATGAACCTGATATTTTCCATTATCGAGCGAGGTTAAGTTGCTCAATCAGGCCGTCTTCATTCCAAACTTCAATACCTAACTGCTCGGCTTTTGTTAGTTTAGAACCAGCATCTGCCCCTGCAATGACAAGATCCGTTTTTTTGCTGACACTGCCTGTAACACTACCACCTAACTCTTCTATTTTCGCCTTTGCTTCGTTACGTGTCAATTGCTCAAGTTTACCAGTTAATACGATAGTTTTACCTGCAAAAGGATTATCCCCTACAGCTACCTCTACCTTTTTACCTTTATACGTCATATTGACGCCTGCTTCAGCAAGGCGCCCGATGACTGCACGTGCATCCTCATTTGAAAAATACTCGACAAGTGATGAGGCCATTTTATCGCCAATTTCATGTATCGCTACGAGTTGCTCCTCTGTTGCAGCCATCACCGCTTCCATTGTTCCAAACTCCTCTGAAACAATTTTCGCTGCCTTTTCACCAACATGTCGTATCCCTAATCCAATTAGTAAACGCTCCATCGAATTTTCTTTGGAAGCCTGGATAGCATTGACTAAATTCGCCGCCGATTTTTCTCCCATACGCTCAAGCTCGACAAGCCGTTCCTCTGTTAAGTGATATAAATCAGAGACATCATGAATTAAATCTGCACGTAATAATTGCTCAACGACCTTATCACCAAGACCGTCGATATTCATCGCATTACGCGATACAAAATATTTAATGCTCTCTGCAATTTGCGCAAAACATGCAGGATTTACACAACGTAAGGCCACTTCTCCTTCAATACGAATAAGATCGCTCTCACAAACAGGACAATTTTCAGGCATTACATACGGAACTGAGTCCTCAGGGCGCTGCTCCAGTATTACACCGACAACTTGCGGAATAATATCTCCGGCTTTTCGGATAATGACTGTATCTCCTAGACGAATATCTTTATCTCGAATTAAATCCTCATTGTGTAATGATGCCCGTTGAACCGTCGTACCTGCCACTTGAACAGGCGATAAAATAGCAGTTGGTGTAACAACCCCTGTACGCCCAACCGTTAAATCAATATCAAGTAATGTTGTGACTACTTCCTCAGCAGGGAATTTATAAGCAATTGCCCAACGTGGACTCTTTGCTGTATAACCTAGCTCATCCTGCTGGGCATAGCGATCCACCTTAATGACAATGCCGTCAATTTCATAGGCTAAATTCGGGCGGTTTTCAGTCCATTTCTCGATAAAGGCTAGTACCTCTTCAATTGTTGAGCAGCGTTGACGCTCTTTGTTTGATGGGCAACCTAGTCCCTCTAAATAATCAAGCATCTCTGCATGACCGTCAATACCATATGCCTCGCCATCTCCCCCAATTGCATAAATAAAGGTCGATAGTTGACGACTCGCTGCTATTTTAGGATCTAATTGGCGTAAAGAGCCTGCAGCCGCATTTCTCGGGTTAGCAAATAATTCTTCTCCATTATCAGCACGTAGGGAATTCAAATTTTCAAATGATTTTTTAGGCATATACGCCTCACCACGTACTTCAATTGTAATTGGTTCCTTCAATCGAAGTGGTATTGCTCGAATCGTTTTCAAATTTGCTGTAATATCTTCCCCTACAACACCGTCTCCTCGTGTTGCTCCTTGTACAAAAACGCCGTTTCCGTATTTTAAAGAAATGGCAAGACCATCAATTTTTAGCTCGCAAACATAGGAGAATTTATCACCGATTGCTTGACGCACTTTACGGTCAAATTCACGTAAGTCTTCTTCATTAAAAGCGTTTGATAGACTTAGCATAGGGTAATCGTGAGTCACTT
Organism: Lysinibacillus sp. NPDC093688; assembly: GCF_050280145.1. Lineage (NCBI taxonomy): Bacteria > Bacillati > Bacillota > Bacilli > Caryophanales > Bacillaceae > Lysinibacillus > Lysinibacillus sp. NPDC093688. The sequence goes on from NZ_JBNNUX010000028.1 coordinate 52,438, forward strand.
TTTTAAAGCCTTCTACCACTGCTCCACCAACACGCTGTGTCGGTGAATCTGGATAAATGAGTGACGGATTCGCTTCTTCTAATGCAATAAGTTCATGTAATAATTGATCATAAACACTATCTGCTACGACAGGTTTATCCAACACATAATAGGCATGACCGTATTCATGTAACAATTTATTTAATTCAACAACGCGCTGTTCAATTTCGTTCATTTAAGTTCCCCCGGTTACCCTTTTTCAATAGGTGCAAATTGTGCTAGTAATCGCTTAATACCAATAGGCTGTGGAAATGCAATATCTAGCTCTGTACTATCACCCTCACCTTTTACACTAACAACCATACCTGTTCCCCATTTTTTATGGATTGCTTTGTCTCCAGCCTTCCAGCCAAATTGGTCCCCACCAGTTGTTTGTAAACGAGTTGTTGCAGGCTGCGTTTTCTGAATTGCTCCAAGTGTACGTTTTTGATAGCCACCTGTTGAACGATTGCTAGAGGCAAACGGAACTTCAGGCTTCGCACCACCTTTGGAAACCGATTGTGTAATATCCTCCGAAATTTCTCCTAAGAAACGTGAGACATTGTTATAGCTAGAACGACCAAAAATCGTACGACTCTGTGCACTCGTTAAATATAAACGTTCCTCTGCACGAGTTATACCTACGTAGGCTAAACGACGTTCTTCCTCCATTTCATCCATATCATCAAGTGAACGAGAATGTGGGAAGATATTCTCCTCCATTCCAATGATAAAAACGATCGGGAATTCTAAGCCCTTTGCGGCATGCATCGTCATTAAAATAATGTTGCCCTTCGATGTATCATCTTTATCAAGTGCATCAATATCTGCAATTAGCGCTAAATCTGTTAAAAAGGCAACTAAGCTCTTTTCCTCACTGCGCTCCTCGAAAGCCTTTGTTACTGATAAAAATTCTTCAATATTTTCTAAGCGGCTTTCTGCTTCAATCGTCTTTTCGTTTTGTAGCATGGCACGATAACCAGACTTATCAATGACCTGCTCTACAATTTCTGTCACCGATAAATAATCTTGCATCTCTGTAAAACCTTTAATCATCGCATAAAATTGCTCAGCTGAATTAGCAGCTTTCCCTGTAAGCCCCATGAAAACAAGATCATTCATGGCATCAAAAATTGAGCGCTCTTGATCAATCGCATAGCGCGCCATTTTTTCAAAGGAAGTTGCACCTATACTACGCTTTGGCTCATTGATAATACGTGCTAGTGATAAATCATCATCATTGTTGGCAATAAGACGCAAGTAGGCAAGTAAATCCTTAATCTCTTTACGATCATAGAACTTAGTACCACCAACTATTTGATAGGACATATTAGACTTAACAAGCACTTCCTCCATTACACGAGACTGAGCATTTGTACGATAGAGTATCGCAAAGTCATCAAAAGAACGATTTTCTTTTTGAATATGCTGTTGGATTGTTTGTACAACGAATTGTGCTTCCTCTTGCTCGTTATACGCTTTGTACAATACGATTTTTTCACCCTCTGCATTTTCTGTACGCAGTTCCTTTGGATAACGTGTTGTATTATTTTGAATGACGTCATTTGCTGCTTGTAGGATGCGTTTTGTTGAACGATAATTTTGCTCAAGCATAATGACCTTAGCATTTGGATAATCCTTTTCGAATGAAAGAATATTGCCAATGTCTGCACCACGCCAACGATAAATCGATTGGTCTGAATCACCTACAACACAAATATTTTTAAATTTCTTGGCAAGCATCTGAACAAGTAAATATTGAGATTTATTCGTATCTTGATATTCATCTACATGGATATATTGGAATTTATTTTGATAGTATTCAAGCACTTCTGGCACACGCTTGAATAATGTAATAGTTGTCATAATTAAATCATCAAAATCGAGTGATTGATTGCGGCGTAGTCTTTTTTCATAACCTTTATAAACCCGGGCAATCGTTTTTTCGTAAGGATTATTTTCATTGATTTGACCTGCATAATCGTCTGCAGCTATACATTCGTTTTTGGCAGAACTAATCGCATTTAAAATCGCACGCGGTTCAAAACGCTTCGTGTCAATATTTTCATCCTTCATAACATTTTTAACAACTGATAGCTGATCAGTCGAATCTAAAATTGAAAAGTTACGTGATATCCCTAGCTGATCAATATTGCGTCGTAAAATTCGCACACACATGGAGTGGAAGGTCGATACCCACATACTATCGCCAGTTCCGTTACCGAGAATGCCATCTATACGCTCTCGCATTTCACGTGCAGCTTTATTTGTAAATGTGATTGCTAAAATCTTTGACGGATATACCTCTTTTTCAATGATTAGGTATGCAATACGATGTGTCAATACACGTGTTTTCCCTGATCCAGCACCCGCCATAATTAGAAGCGGTCCGTCAGTTGTTTTGACCGCATTTTCCTGCTCAAGGTTCATACCTGCTAATAAGTTTTTCGTTAACTGCTCCATTTCGCACCGCCTTACAAACATTTGTTCTTAAATTATATATTATTTTTAACAGCCTTAACAGTCGCAAGTGCAGCTTTTAAATCTTGGTAAATAATATTACCAACTACTACTGTATCTGCATATTTTGCCATTTCCGCTGCTTGGTTAGCAGATGTAATGCCGCCACCGTAAAACAGTCGAGTATTTTTCAGTTCATTTTTAACAGCACTTACAACCTCAATATCTCCAAAAGTACCGCTATACTCTACATAAAATACAGGTAGTCTAAAGTAATTTTCAGCCATACGTGCGTAAGCAACAACATCATCTATCGATAGATCGGTTTTCGCATTCGTTACTTCCGCTACTTTACAACTCGGATTTAAAATACAATAACCTTCAGCGACTAATTCATCCCATACCATAATATCTCCATATTCTTTAATTGCTTCATGGTGTAGATTTTTAATCCACTTTGGATCATCACTATTTAACACGGTTGGAATGAAATAATAGTCATAACCTGGCGTTACTGAATCAATATTAGAAATTTCAAGCGCTATCGGTACTTCAAAGCGTCTTACACGAACAAGCAAATCTAATACACCATCTAAAGTTACACCGTCTGTTCCGCCAACAATAATAACATCTGTCCCTGATTCACAAATTCTTTCTAGTGCCTCATCTGAAATATCTTTAGCTGGGTCTAGCTTGAACACATGTCTCCATTCTAAATAATCCATCTATTTTACCACCTATCATTTTCTATCTATTTGTTTACAAGTATAGCTTATGACTGTCTACAAAAAAATGAAAAAGACTGAGCAGAACCTCTACCCAGCCTCTTTATCTACTATTCTTTTGGTGCTTGAAATGGCTTTTCATCTGGATACAGACGACCTAACATTTCATCATACGTATCATTCCCATAGTCAAAGCAACGGCGTACACGCGAAATAGTTGCTGTACTTGCTCCTGTTTCCTTTTTAATGGATTCGTAGGTTTTCTTTAAACGTAGTAAATGTGCAACCTCAAAGCGTTGTGCCAGCGATTGAATTTCACTAATCGTACATAAATCATCAAAAAACTTATAGCATTCTTCGATGTCTTTCAGCTCTAACACTGCTTTAAATAATTGATCTGTTTGATGCCCTCGAATTTTTTCGATTTGCATGCAATCTTCCTCCCTTTAAGGCTGCGTTTTCACCATTGCTTTTAATCCTGGTGAGGTTGGTACAAAATGAACCCAAGACTTCCCTGGTACTAGCTTCACAAGTTCCCCAGACTCTTCTACAGCCATTGGTATTCCATCAATATTAGCCCATTTGACTTCTCTCATATAGCCATTTTGAAATACATACGCATTTCCACCAGAAGTTAAATCAATTTCTTGGCGCCCCTCATTATCAATCGTTCGATGTTTCATTTCAAAAAATAGAACATTTGCAATTGATAACGTGTCGCCAGTTAACATATCCTTTGTGTCAACGCCAGCCGATTGTCGTCCATAACGATTACTTTGATGATCATACAAATACGAATTATGGAAATACTCACTATTTCCGTAGTTAATGTCAACTCGACTTGTTTCAATGCCTATTTTACCACGTTCATCGGGTTCATAAAAAGCCTGATTTACTTTTTCACGGTAACTCATTGAAGCGCCCACTTTTTTCGCCCCATTTACGATATTTTCAGACGTAATATACGAGTTGTGTGGAGCAACACGATCTTTTGAGCGTTTAAAAAGTGTGCCATCATATTCCATGCCATTTATATTGTCGACTACATTATTAGAAAGCATCGATTTTGCCTCAGGGCTATAGCCATGTGCTACATAAAATGCATCAAAGCCTTTTGCAAGATCAATAAAATAAGATCGAGCACTACGAACTGGCCCTACAGTTTCTGGTAATTCACTTTGATACACTGCTAATAAACGCGTAACATCGCCTTCAGCTAGCATTTCATAAATAATATCCGCCGCTTCAATTCCTGATTGCGGACGTGCCTTCTGATGATTATTAATTGTAACCATAATTGGGCGTTGCGTAATTTCTTCCTTCACAGCTTCACCTGTTAACGGAGCAACCTCAGCCCCCTCTTGAGCGGGCTCTTCAATAGCTGTTTCTTCATCAACCTTGTTCGTATCGTCTTCCTTTACTTCCGACGAGTTTTTAGAACATCCTCCTATCAACAAAGTACTAAAAGCCATTGCGATAAATAGTTTCTTTGATTTGAACACAAGCATTACTCTCCTTTAATCAATTACATCTAACTGTAATTGTTGTGGCTATACCATAAGGAAGCTTCAACTAACGCATCACTGCTGGTAATAATAACTTATTCTTCATAACATCAAAAATCCCTTTTGGTGTTATCCTGATATATGGTAAATGTGTAGATTGTAAAAATAATAAAGAATAAATTGCGTCTCCTAAGTGGTAACCACGTTCCGCTAATGCTTGTTTTAAGACCTTCTCTTTTTCTGATAGCGCCTTAACATTCCCATCATGTAAAAGACCACCAATAGTTAATGGAATAGATGCAATTACTTCACCCTTTTCAGCAAGTACAATCCCACCACGCATCGCCTTCATTTCTTCAAAAGCTGTAATCATATCATCTTTATTTTTTCCGATTAGCAAAATATCGCCTGTATTCGAATAAGATGAAGCAAAGCCTTGAACACTAGAAGCAAAACCTTTAATCATCGTGTTAACATGCCAATTGCCATCTCTATTAATAAGCATTAAATAACATTCATCGTGATCTGCAAGCTGCCCTTCTCTAGTAATTAATGAATTATATGGTTTGGTAATAACATCATTTACTAACTCAATTCCAAACGGCATCGAGAATTGAAAATCATGAGACGTTAATGAAAAATCTAAGTCAAATGCAGGAAACGCTGAATAATCAATTGCTGCAAGTTTTTGCACTTGCTCTCCATCACGTTTTAACCAAACACCCTTCGATAGAACACTCTCAGGAACTGGGTGCCATTCATCTTGTAAAATATTAAGGGAAGCAAATCGACCAGTTGCGATAAAGCCATGTAAGCTGGTCATATTATAATAGCGTGCCACATTATAAGAAGCCATTTGATAAGCATCGATTGGTGCTACACCTGCATCTAAGGCTACTTGAATACATTTATCCATCACGCCATCGTCATGAAAAGAGGGTGTCGACCCATCTGTTGTCATCATTAAATGATCAAAAATAGGCAGTTCTTTTTCGACGATTCCTTTTAATAGATGTGGTAAGTCTGGACGTATGGAAGAATGACGCAGCGTTACAGCATATCCTTGCATAATACGTCGCTCCACTTCTTCCACTGTCATAGCTTCATGATCACCATCCGCACCAAGTAGCTTCATACGCGCTAAAGTTCGTTCTGATGCACCAGGGAAGTGCCCTTCAATTTTTTTTCCGTAGCCCTTAGCCATTTGCATGCGATAAAGCATTTGGTCATCTCCATGTAACAACCTTGGCCAGCCCGTTAATTCTCCTCCAAGTAAAACGTCATCTCGTTCTAACCACTCTAAAATGGACGTATTAGAAAAAATCTCTTCCTCCTGCTCCATTTCAGTTTGCGAATCAAAACGAGTCCACCAATAAAATGAAAACGGTAGCTTTTTCAAATCATCCAAAATTGAAAACGCTTTCTTATTTTCTAAAGATAAAACGAAGCTTAAATTATCTGAAATAAAAGTTGTAGTGCCTAGCTGTCCACAAAAATCAGCAAAAGATTGTGGATGGTATAACTGGAACGGATGAACATGTGGCTCAATATATCCTGGTACAATTGTTTTATTCGTACAATCGACCACCTCTGTCCCCTCTAATAACGGAGGCATTCTATCACCAGCATAAACAATACGATCTCCTAAAATCCAAATGTTCCCTACGACCCATTGTTTGAGCATGCTATGTAAATAACGCGCATTTTTCAATACAATATCAGGTGCTTTTTTACCATCAATTACAGCTAATTGTTGGCGTAATTCTGTAATTTTCCATACTGGATCCATTCTATCTGCTCCTTCCTAAATTACGTAAAATTTCATTGTGTAAATCCTACTTGAATTCACATACTACTACTGCATAAACGCTTTCTTTCGTAAATTTAGTGCTTTATGTAATCATCTTGTTTCAATCGTAACACAGCACTTTCATAAAGCAAAGTGCCCCCGCTTTATTTTTTCCACAACGACTAAAGGAGGAAAATGATGATGCAGGAAACGAATTTAAGCGAAAAAAATGCATTTTGTCGCTTTGCCATGGGTACAAGTTTAACGGCATTTGGTATCGCTAAGGTCTCAAGAAATCCTAACTGTACGGCAGGTCGATTGATGATTGCTTTTGGTGCCATGAAAATGGCTGAGGGTATCTTTAAGTATTGCCCTACTAAAGCTTTACTGAGCTCAAGTATGGAGGGTGCTATGAACACTGGCAACAACTCTTCTATGCAAAGTATGCTCAGTGGCCAAAATTCTATGTCATCTGAACAAATCGATAAACTCATGAAGGATTTCTCCTCCGTAATAACTGGAAATATGTCAGGATCAAACGCAACTGCGTCAAAGCAATCTGACTCCAGCACTTCCAATCAAAATTCCTCGGGAAGTAAAAGTTCCACAAATAATGCACAAAATCCTTCTTAGTCAAAGGAGCCGTCTCAACTGTATTGTTGAGACGGCTTTCACCCTTGTAAATCATACGTTTGAAAACAATAAGAAGTTTCACAGTATGACTAAAATATTTAATTAAGGTTAATCATTTTCATTATTTCAAAGGCTCTGATTTCCGCTACGGGCTACTCGCTTTCTTGCGGGCGAGCGTCGAGCCGCTTCCTCCGCTAAAGGAACGAAGGCTAAATGCGTCACGTCCTGTGACAATGCCTTCGTGACCAACATCATGTTGGCCTCAGGGTCTCGTCTGTCTCGCTTTCCCGCGGGAGTCGAGTAGCCCTACGCTACAATCAGTTGAAAATGGAAATATATTTGGCAAAATAGCAATAAAAAAATCCTTTTATCGCAATAATAAACCTATTTTTCCCTAACCAACACGCCTAAAGAAGTTTCTCAACACGATTAAAACATTTAATTAAAGTGCGTTATTTATTTGCCCGCAACCTAACCAAGCTTCTTCTAATTAGGATTTATACTAAAAGTTTGGGACGACATTTATTAAAACATTTGCTATGTAAATAAGTTGATTGGAGTGGAGACTGGGCGACTCCTTCGTGACCAACATCATGTTGGCCCAAGACCCTGGAGCAAGCAACGCGAGTGAAGCGGCTCATCGGACGCCCCCAGGAAGCTTTGCTCTGCGCGAAAGCGAAGCGTCAGCAAATGTTTTATCTGTGCGAAAGCGTAGCGACAGCAACAACAAAGCGCCCAGTCGGAACGGAAATCAACCCCACGCTATGGTTATAAACTTAAGCAAAATGTAAACAAAATATCCCTTTATCGGGCAATTATAAATCTATAATTACTCAACTACTACTTAAACGTACGCCAGCCGATATCTTTACGGTAGAAGAAATTGTCCCATTTTTCTGTTGCAATGCCTGCGTATACTTTTTCTTGTGCCTCTTTTAAAGTTGAGGCTTTTGCTCCAACTAATAAAACTCGGCCACCATTCCCTACAAACTTTTCATCTACAAGCTTTGTACCTGCATGGAATACCGCGTGTGAATCTGATAGAGCCTCTAGGTTAGGTAATGCATGTCCTTTTTCAACGTCCCCTGGATAGCCTTCAGCGGCAATTACTACGCCTAGCATTGCTTCTTCAGACCATTGCAAATCAAATGGCTTCTCATCCATCAATGTTGTCATAAATGCACCAAAATCAGATGCCATACGTGGTAAAACTACTTGTGTTTCTGGATCACCAAAGCGTGCATTAAACTCAATCACTTTTGGACCATTTTTCGTTAAAATCAATCCTGCATATAAAATTCCTGTAAACGATACACCATCTGCCTCCATACCTTTCACGGTCGGTTCGACAATTGTCTTGTACGCTTCATCCACTACGTCTTTTGAAATTTGAGGTACTGGGGAATAGGCTCCCATACCACCTGTGTTCGGTCCTTTATCGCCATCATAAGCACGTTTATGATCTTGAGCAATGACCATTGGATAAATCTGACCTTTATGGACAAATGACATAAAGGAGAATTCTTCTCCTTCTAGGAATTCTTCAATGACAACACGTGAAGATGATTCACCAAAACGTTGGTTCCCAATCATATCCTGTACAGCTTCAATTGCTTCATCTTCAGTCATTGCTACAACTACACCTTTACCAGCTGCCAATCCATCTGCTTTGATAACGATTGGTGCACCTTGCTCTTTAATATAGGCGATAGCCTTATCTGCTTCAGTGAACGTTTCATGGGCTGCTGTTGGGATATGATATTTATTCATAATATCCTTAGCGTATGATTTACTGCTTTCGATTTGTGCTGCTGCCTTTGTTGGACCAAATACTCGTAAACCACGAGTATTAAAGAAATCCACGATTCCTTCAGCAAGTGGTTGCTCAGGACCAACAAAAGTTAAATCTACTGCATTTTCTTTCGCAAATTGTGCTAGACCTGCAAAATCCATTGTATCAATAGCAACGATCTCTGCATCGCCTCTCATACCGTCATTACCAGGTGCTACAAATACTTTATTGACAGATGGTGAAACACTAAATTGTTTGGCGATAGCATGCTCACGACCGCCGCTTCCAATGACTAATACTTTCATTTTAGGGAATCCTCCTATTTGTAAGTAAGACCGAGATGAACCAACATCTCGGTCTAGTTTTTAACGTGTTTTAATTAGTGTTTGAAATGACGTACGCCAGTGAATACCATTGCAATGCCGTATTCATTTGCTTTATCGATTGAATCCTGATCTTTTATAGAGCCGCCTGGTTGAATAATGGCTGTAATACCAGCCGCTGCAGCTGCTTCTACAGTATCGCTCATTGGGAAGAATGCATCTGATGCTAGCGCTGCACCTTTTGCTTTTTCGCCAGCTTGCTCAAATGCGATTTTAGCTGCTCCAACACGGTTCATTTGACCAGCGCCAACACCAAGTGTCATTTGAGAATCTGTAACGATGATAGCATTAGATTTAACGTGCTTCACAACTGCCCAGCCAAGTTGTAATGCTTCCCATTCTTGTGCTGTCGGTTCACGGTCTGTGACGACTTTAATATCTGCATTAGAAAAACCGTAGCGATCTGGTTCTTGTACAAGAAGACCACCTTCAACCGATACAACATTGAATTTATCTTGTTTTGCTTGACCGAAAGGAATTGTTAATAAACGAATATTTTTCTTCTTCGTTAAAATATCAAGAGCTTCTTGGGAGAAAGCTGGTGCAATAATAATTTCTAAAAATATATGACTTAATTTTTCAGCAGTTGCTGCATCAACTTCCATATTTAAAGCAATAATGCCACCAAAAATAGACGTTGAATCTGCTTCATATGCTTTATCAAACGCTTCTTCTAATGTTGCGCCAGTTCCAACACCACAAGGATTCATGTGCTTTACAGCTACTGCTGCAGGCATTTCAAACTCTTTAACAATTTGCAATGCTGCATTCCCGTCCTGAATATTGTTGTATGATAATTCTTTACCATGCAATTGCGTAGCATAAGCTAATGAAAAATCAGAGCCTAGACGCTTTTGATAGAATGCCGCTTTTTGATGAGGATTTTCACCATAGCGTAAGTTTTGTTTTAATTCATATGTCATTGTTAAGCTCTCTGGGAACTCTTCTTCTGTTAAGTGGTTTGATATATATGAATCATAAGCGGCTGTGTGACGGAAAACTTTTGCAGCTAACTTACGACGTGTTTCGATAGTCGTTGCACCATTAGCTTTTAGTTCCTCTAATACGTTCGCATAGTCATTGCTATCCACAATTACTGTTACATATTGATGGTTTTTTGCTGCAGAACGTAACATTGTTGGACCACCGATGTCGATATTTTCGATCGCATCATCCCATGTTACATTAGGCTTTGAAATTGTTTCAACAAACGGGTAAAGATTGACACAAACAATCTCAATTGGCTCAATTCCATGCTCATTCATTTGTGCTTGATGAGAGGCATCGTCAAACTTTCCTAATAGTCCACCGTGAATCATTGGATTTAAAGTTTTTACACGACCATCTAAAATTTCAGGGAATTTAGTTACTTCATCTACTGCTGTTACGGCAACATTATTGTCTTGTAACATTTTTTTCGTACCACCAGTTGATAAAATTTCATAACCTAATGCTACTAGTTCTTTTGCAAATTCTAAAATACCATCTTTATTGGAAACACTGATTAATGCACGTTTAGTCACAACGAAATCCTCCTAATTTTTAGGATCATCACCAAAACGTGTGGTTGATTTCCGTTCCGGCTGGGCGCTTTGCCGCTGACGCTTCGCTTTCGCGCAGAGCAGAGCTTCCTGGGGGCGTCCGATGAGCCGCTTCACTCGCGATGCTCGCTCCAGGGTCTCGGGCCAACACGATGTTGGTCACGAAGGCGTTATCACAGGAT
>NZ_JBNNUX010000029.1:0-31711 GCF_050280145.1 Lysinibacillus sp. NPDC093688
CGGGCCAACAGGATGTTGGTCACGAAGGCGTTATCACAGGATGTGATGCTTTTAGCCTTCGTTCCTCTATCGCTGATCCCCGAGGAGTCGCCCAGCATCCACTCCAATCAACCTCTTCATATAGAATGTATCTTCTAGTACATCATTCTACTTTTCTCGCGCTTTTTAAGATTTTGACCAGTTATGTTTCAGCCTCTTTTGATGTTGTTTACTTATTCCACCCTTTTTCCTTAAAACGTGCAATGGCTTCAATACGATTCCCAACATTTAATTTTTCTAAAATAGTGGAGATATAGTTGCGGACAGTCCCTGCTGATAAAAATAATTCTGCAGCAATTTCTTTTGTCGTCTTCCCCTCTGCAACAAGTGTCAGTACCTGGCTCTCACGGTCAGTTAAAGGATTTTCACTATCATCCTCATAGACAAAATCAACGAGTTCAGGCGCATATATTCTTTTGCCGTCCATAATTGTGCGAATGGCACTGGCCAATTCTTCTATCGGACTATCCTTTAGTAGATAGCCACGAACGCTGGCCTTTCTTGCACGCTCAAAATAACCAGGCCTTGCAAATGTCGTTAATATAATCACTTTACAATTAGAACCTGTGCCATGCAGTTCCTCGGCAGCATCCAATCCAGTTTTTACTGGCATTTCAATATCCATAATACAAATATCAGGCTGATGCTCTTCAACAAGCGCCAATGCTTCCTCACCATTTTTTGCTAAGCCGACGACCTCCATATCATCCTCCATACTAAGTAATGAACGGAGTGCACCTAATAGCATACCCTGATCTTCAGCAATTACAATTCGTATCATGTCACAGTCCTCATTTCTTATATGTTCTTCAGATTTTCTTTGACCTTCTGATGCGTAATCGCCACTGGAATCGACACTGTTAATGTAGTGCCCTCTTCACTTTCGATTGTAAAAGAACCGTTTATAAACTCTAACCGTTCTCGCATTCCCTTTAATCCGTTACCAGTTTTCCAAGCTTGCTTTTTGGTGATTCCTTGCCCATTGTCACGAACAACTAAATATACTTCCTTAAAATTTTGATGAAAGGCGATTTCGCATTTTGTAGCACCACTATGCTTAACGACATTATTGACTGCCTCTTTTAAACACATGGATAATACATTTTCTACAAGCGGAGGAGCTTGTAATGTATCTTTATCACCATCAAATACAAACTCCATTTCAGCAGCCTTTAATATTTGGGCAATACGCATAATCTCGTCCTCAAACCTAGCCGTTCGCATACCCGATACTAATTCACGTACCTCTTTTAATGCGATACTCGCCGTTTGACGAATATCCTTTATCTCTGTTAGAGCCTGTTGTGGATCACGTTCAATTAATCTTGAAGCTAAGTCACTTTTTAAGCCGATCATCGACAACTTTTGACCGAGAGTATCATGTAAATCCCGAGCAATACGTTGGCGTTCTTCAAAAACAATTAACTCAGCTATTCGTTCATTAGCTGTCTCAAGCTGACCTTCTAAATTTTCGCGTTTATTTTTTGAATAAATCGTTAGTGGGAGAAGCACAACCGCTAAAATCGTTAAAACAACAAATGGTAATTGTGATAAAAATAAGTTTAGCTCAACGAAGAAGCCAACACCTGTAGAAATAACCGTAAAAGCAATATGTAGACCATATATAATATAGAAGCCAACGGGTTTACGAATATTTCCAATAAAGAAAGCTGTGAAAATTGATAAATATACATAGCCATACATTATGGTCATAACGATATTAATGACCATTTCAAAGCTAATCCACATATATACAAGACCGTTTTTCGAATTCATGGAAAACCGATAGAAAATAAAATATAGCATTAAAAATGTAATACCAATTGATATTTCTATATAAGATGATTTTCTAAAAATGAAGAAAAACGGTAGGAAACAGAAAATAATCCATAAATATATACTGAGCATAGGACTATTCGGAATAATGCTTTGCCATCTCCTCAACATAATCTCACGCTCTTTCCTAGTTTTCCCTCATTATAACAAGAAAATTTATTTTATGCCTGCACATGATTTTTACAACGCTTGTTGTACAATGTTTACGTAAAACAGCCATCCCTTAGAAGAGATGGCTGAAAAAAATTTACTAAGCAGCTAAACTGCCTCTTTCTTTTCGCTTGATTATTTCATTAACTTCTTTAAAGGTTACAAACTTGCCTTGATCTTCATCATATAACTTGTAGCGTAATGATTCTAGACTTTTACGTAACGTAATAGTCGTTGCAGTGTGTAATGGCGGTATATCATTATGCGCCTGTTCAAGATTATAGTTCGGTACACGTGGAGCTAAATGATGTACATGGTGGAAGCCAATATTGCCTGTAGCCCATTGTAATAGCTTTGGTAATTTATAATACGAGCTACCTTCAACAGCAGCCTTTACATAATCCCACTCTGAGTCATGCTCAAAATAAGAATCTTCATACGTATGTTGGATAAAAAATAACCAAATGCCTAGAGAAGCAGCAACAAACATTGTTACTACATGCACTAATAAAAATGCTTGCCACCCCATAAAATAAATTAAGGCAACACAGATTCCCACGAGGACTACATTTGTTAAATACGTGTTAAAACGTTCTTTTTGTTTAGCGTCATTTCGATTACGACGATTTAAAATTAACACCATAAAAACTGGACCTAAGCCAAACATTACGAATGGATTACGGTAAAAACGATACCATAAACGTTGCCCTTTAGATGCTTGTATATATTCTTCCACTGTCATCATATCAATATCACCGATACCACGCTTATCTAAGTTCGAGCTAGTTGCGTGGTGAATTGTATGCTCACGTTTCCATTTTTCATATGGGAATGATGTTAACACCCCAGTTACAAAACCAACCCAGTCGTTTGCTTTTTTACTTTTGAAAAATGAACCGTGTGTACAATCATGGAAAATAATAAAAGTTCGTACGACAAATCCAGCAGAAATTACACTTAACCCAGCTGTTAACCATGGCGAAACATCCACTAACATATAGCCGGCTACCCATAGAGCTATTAAAGGTATAATCGTATTCGCCATTTGAAAAATACTTTTAGCTGTGTCAGATTTCGCAAATGGCGCGATGTCCTGGCGCAGTTTTTTTGTTTTTTCTTTATCTGTTGCCATTATTTTTACTCCCTCGTTTCCTTTTCCTTATGACCTCATCATAAAACAAGAGTACAATCATGCAACAGAAGCAAACATCATAAAAAGGATATGACATTTGTCATATCCTTTTATCATGTGTACAAAGGAATAAAATAAATTAAATATGGCTCCTAACCATAAAGTGGAGTTGATTTCCGTTCCGGCTGGGCGCTTTCCTAGGAGCGTCCGATGAGCCGCTTGGGCCAACACAATGTTGGTCACGAAGGCGTTATCACAGGACGTGATGCTCTTAGCCTTCGTTCCCCTACTGGCTCGCTCCAGGGTCTTGGGCCAACACGATGTTGGTCACGAAGGCATTATCACAGGATGTGATGGTTTTAGCCTTCGTTTCTCTATCGCTGATCCCCGAGGAGTCGCCCAGTCGTAACGAAGATCAACCTATTATACAATGCATATTTCATCCCCAACTTTTGGTGATAAGCTTTTAAACGTAGCATTAGTATGAGTAGGCAAGCTGAACAAAAAAAGTATAGCTAGGATTCACATATTATAAAGAAAGAGTATGACATGTCATACTCTTTCTATTCTTTTGGTCCAGTTAACTGTAGCTGATAAAATACAAGATCTAGCCACTGTCCAAATTTATAGCCTGCGTTTTTTATTGTACCCGCATATTCGAAGCCTAGTTTTTCATGTACTTTAATGCTTCCGATGTTTTCACCATCAATGCCCGCTACGAGTGTTTTCACATCTTGCTCTTTAGCAATTCGAATAAGCTCATGCATTAATTGTATAGCGATTCCCTTTTGATAATGATCCTTATGCACATATACAGAATGCTCCATTGTGTGCTTATAGCCTGGATATGGACGGAACTGATTATATGTTGCAAAGCCGGCTACTGTGCCATTTACGTCAAAGACTAGCAGTGGATTACCGATTGTTTGTTGCTCCTTGAACCATCGTCTTTTTTCTTCTAACGATTGAGTTTCATATCGATAAACGGCTTTGCTCGTTAAAATAATGTCATTGTAAATATCTAAAAAACCAGGTAAATCTTTCTCTTCCATTAATCGAATCATCATGCTCACGTCCTACTTCAATTATGCCGAGGCTTTACCCTCATTACATAAAGTTATACCACTTTTTCTAGCATTACACATTAAAATATCGAGCATCTGGATGTGCAAAGACCATCGCTGAAACAGAAGCTTCCGGCTCCATCATAAAGCCTTCCGTTAAGTGCACACCAATGTCCTCTGGTTTTAATATGCCAAACAATTTCTCTTGATCCTCCAAGTTCGGACATGCAGGATAGCCAAATGAGAAGCGCTGTCCTTGATATTTTGCTGCGAAACGATCACGCATTGTAAAATCTGTCGCATCTGGGAAGCCCCATTGATCACGAATTTCTTGGTGCATACGCTCTGCAAAGCCTTCCGCAAGTTCAAGGGCTGTAGATTGTAATGCATGGCTTTCAAGGAATTTCCCTTCCTCTTTTAGCTGACGGGCCTTCACCATAACACCTTGTCCAGCTGTTACTACCATTAAGGCAATATAGTCCATTTCACCGCTTTCAACTGTTTTTAAGAAATCTGCAAGACATAAAAACGGTTCAACTTGCTGACGTGGGAAGGTAAATCGTTCAATTTCTGTTTTGCTATCTGCTGGATCATAAACGACTACAGCATCTCCATCTGCTTGTGCAGGGAAAAACTGATACATACCCGATGGCTTTAATAGGTCACTTTGTAAATAATCGTCGACTAAATCTTTTAACTCTGTTGCTCTTGCATCGCCAGTATCAAGTAATTGCTGTACTTGCCCTTTTAAGCCTAGGTGATGTCCAAGTAATGTCCTCATATTAACATATGGATATAAATGCGAAACAGCATATTCTTTCTTTACATGGCGTCGCAAATCAGCTGGAAGAAAGACAGATGCTCCCTTTACCGTGCGCACAGGCTTTACAGTTATTTCTTTTGCAGGGCGAGCCGCTCTTTTTTCGTCTGCCTCTAAGCGTTTTTTGCGAGATTCCTCAATTTCAACTAAGAAATCAGCACGTGTATCTGTCCCCATTAACCGATTTACCTGCTCTAATCCTTGCATCGCATCCTTTGAATAAATAACAGGACCATTATATTCGCCGGCGATTTTTGTTTCAGTAAAGCGACGAGATAATGCCGCTCCCCCTACTAAAATAGGTACGTCAATACCCGCTTCCTTGAAATCTTGAGCTGTAATAACCATTTGTTGCGCTGATTTTACCAGTAAGCCTGAAAGCCCGATGAAATCTGGCTTCTCCTTGCGAATCGTTTCTATTAACTGAGCAGGTGTTACTTTAATGCCAAGATCAATCACCTTATAGCCATTATTACTTAAAATAATATCGACAAGGTTTTTCCCAATATCATGCACATCGCCTTTGACAGTAGCAAGTACCATTTTACCCTTGCCAGAACTCTCTTCATCTTTCTCCATAAATTGCTCTAAATGTGCCACTGCTGCCTTCATAACCCCTGCTGATTGTAACACCTCTGCTACGATGAGCTGATTATCGTTAAATAAACGACCAACCTCTGCCATTCCGTCCATTAATGGCCCATTAATAATAGCAAGTGGTGTTTCAAAAGTTTCACGAGCAGCATCTAAATCTTCAATAAGCCCTTCCTTTGTCCCCTCTAAAATATAGTAAGCTAAACGACCTTCTACTGTTTTCGGAATATCCGCCTCTGTTTTTTCCTTCTTTTTATCACGATAGAAATCTGTGAAGACTGCTAATGTTTCATCATTTGTATGGAAGAGTAAATCATTGGCTAGCTTAATTTCCTCCTCAGGAATGGATGCATAACGTTCTAGCTTCTCCGTATTCACAATTGCATAATCTAAACCAGCTTGTGTACAGTGATATAAATATACGGCATTCAATACTTCACGACCTACGGGTGGTAATCCGAATGAAATATTACTGACACCAAGCACCGTTAATGTACGTGGCAATTTTTCTTTAATCAGGCGAATGCCTTCCACTGTTTCAATTGCTGAGCCAATATACTGTTCATCTCCCGTACCTACTGGGAACATTAGTGGATCAAAGATAATATCTTCAGGAGCAATACCCCACTTTTCTGTTAACAATTTATAGGAACGCTCAGCAATCTCTAGCTTGCGATGTCGATCAACCGCCATACCTTGTTCATCAATTGTACCGACTACTAAAGAGGCCCCATATTTTTTCACTAGCGGTAAAACTGCGTCAAAGCGCTCCTCGCCATCTTCTAGGTTAATAGAGTTAATAATGGCTTTCCCTTGAGAAAACTTAAGTGCTTCCTCAATTACTTTTTCATCTGTTGAGTCAATCACAAGAGGTACTTTTACTTTTTTGACAACCTCCTGCATAAAGCCACGCATATCCTCTAGTTCATCGCGGTCAGGATTTGCTAAACAAATATCGATAACATGTGCACCATTTTTCACCTGAGCTCGCGCGACTTCTGCTGCTTCCTCAAACTTCCCATCTATAATTAAATTTTTAAACTTACGAGAGCCGATGACATTTGTCCGTTCTCCAATAAATAATGGACGCATAGAATCGTCATACACCAATGGCTCTATACCTGATACTACATGACCATGTGTTGCGTCTGGTAATTGGCGAGGCTTTTCGTCCTTTAGCACTTCTCGAATAGCGACAATATGCGCTGGCGTTGTACCACAGCAGCCCCCGACAATATTTAGCCAGCCCTTTTCTGCAAAGCCTTTTAGCTTTTGTGACAGCGATTCAGGTGACTCATGATAGCAGCCTTCCTCGTCAGGTAAACCTGCATTCGGGTAACAGCTAATATAGCCTGTTGATAGCTCTGCTAGTGAACGGATATGGTCCGTCATAAACTCTGGTCCCGTTGCACAGTTTAAACCAACTGATAATGGCTTAATATGCTCGATGGAAATGTAAAAAGCATCAATTGTTTGGCCGGCCAATGTTGTTCCCATCGGTTCAATTGTTCCAGATATCATCACAGGTAGCTCTTTTTCAGTTGCCTTAAAAGCACGAGATACCCCCAATGTTCCTGCCTTAACATTCAACATATCCTGACTAGTTTCAAGCAACAGAACGTCCGCCCCAGCTTCGATTAATGCCTTGGCCTGAACATAGAAGTTTTCCTCTAACTCATCAAATGTAATACCACCTGTAACTGACAAGGTTTTTGTAGTTGGTCCCATAGCCCCCGCTACAAAACGTGGCCAATCGGATGTAGAAAACTCATCTACTACTTTACGTGCAATTTCTACAGCACGTGTATTGATTTCTTCTGCCTTCGCACCAAGATCATATTCATTTAATACAAGTGGTGTACTTCCAAATGTATTTGTACAAATAATATCTGCTCCAGCCTCTAAATATTTTCTATGAACTTTTTCAAGCACATCTGGTCTAGTTAGCACAAGATTTTCATTACAGCCATCATATTCCTCGCCGCCAAAATCTTCTGCTGATAAATTTTCATTTTGTAGCATTGTACCCATTGCGCCATCAAGAATTAAAATTCGTTTCTCAAGTTGTTCTTCAATCAAGTGCTTAGCCATTTATACTTACCCCTTTTTTCTGTTCATCCAATTGCTCAATAAATTTCATCAGTTCTAGTGTCATGTCATAGCGTAAAAATGGTGTGATGAGGTAAATACCATTGAAATATTCCGCTGCTACTTCTACTAATTCCTTGGCAATTGCAATCCCTTCTAGTGTTGCGCGTTCCTTATCATCGCCACAAGCTTTCATACGTGCTAACGCATCCTCCGATAGTTTGATGCCTGGCACTTCATGATGTAAAAACTCCGCACTTTTATAGCTCGTTACTGGCATAATACCTATATAAATTGGTGTTTCTAAATGCTTTGTCGCCTCGTAAATTTCCACGATTTTTTCCTTTGAATAAACGGGCTGTGAAATAAAATAATCTGCTCCATGTTCAATTTTCTTTTCTAATCTAGACACAGCGCGATCCAGTACACGTACATTAGGATTAAAGGCAGCCGCTACAGAGAAATTCGCCTTTTTACGAAGTGGTTTCCCTGAGAACGATACACCTTCATTTAACTGTTTTATCAATTGAATTAGCTCCATTGAAGATACGTCATAAACGCTTGTGGCCCCTGGGAAATCGCCTACCTTTGTTGGATCTCCAGTCACTGCTAAAATATCGTGAATCCCTAGTGCATTTAATCCCATTAAATGTGATTGGAGACCAATTAAATTACGATCTCGGCATGTTATATGAGTTAACGGTCGTACCCCGTGCGTTTCTTTCAGTAAGGCACCCATTGCGACATTACTAATCCTTGGAGAAGCAAGTGAATTATCTGCCATCATGACTACATCTGCGCCAGCCTCATATATTTTTTTCGCACCTGCAATAAAACCTTCGATTTCTAAATGTCTTGGTGTATCTAACTCCACTATAACTGAGCGTTCACGTTTTACTTTTACATGTAATGGCTCATAATTTGGTGGCTCTGCCTCACGTACAACTTCTACTTTTTCTGGCTTTGCAACCTTTTCCTCGACCGGAGATAGCTCCTCTAAGTACTTTTTCGCTGCAGCAATATGCTTTGGTGTCGTACCACAGCAACCACCAATTAAACGTACCCCTTGATCGCGAAGCTCTACTGCTGCTCGACCAAAATAATCTGCCTCTGACTCATAAACGACACGGCCATCCTCCAAATCAAGAAGAGAGGCGTTCGGATACGCTGACATAAATGCCTTCTTAGGAAGCTCTACACCTTCAAATGCTTGTATAGTATGGTGAGGCCCTAAACGACAGTTAACACCTACAATATCAGCACCTAGAGCTTCAAGCTCATGTAGGGCGTTATTTAAGCTCATTCCATTTTGCAAAATCCCTGGTTCATGCATAGAAACTTGAGCAATAATCGGTAATTTAGTTTTAGCTCGTAGCATCGTTAAAGTCGCTGTTAGCTCTTCAAAATCATAATATGTTTCAAGTAAAAGGCCATCTGGATTTCCTGCAAGTAAAACCGTTGCCTGCTCATCAACTGTTGCTAAAATTTCCTCTAACGTTGCATCACTTTTTCGAATACCACGGATTCCCCCAATAGTACCTAAGACAAACTGTCCACCATCTGCTGCTGCTCGTTTTGCAATTGTTATAGCGGCCTCATTAAACTGCTGCACACGAGATTCTAATCCGTAGCGGGCTAATTTTATGGCATTAGCTCCGTAAGTGTTCGTTTGAATGACATCAGCACCAGCTGCTATGTATTCTCTATGAATCTTTTCAATTAATTCAGGTTTTTGTATATTCATTTCCTCATGGCAATACTCCAAACCATAGCCGTATAAAACTGTACCAATTGCACCATCTGCAGTAAGAACATGCGTTTTTAACCTTTCAAGCAATCCCATAAAACTAGCCTCTCTTCCATTATTTATAAAAAATAAAAAAGCCTTCTTTTACATAAAAAGAAGGCTTTAACGTTTCGTAATTGTTTTTCCTTCTCATCTTCGACACAATGGTCTTCTGGATTTAGCACCTGACAATAAGTTGGTTGCTGAAGCTTCATAGGGCCAGTCCCTCAGCTTCTCTTGATAAGAATGTAGTATGAATTTTTTAAATAATTAAAAGAATCATATCGTTTACGAACGATTGAGTCAAGACTATTTCACAGAACAGAGGATAATTTTTACGAAAAACATTATATATTAACTTCTTTCAGCAATGTTTTATGTACCGAAAGCGTAGCGACAGGTTCAAAAGTCTCTCACCTCTATAGGTGGTGAGATGAATGCGAATTTAAGTTACTTTTCAACGTGTGTCCAAACACCCGCTGAAATAGAGGAACTCAGTCTAAGAACGCCACGTCCTGTGGCAACGACTGAGTGACCAACATCATGTTGGCCCAAAGCCTCCGGCGGATGTCACAAAATCGGAAAGGAGTTTCTTAAAGGATGTTAGCCTAAAATCATCGCATCCATGCGATAACGGCTAACTGACCTGCATCGTGCAGGCCTAAGCACAAAGCCGATTCCAGACGCAATTATGCCGAGGCATAATTGATTTTATCAATTCAAACAATTACGATAGTTTTTCAGCAAGCTCCTCACCAATTTTTTTACCATTTTGAATACACGCACCTATGCCTACTCCGAAATAAGAGCACCCCGCTATTGATAAGTTCGGATAGTTTTTCTCAAGCTCTTGTAAGAGACCTTGCAACGCTTCACGATGTGCCAAATCATACTTTGGCATCTGGTCGATCCATTTTGTCACGCCAACAATAGTTGGTGTTTCCTCAATCCCCAAGCTTTTTCTTACATCCTCTAGAGCAACAGCTGCTAACTCTTCATCTGACATCAAACGCAATCTCTCATACTCAGGGTTAATGCTCTTATAAAAAAGTCGTACAAGTAATTTTCCTTCTGCTGAAGTATGTTTCCACTTGCGACTTGTCCACGTTGCTGCATTACAAATAACATTCGAATTATGTGACACAATATAGCCCGTTCCATCCGCGGGTAACCTATTATCAGGTACATCAAATCCTAAGTAAATCGTAATGGCGGATGCAGTATTGAATTGTTCAAAATAGCCGTTCAAAGATTCATCCTGCAATAAACTTTGTACCGCCTCATTTGGTAGTGCCATTACAACATGATTTGCTTCAATCATTTTACCGTTTGCTAATGTAACAGCGTATTGATTCTCCTGCTTCTTAACACTGGTAGTGGCAATTCCTTTTATAATTTCTACATCCGTTAATGTTTCTTCAAGTCGATCAATTAGTGATGATAAACCATTTTTAAATGAAATAAATTTTTTATTAGCAGCTTTCACAAATTGTTCCCTGTTTGCATCGAAGCCTTTAATAATACTACCGTAATCGTTTTTGTAATCGATTAAATACGGTAAAGTGGAAGCAATTGAAAGCTGATTTAAATCTCCTGAATATACACCTGCAAGTACGGGCGCTATTTGGTTTTGAACAAGCTCCTCACCTAAATAGTAAGTTAAAAATTCCCCAATCGAACTTTCCTTTGTAAACACTTCATTTGGCATAGTTAAATCTTTTAATGCCTCTTTTTTACCTTTCTCTGATACAAGCGTACTTTCCTCAAGAGATTGTAAGCTCATAGGAATACCGAACGTTGAGTCTGATGGGATAGCATGTAGCTCATTATTTGTGTAAATATACGAAATACCCGTTTCGTTGTACACAAGATTTTGTTCAAAATTAAGTTCCTTTACTAACTCCATGACACCTTTATGACGCGCTACTATAGAATCTGCTCCTGTTTCCATAATAAAGCCTTGTTCATTCGCAGAGTGAAGCTTGCCACCAAGGTATGTATTCTTTTCAACGAGTACAAGCTTTACATGTAAGTTTTTCTCCTGAACTTGGCGTTGTAAATAATGCATCGTACACAATCCCGTAATTCCGCCACCTAATACAACAACTGTTTTCATATTAACCGCCCCTATTTTTAGTTCTTTATTCAGTATAAACTTTTTTTAACGAAAATTACGTTAAACCCTTTACAAATTTAGCAAAAATGGAGCTATCCAGTTCATGGGATAGCTCCATTTTTTCTATGTTCAATTTGCATATATTGAATTTAACAGCATATAATCGCCGGTATCTTTTATCTACCTAGCGGATATTATATATTAACAGTTGATATAGTGTTATTTATACACTACAGGTGTGAAGCACCTTATTTGCTTTGTCTCTTGTTTTTCACTTCATCAATGTAAATTTTGTGCAAAGCTAGCAAGTTCTTCAGCAGAATTTTTCACTTCATTAAAGGCAATACCTAATTGACTTAGTACTTCTACTATTGCTTGTACTTCTTTTTCCATCTGACCATTTTGTTCTTTGGCTTCGGTCATAGCGTCCAATATGTTAGTAAATTGTCCTTCTGTTTGAACCATATTTTCCTCACCAGAAGCTACCTCTTCTTGAATATTACTAAGCGAATGGACAAGTTTATCTGTCCGCTCATTCGTTTTGTGTAGTAATGTCGCAACCGATGTTACAGATTCCTTTGTTTGAATCGATAGTTTTCTCACTTCATCTGCCACAACACTAAAGCCTTTACCCGCTTCTCCAGCACGAGCCGCTTCTATTGCCGCATTTAAAGCCAACAAGTTCGTCTGATTTGCAATATTTGTCACAACATTCACAATCGATTCCATTTCCCTTGACATATCTGCCAACTGTGTAATATTTTCCGCTATACCATCAAGCGAGTAAATAATATTACTCATATTTTGCGATTGATTCTTTAAGCGTTCACGACCTTCTAATGCCTGACTCTCAGCCATAGTCGACACTTGAAGTGATTGTTTTGCTAGTTGTTTGATTTCATCCGATTGTTCACTTAAGCGATTAAACGAGTTGTTTGTTTCCTGTGATATTGTGGCAAGACCTTCCGAAGACTCTACGATCTTTTTCTCTATCACTTCTTTTCTACGTTCTATTTTTTCATGAAGTTGCTCAATGGTATGCTCGAACGCCTCTAAAACTAACTGTTGCTCAAAATTAGATATTTTTGAGATAGCCCTAATTGTATTGAGTTGATCCATTGGATGATGAACATGTTCTTCAACTAAGTCAATAAATGATGCTGTTAAATCTTGAAAAGCACAAATATACCATTGTGTTTTAAGCCCGATATGGACATGTACTTTAGCAATTTTAACTCGCCTCTGATAAAATTCATCATCAATCGTACCATTAAACATTTCAATAATATGACGTCGTAAAGTAATTTTTAGCTTATTTACAGAACTATGTTCATTAATAATATTTACTAAAGTACGTTCAGTTCCAATCATTTCATAAAATCGATGAACAATGTTATCAATATTGCTTTCTACAAAAGGTTGAAAAGCTTTTAAATATTGTAAATCCCGCTTCGTCAATTTGAGCATATCAATTTGCTTTTTTATTGACTGGCGATTAGCTATATCCATTTTCACCGTATATTTCCCTAAGTCTAACGCCGTTGTCTTTCTCTGTTTTTGAAAAATCACACATTTACCCTCTTTCATGCCGTGTACTTTTAAAAGCTGAGAAAAATATAAATCCAATCACCAATAATATGAAAAAAGCATCACCATAACGTAGAGTTGATTTCCATTCCAGCTGGACGCTCCTGGTGAATTGTCATCCCTAACTTTTAGTGAGAACCCCTCAGGATATTTTTATCCATATACATTACTTATGACTCTTTCTCTGTTATGGGCTACAATCAACTAAAAATGGTAACCTTATAATTAGCTATTGCTACTAACTACTCTTTCAAAATCCCTCATATACCTTATACATTTTATAAATAGCTGTCAATTTTCAAATATACACTTTTTTCCACAAATTGAACAAAAAGTACCTGTTATCTTACTTATTATCCAAAGCAGAAAAAAAGCTACCACAATACTTTTGGGTAGCTAATTAACATCATCTCTGTTTTTTTTATGCTTATTTTTTCCTTGTTTTAGTTCGAGGTATTACCACTTTATTATATTGATATTTTTACAACCAGATAAACCCGATAATATATACCTAATAAACACCGAAAAACAATACTTAATACCCATACTCCAAAAGCAGATAATTGAATCTAAAAACCTATTACTTTTTAATAAAAAATGCTCACATTCCATTCAATTCTTGCAGTAAAATTGCCGCCTCCGCACTTCCTGCATCTGCTGCAAGTCCATACCATTTTATAGCCTCTTTAATATTTCTAGCTATTCCTTCCCCTTTATTGTATATATGCCCTAGTTGTAATTTTGCTTCCGAATCACCTTGAAGGGCAGCCTGTTTAAACCAATGAATACCTTTTTCAATATTCCGTATACCTGTTAACCCTTGGCTCCAAATAAAGCCCAAATCATAAAAGGCATCGACATGATATTGCTTTGCTGCTCTTTCATACCAATATAATCCACGGTTCACATCTTTCGTTTGCCCTAACCGTCCCTCTAAATAGATTCCTCCAAGCCTATATTGTGCCTCAACATAGCCTACTTCAGCAGATTTTTTATAATAGCTACAGGCTTGCTCCTCGTCTTTGTCGACTCCTAATCCCTGCTCGTAAATTATTCCGAGTGTAAACATGGCCTCTGCTACACCTTGTTGTGCGGCAAAGTCGAACCACTTCTTCGCAAGTACCAAGTTTTCTGGTACTCCCTCACCGTTAAAATACATATCCGCTAAATTATTTGCGGCATCTGGATGCCCTTGCTTTGCTGCAGCCTCATACAGCGAAAAGGCCATATTATAGCTTTCTTGTACACCTATACCTTCAAAATAAAAATTACCTAGTGCATATTGTGCATCAGCATTACCTTGTGATGCTGCTAACTCAAACCACTTCACGGACTTTTCTGGTTGGAAATATGCGCCATCAATTGCACTGTAGTATTCACCAAGTTGAAATTGTGCATCCGCATCCTGTTCTTCGATGGCATCTTTGTATAAGTCAATAATTACCTCGTGATCTAGATCTTCTTCGTCAAATGCTTCAACCTGCTCATTTTGATGAATTAAATACCATTCCAATATATCAAGTACATCATCAACAACTTCAACACAATTAGCTAACTTCTCCAGTGAAGAAATTTGCCATACGAAAATATAGATAGGGAGCGGAATTGCTTCACGCAGTAAATCATCATATTCAGCTAAAAGCGTTAGCACATTCTCCTGTACTGACTGTGTCTGTTCTGGATGTATAATTTGTAAATGTCGTTGTTGTTTTTTTTTCAATAGTCCCTGCACAACTTGATATACAATTTTATGCAAGGTTGCTAACTGTACTTCTTTGACTGCTATCAAATCAATGTTTTGCGAAAAACACGTATCTTGTGTTTGCACGAGCTTTTGTAGAGACCCTATTCGCTCTTTATTTTTTTTTGCTAAAAATTGCCCATACATTCGTTTTCCCCCCTCGCACACTACTATCGATTTCGCCTCCCTACCTTCAGAGGTGGGAGTTTTCTACTGAATGGAAATAAAATGCGCCTTGCCACTATTATATGGAAGACAGTTCTAAATTGGTTACACATACGCTCTCAATATTAATCCAATGAACAATGTAATAAACAAAAAGACCGTGACATGAATCCATTTATACATTTCTAATAAACCAATAAATTCACGAGTAAATGCATTAGGTACATAATAAAAGGCTGTCTTTGAACCAACACCTTGTGCATCAAGCTTCGCTTTTTTGGCATAAATACTTGCACGAAAAACATGAAAATTATTCGTTACAAATAAGGATCTATATTTCCCCCCTTGAGCATGCTTATCCATAATCTCCTTAGAGAATGCCATATTCTGTTCAGTATCTGTCGATTGATCTTCCATAAATACTTTTTGAGACGGTATTTGATGTTCGTCAACTATATATTTTTTCATGGCATATGCTTCTGATACTTTTTCATCACTTCCCTGTCCACCTGAGACGATAATGTAAGGTCGTTCATCATATTTTTGAAACTGCTTTACTGCCTCGTCTAAACGGCTAGCTAAAAGCGGTGGTACTTTATCTCCGATTAGTCCTGATCCTAACACAATAATATAGTTAGGCTCATAAAGGATAGGCGTAAAATGATATAGAGTGGCGTAGGCCATTATGCTTGTATATAAAAACATTGTATAACCAAAAACCAAGAACCCATAGAAGAAAAGAATATGCCAAATATCATCTTCGATATTCATGAAAATCACAAATACATACCAAATCATCATGATAAAAAAACTCAAACCAAAAACAGCCAACAATAGATTTCGTACTTTACGTCCTTCTTTTTCAAGTAAAACTTTACTATTAAAAAACGTAGCTATCGATAAAATAAACATAATACTCGGGAAACTTCCTAGTATTATGACTATACCCATCTTCGACACAATCCCCTGCTCATTCGGAAGAAATACTGAATGACTAAATATTGTGCTTAAAATAAACAACCCTAAAAAACCAAGAACTACAGCATTGAAAAAACGTCTTTTTTCAGTTATATAAAACATTAAAAAAATTGAAATTAACAGTAATAATGTTGAAATCATCGTTTCACTCCTTTCACTTTATACACTCTTTTTAAAGCGTATCATCTTAACTAGGGATTGATTTCCGTTACGTCTAGGCGCAGGTCCAACCTCTACTACAATTCCGTTTTATGTAATGCTTGTCCAACATTCGGTGGATTAGAACTGTCACTGAACTGTCACTACTTGTTCAAATTTGTTGATATACTTAAATTGATGGAAGCGTTTATTTTATTTTTCGAGATGGTTCATGTAAAATTACTAGTAAGTTTAGTTTATGACAAAACTAAAAATTATATTGGAGGAATGTAAGTAATGAAAAAAATTCTTGCCGCTCTTTTTGCAGCGACACTTATGTTTGCATCTGTAGGTGCAACATTGTTCATCTCAGATACACCAACTGCAGAAGCTAAATCCTATAAATCAGGTAAAAAAGGCTTCTCAAACAATAATAATAGCTCAAATTTCCAAAAGTCTCAGGATAAATCTAAAGACCAAAATAATGCAACAACAAATAAAAATAATACAACTTCTACTAACAAAACGGATACAACAGCTAAGAAAGGCGGCTTCTTCTCAGGCGGTCTTATGAAAGGCTTAATGCTTGGTGGATTAGCTGGCTTATTATTCGGAAGTCTTTTCAGTGGTATGGGTATGCTTGGTAATATTTTAGGCTTATTAATTAACGTTGCAGCTATCATGGTTATCGTAATGCTAGTTGTAAAAATTGTTAATATGTTTAAAGATAAGAAACGTAAAGAGGAAGCACAATGGCACAAATAATTAATGAGCAAGATATTATTAATGCAATTTGCTTATCTCAGGCCTACTATAAAAACATTCGCCCTGAGGATGTACTGGTAGAACTAACATACGATGATGACACAGGCTTCGGTGCAGAAGTTGAAACTAATGGTCAAATCGAGATGTTCGATACAGCAGCAATGATTGGCGCACTACGTGTATGGATTAAAGATGTCCTACATGGTGATCCATTTTCAACAGGAATCGAATTAGTCTTAGACGATGAAGAAGGCATCATTGCTAGACTATCGTAAATAAGTAAAGAATAGCAGTTCAGTAAATCTTATAGATTTATTGAACTGCTTTGTTATTTTTTCAGACGTTTTATTGCTTGTTCTTTCTTTTCTTCCTCAATTGTAAAATCGACTATTGATCTGCCGAGCATTAATAGCGTAATAAACATGACGCCTGTTCCAACGATTAAATAAATCATCGTAAATATCTTTGAAAAATTACTAGTAGGATACAATCCCGTCTCAACACCGGTTGGAATTAAACTCACTACTGCAAAATACATGGCATCAATCCAATACCATCCTTCCGTTCCTTTATAAAACATTGTCCCTGAAAGAATGATAAAAAATAATGTTGTAAACAAAGATAGAAACTGTGGACGCTTGAATGACTTCCACATGCCTACTAACAATCTTTTCGCAGATAAAATAAATGACAGCATCGCATTCTCCTTTGATCCATTTTCACTTCAGCGTTATTACAATTCTAAATTGGCTCATCGCCATAAAGTGAGGTTGATTTCCGTTCCGGCTGGGCGCCCTTTGTTGCTGACGCTTCGCTTTCGCACAGATAAAACATTTGCCGCTGACGCTTCGCTTTCGCGCAGAGCAGAGCTTCCTGGGGGCCTCGGGGCAACAGGATGTTGGTCACGAAGGTGTTATCACAGGATGTGATGCTTTTAGCCTTTGTTCCTCTATCGCTAATCCCCAAGGAGTCGCCCAGCCGTAACGAAGATCAACTTATCCATATGGCATACTTTTCAACTAATGTTATCTCCAACTTTTGATGATGAGCGCCTAAACTGTACTAGATATCCATCGCAATAAAAATATCATATGTAAACGTCTAAAGGTAGAGGTTTCTATTCACAACCTCTACCTTGAAGGATTTCATTTCTTTAATAGACTTTTAAAATTCATAAATATTTTCGCTGCATGGCCTCGTTTTGTAGGGGCCTCGGGTGAAAATCCCCCTTCACTACCTATAATAATACCTTGCTCATACAACATAGTTATTGCATGTTTTGTTTCTTTATCGTAAGAGGCAATATCAGAGAATGGAGCTTTCTCTTTCACAGTATAAGGTTGCTTTTGCTGATATTCGTAAGCACGATTAATCATTACTGCTAATTGAGCGCGAGTAACTGGCAGCCCTGGGTTAAACGTCCCATCCGACCCCTTAATTAGCCCATATGCATAAGCTGCTGCAATTTCTGACTGAGTTCCGACATCATAGATTGCAATGTCTGTAAACGGTGCCTTTTCTTTCGTCGTTAAACCGAGACTTCTAACAAGCATCGAAGCGGCCTGTGCACGAGTAACACTTTGCTCAGGTTTAAACGTACCATCTGGATACCCGTTCATAATACCCGCTTCAGCTGCCTTCAATATAAACTCCTTTGCCCAATGCTTTTCTATATCAGTAAAGCTTAAAGTTCTTCCAGTAGTAAAAGTAACTGTTGGACTTTGAACACTTTCATTACCAGCCGCATCAACCGCTTTAACAGCTACCGTATATGCTGTATTCGCTATTAAATTATCCAAAGTTATAGCGTTTGTTTTAGCATCTTGTGTCAATATTAGCTTACCATTTACATATACGTTGTAACTAGTGACACCTACATTATCCTTCGCTTCCTGCCAGCTTATTTTTACAGTTGTACTATCCTTCATATTAGCTTGAATCGTTTTTGATACATCCCATAACGTACTTGCTTTTATCGCTGGCAAAAACGCCTCGTTCGCTACTGCTAAATAGCCTGCTTCACTTAAATGAATATTATCAGGATTTGGTAAATAGCTTGGAACATCTTTTGCTACAATATCGTATGTCGGTACAAAAACGGCACCCGCTTTTTCAGCAGTTGTTTGTATCGTTGCATTCATAACTTTTAATAGCATTTTAAATTGTTGCTGTACATCCTCACTATAGTAAGGAAAAGAATTATAATAACCCATCACATAAATTTGAGCGCTCGGATTAATCTTCTTAACTTCTTCTAAAATAGCAGCAATATTTTTTATTGCTCCTTGGGAAGTTTTTAGCATCATTGCTGTATTAATGCCAGTTGTCTGAGACTCTTTTAAAATAGGTATTAAATCATTGGCACCAACGGTTAGAGTAATAATTTCAGCCTCTCTAATAGATGTGCGAACCTTTACCTTCTCACTTTGATAGCCGAATCCTACCACTGGCTTTTCCACATTATTTTGTATATCATCTAGTACATCTTTCGTTGTATAGCCTGAATAGGCAAATCCCTTATTATAAGAAGTGATGAAACCATCTTGCTGTAAAGTTTGTGCAACAAAATCCGTGTAACCTAACCCGATTATTCCAACCTCATTCATACCATGTGCTAAGGAATCACCCAATGCTACATAATCTGCTTGAGCTACCCAACTTGGCGCTATGTAGTCTCTTTGTTCCTCAGCATTTGCACCTATTGGTACTACTAATTGACATGCCAGAACGCTAGTCGCTAAAAACCGAAATTTCCTTGATAATTGCACACACTCACTCCTCCAATTTTTACTAATTACCATTTTAATATACAGAGGATAGAAATGGGTTAAATACGAGCAATTATTTTTTTATTCCAGCTGAACCTTCCCATAAATACCGCCACCACCAACTTCGATTGTCAATTGCCCCGTTCTTGCTAAATCAATCATCTTGGCAATTTTATGTGGCACGATTTGTTCGAGTTGTTCTAGCGTAACTCGATGCAAGATATTCATCTCTGTACCAAATGCTTGTAGTAATCGTTCCATCATTTTCGGCCCTAATCCTGGAATAAAGTCTAGTGGTACTTGGTGAATATATGGTGGTCGTGCACGTTTATCAGTCACTTGCTCTGAAAGCTCCTTTATACGTGTTGCAACCCCTTTTATAATTTGCGTGCTTCCACAGTTTGTACAAATTGTTGCCGAATTGCTAAGCTGCCCACCACATTTTGCACAGGCGGTTTGATGATATTTACCAAGCAAAGGATTTAAGCCATAATTGGCTGTTACTGCACGACCTTGTTGCTCATGAAGCGCCATCTTTAATTCTGTGAAATTTGCATTAGATAGTCTCAATTTTTGATACTCACGCGCAATTTTCCCAAGTGAATGTGCATCAGAATTGCTGACAAATGTATATGCCTGCAGCTCTCTAATGTTACTCACCATATCAGTATCGGAGCTTAAACCAAGCTCTATCGCATCTATAAGCTGAGGATCAAAAACTTCTGTTAAACTACGATGCACACCTTTACCGAACAAACTTTTAAATGGTGTAAAAACATGGGCAGGAATAAAAAGCCCACCTAATTCATGAACCTTTTGCTGCAATGTTCGCCCATCACAATAAATTCGCTGCGAGCTTAAATGGATATTTTTCATATAATTAGACATCCAATTTGAAAATCCCCTCATAAGCGAAAGTGTTGGAAAATAAGCAAGCACATGGATTGGTCCAAGGCAATGTTGATCATAAATCTCAATTTCACAACCTGGAATAAGTGTAGTTTCTTGAAAACGAAGCCCTCCCTGTTCCAGCTCCTTTAGTTCGCCCTGTTCTATCATCTTTGCCATTTCATCCATTACTTCTGGTGACTGACAATCAATAATCCCAATAATCTCCAGTCCCTTTCTTGCGCTTGAAGTCTCTAAAATTCTTGCTAATGTTAACGTTTTACTGCCAGTAATTTTAACAGCACGTCCACTTGAAGTACGCCCAATATGAATATGTAAATCTGCATAGAAATCCTGCATCATTGTAACCCCCTATACGCTCTTTACATGAAATAAAAAAACCTCACATTGCTGCAAGGCATTTTATTCTTAATTAATGATTGCTGAGAGTACTATTATTTGACTCAAAGGCACCGCCCTGTGATGGCATTGTTGAAGAATCATAGGCTACTAATGTCACTCCAATGTTCTTTTCTAGCTCATTAATTCTTTCAAGTTGTTGCTGATCTAGTTGCGCAATCTTTATCTCTTCCATTTTCATCAAATCCTTTCACGAATAAAGTTCCCTAAATAAGAAACATATATACACAAAAATAAATGACTGACTGTCAGTCATTTTTCATTGACTTTATTTCAGCTATTTTGTAACATAATAAATAAGCAGGCTAAAAGCGAGGGATTTCATGTCAAAAGAAGAGAAAATTATTCAAGCTGCAATTGAAGTTTTTCGTGAAAAAGGAATTGAAAAGACTAAGGTTTCAGATATCGTAAAAGCTGCAGGTATTGCGCAAGGGACATTTTATCTTTATTTCCCATCACGGCTTTCCGTTATGCCAGCCATTGCAAAAGTTATGGTTGAGAAGATTATTGCTGCTATAAACGATGGTATTTCAATACAGGAGCCTTTTGCAAAGCAGCTTGAAAAATCAGTAGATATTGTTTTTTCACTAACAAAGGAATATCGAGATGTATTTGCACTTATCTATGCCGGTATTACACAAACTGAGCATATGAAAGAATGGGAAAATATATATGCTCCCTATTATGAATGGATGAATAATTTTTTATACGAAGCTCAACAAGAAGGAACAATACGCGAATCTCTAAATACTACACGTTCTTCTAAACTTATCATCGGTCTAGTAGAATCTGCTGCTGAACAAATTTATTTGTATGATGACAGTGAAGAAGAAACAATTAGACTTCAAAAGCTTGAGCTCCTCGACTTTTTACATCATGCACTCGGTTTACGTCACGCCTAAGTGACGTTCTCTTTTACACTAAAAATGACTGATTGTCAGTCATAATCATGGATAAATGAAAGGAATTTAATGATGCAAAAAGATTGGATTTATGTTGGATTAACTAGTTTGTTTGAATTGTTTTGGATATTTGGTTTTAATGTTGCTAGCGCTTGGTGGCATTGGATTATTATTGTGTCCCTAATTGCGTTGGATTTTCATTTCTTATCGAAGGCTTGTGAAAACCTACCTACAGGCACAGTTTATGCGACTTTTGCAGGGGTCGGTACAATTGGTACTACATTAATGGACATTTTTATTTTTGATGGTGAGTTTAATGCTATTAAAGGTATTTTCATTTTTATTTTAGTATTGGGTGTTATTGGTCTTAATTTAGCTGATAATCCTTCAAAAGATTTTGATGAAAAGAAAGGAGCTAATGCATAATGGGCTGGTTACTTGTTTTATTAGCCGCAATTTCAGAAATTATCGGTGTTGTAGGTTTACGCTATTATAGTCAAAACAAAACTATACGTAATTTATTAATATATGTAGGCGGCTTTGGGATGTCCTTTGCACTTTTATATGCTTCCTTTAACTATTTACAGTTAAGCATCGCCTATGTAGTTTGGGTTGGGATTGGTACAGTTGGCGCTGTACTCGTAAATATTATATTCTTCGGTGAATCTAAGAACCTAACTCGAATTATTAGTATCATCGCCATTGTCATTGGTGTGGCGGGCTTAAAAGCAGTATCTTAATTTGACTTCAACTAAAACCTTTTGTGTTAACCATACAGATTTATCCGGTTGACACAAAAGGTTTATTTTTTTACACTATTATTATCAACATTACTTTTTAGGAGTGAAATAATGACAACGGTTGTGGAACATACGCATCAAAAATTAAGAACAGTAGATATTGCATACGTTGGACTATTTTCAACATTGATGATGATAGGCGCTAATATTACGTCCATTGTACCTTTCATGGTTGTTGGTGGAGTACCGATCACATTGCAAACATTTTTTGCTATTTTAGCAGGACTTATTCTCGGTAGTAGAAAAGGGGCACTCGCTTGTACTGTTTATATGTGCATCGGTTTAGCAGGCGCACCTGTATTTGCACGTTTCAGCGGAGGCTTTGGACAAATTTTAAGTCCTACATTTGGTTTCATTGTCTCTTTTATATTAGCTGCATTTGTCGCAGGGCTTATTGTAGAACGCAGTGGAACGAAGAAAAGCTATGTAGTTGCTGCATTAGTTGCAACTGCTATTAATTATTTACTAGGAACAAATTGGATGTACTTTGCCTACAAGCTATGGGCTAGTGCTCCTGATGCTTTCACTTATAAACTAGCATGGCTTTGGATGATGCCTCCTTTGCCAAAGGATATTATTTTAGCTATATTCGCGGGCATTTTTGCATACCGCCTTCAAAAAGTTTTAAAAATAATTCCAATTAAATAAAGAGATAAAAACCTGTCCAAAAGTATATAGCATACTTAATTGGACAGTTTTTGGTTCAT
Source organism: Lysinibacillus sp. NPDC093688 (assembly GCF_050280145.1). Classification (NCBI taxonomy): domain Bacteria; kingdom Bacillati; phylum Bacillota; class Bacilli; order Caryophanales; family Bacillaceae; genus Lysinibacillus; species Lysinibacillus sp. NPDC093688. Next base: position 23,485 of record NZ_JBNNUX010000029.1, read on the forward strand.
CACCAAAAGTTGTGGATGACTTTTGTTAAAACGTATACTATGCAAATAGTTGATTGTAGTGGAGACTGGGCGACTCCTCGGGGATCAGCGATAGAGGAACGAAGGCTAAAACCATCACATCCTGTGATAACGCCTTCGTGACCAACATCGTGTTGGCCCGAGACCCTGCAGCGAAGCGGCTCATCGAACGCCCCCAGGAAGCTCTGCTCTGCGCGAAAGCGAAGCGTCAGCGGCAAATGTTTTCTGTAGCGAAAGCAAAGCGGCAGCTACAAAGCGCCCAGTCGGAACGGAAATCAACCACACGTTTTGGTGATGATCCCAGTTTTTTATTTTTAAATATATTTTTCCATCCAGTTTAAGAAGTTTTCAATAACTACATCTAGGAATTTGATAGTACCCTCATCTGTTAAATTGCCTTCAGCATCAAATTTAGTGTGTACTGCGCCAATATAAACATCATTACCACTAAGTAATGGTGAATTTACTCCAGGTGAGAATAAAATATCTCGTAAATGTAATTGTGCTTTTACAGTACCTAAGTTACCCATTGATGCTCCCATCATGAATGATGGCTTGCCAATCATTACTTTATCAACACGAGATAACCAATCGATGGCGTTAACCATAACACCTGGCACTGTACCATTATATTCTGGAGTCAACCACAGTACTGCATCTGCCGCTTTTACTTTTGCTTTAAAATCAAGTACAGATTGTGGTGCTTCATTTTCGATATCTTGATTATACATGGGTACATCTTTTAAGCTTAATATTTCAAGATCAATTTTCTCTGTATAACGTTTTTCAATAAATTTTGCTAATTGCATATTATAAGATTCTTTACGGATACTACCTACGATTGCTACTACTTTCATAAATTCTTCCCCCTAAATGTACATTTCTTTATTATTTGTAACAATTTCTATTTTATACCTCTTTAATAATAGGTAGCAAATTCCTCAACTGGTTTACGATAACCACGTAAACGACGACTACTTTCTTTTTCTTTACCTATAGTAATCATTAGTGCAATTTCATGTGTTTCTGGGACATTAAAAAGAGCTCTCATTTGTTGCTGATCAAAGCCGATCATTGGACATGTATCCCATCCGCGGTTTTTAGCCGCCAGCATAAATAACATAGCTGAAAGTGAAGCGTTACGAATAGCTTCCTCCTTCATAAATTCCTCGCCACGTTCTTCATAAAACTTAGTATTTTCATCTACAATATTTTCTAACTCACAAGCATTAATGATTCCTAAATCTACTAACCCTTGACTAAGATTAGCAGTATTTTTATAGGCTTTTTTATCTCCTAAAACAAGTACAACCGCTGAGGCTGAGTGCACTTTATATTGCCCATATGCTGCTTCTCTTACTTTTTCTTTTTTTTCTTCATCTAAGACAACGATGTAATTGGCATGTTGTAAGTTAAAGGCGGATGGAGCAAGTTTAACATCCTCCAAAATGGGACGTATATCTTCTTCGCTCATCTTGATGCCTTCTATAAAGTTATTCACCGAACGACGCTTATCTATTACCTTTGTAAATTCCATCTAACTGACCTCCATTCATTTTTCTTTTAAAAATATGTAATTTCCATTCAGCGAGGCTTTTATATCTCTACTGAATGGAATAAAAGGTACTACTCATACACTTTATCGAACGTAATCGTACTTCTTACAGTGTCAATAGGACGAACAAGCCCTTCAATTTGTGCACGTTTTGGCTCCAAAAACGGTGGCAACGACAATTTTTCACCTAAAGTTTCATAATGCTCATCCCCCATAAATCCTGGGCCATCAGTAGCTAGCTCAAATAAAATTTGTGGTGCAACTCGTGCATAAAGGGATTCAAAGAAGTGTCGGTTTACATAACCAGAAGTATGGAAGCCAAAGCTTTCAAATCGTTCAGTCCATTCATCTAATACAGCGCGATCCTCTACGCGGAATGCCGCATGATGTACTGTACCGAAGCCTTGACGCGCTACTGGTAAAACTGCGTTAAACTCTACAACGATTTGTGCACCGTTTCCGCCTTCACCCACCTCAAATAGATGGACATCCCCTTCCTCTGCAATTTCTGTAAAGAGCATCACTTTCTCTAGCACTTCTTTGAAATATTTAAAATTAGCAACTCGTATAAAAACCGGACCTAGGCCTGTAATTGCATATTCAAGAGGAATCGGTCCATCTTGCCATGGAGTTCCAGATGCAACGCCTGTATTGTTTTCATCAGAAATAAGTTGATATTGCTGATCATCAAAATCAACGAATGATAAAGTTTTCTTACCAAACTGCTCTTGTATACCTGTATGTTTAACATTTAATCGATCAAAACGTTTTACCCAATAGTCTAATGCCGCATCTGTAGGCACGCGGAATGAGGTTTTGGAAATTTCATTTGTTCCATGTACACCTTTTGGGATGTTAGGGAAATCGAAAAATGTCATATCAGTACCAGCACTGCCTTTATCATCTGCAAAGAATAAATGATATGTTTGGATATCATCCTGATTAACTGTTTTTTTCACTAATCGCATCCCTAACACATAAGTAAAGAATTTATAATTCTCTTCCGCACTACTTGTAATAGCAGTAACGTGGTGAATTCCTTTTAAATGATTCATTTTATGCCCCTCCTAATTATCTCGATTTCGAGATATATACGTAAAATTTTTTATTTTTTAACTGCGTTTAAACCAACCTTTTTTAAAGACAGAATCATTGTATCCATCTCCTGTTGACCTAATACTTCAAAAATCTCATTAATTTTTTGTTCATGCTTTGGAAATATTTCTTCCATCAACACTTGTCCTTCAGATGTTAATAAAACATATGTGACACGACGATCCTTTGGGCAAGCACGTCGATACACAAAACCTTTTTGTTCGAGCTTATCAATAACATACGTAATACTACTGCTAGCAATTAAAATTTTCTTCCCAATCACTTGAATTGGTTGCTCACCGTGGTGATATAAAAACTCAAGTACCGAAAATTCGGTTTGATTTAAATCATATTGAAGTAAATCTCTCTTTGTTGCATCCTGAATCGTTTGATACGCCCGGAACAAGACCGTAAAAGCTTTTAAATTACGATTATTTCCCTTCACACGACTCCCTCTTTTCATTTACTTCGAATTCATTTATCTTTAATTCGAGATAATAATAACATATAAAATAATTGACGGCAATCCTTTTGTTTTACTGTAATCTCACAAAAAGGGCATCCCCTAAAATTAGGAGATGCCCCTTCATGTATCGATTACTAATTAATAATAGTAACGGCGGTCGTCGTTTTCCTCATAAACAGCCTTTGCTAGACGAACTGTAGATATTGCCAAATCTGCATACGTCACTTTCCCAGTAGCATTGAATTTATTTTGCTGTCCATCAATTAGCCCCATTGCACTCACTAAAGCAACATAACCTGCGTACGCTGGGTCAATAGAGCTTGCATCAGTAAAGTTTAATTTGTAAATGTCACTATGCTTAGCAACACTTTCTAAATTTAGTATACGTACTAACCATTCTGCAAGCTCTTGACGAGTCAATGTTGTATCTACTGCAAATTGATTCGCCGGTTGTAAAATATCCATTCTTACAGCTTGTTCAACGACTTTGTATAATGGATGTTTTTTGTCAATATTATTAAAGGATTGCCTTTCGTTGTCTCTTCCATTCGGACCGAAATCATATCCGTAAGAAAGTGATTTAACTAAGATTTTCAAAGCTTCTCCCTTGGTTACAGCTGTATCAGCATTAAAGTTTGCAGGGTCTTTAACCTCTAACACGTTTTGGCGTAGTAAATAAGTTAATTCTCCTCCAGCCGTTGGATGTGAAATAGCTGGTTTATCTTTGGCATCATCAACATTTTGAAGCCATTTACCAGTTGTTGCATCAATACCATTGAACAAGCTTCCATTATAAACTGGAGAGTATACTAAATCATAGTGGTTATTATCCTCACCATCCTGTTTTGCATACTGGAGCTCTAATTTTAACCCCTCACTGAACGTTGCTTTTGCTTTATCTGCAGGAATAGCTTTGTTCACAGACGGCCAATTATCGATCTTACGATTATTAACATGTAAAGCATTTAATTTCCCATCTGCACTGATACCAACAGAAATTTCATCCCCTACTACGGCAATGCCATTGACAATACGTGGGAAGGAGAAGTAATACTGTTTGGAATATTTATCATATGTTGCATCTTCTAGTGGTTTTGAATAATTATGAATATAGGACGGAGCCCATTCTTTTAAGTAGTCTATCGCTTTTGCTAATGCAGCATCTTTTGAAATTGGCTCTACTTTATCATCTGTCTCCATGAAATCTCTACGCATATCCCAGTAGTTTGTAATCTCACCTGTTGCCTTGTTCACTTCAAATGATGTGCCTGAGCCTCCATTTCCAAAATAATAAGTATAATTCACTTCGTAAATTGTTTCGCCATTTTCATTTTCTCTTTCATCAACCGACTCAATTTGTAGCTTTACTTTGTCTGAATCAACTTTTAAGAGAGATTTAGCTAACTCTTCAACTTCTGCTACTGTAATATCCTTCTTTCTAGGCGCAAGTGGTTGTGATGCAAGTTTTTCTAGACCTTTTGCCTTTGGTACTTCAGAAGTGAAACCATTCATTGTTCGCCACTGTCCATTTATTGCATGTACACCATTGAAGCCTGTTGATGGCATATACACAAGCTTAGCACTAGCTTCACCTGTTTGGTAATTATAGTCAGCCATATAACGTAAATCTACTGACAAATTTTCGCGAACTTGTGTAAGTATATCTGACTCATTCTTTTTTTGTTCTAAGTTATCAAATGTTGCCTTACTAGTTGACTCAGTATTACGATACATACTTGTAACTTCACCATTCGCTAGAACTACAATATTGATAGACTCATCACTAATTAGTACACCATTATGTGTTGGTGAATAAGTGAATGAATACCTAATTGGTTCAGTTAAAGGCCTACTAAAACTTAAATCAAAATTACCAAAAATACTGTCTTCACGAAGCTTATAACTCGCAGTATTCGGCAATTTCTTTAGGAAGTCTTGGGCAATTTTCTTTGCCTCCACCTCTGAATACTTCACTGGGTACAATGCATCCGCTATATTGGCAGGTTGGTAGTAGAAATTTTCTATTTCTAAATCTTCGCCTTTAAAAGTAAAATTACCAAAAACGTCTTTGCCATTGATTCTCTTATGGAAGTCTAAATCATAGCGTATCGTTTTGTCATCATTATAGTAATGCCCTTGCCCCATTGAAAAATCTTTCTCTGTTACAAAATTGAACTTGCCTGGGAATAGTGTATTCAATTGCTTAATAAGCATAGTTTTCGTTACTTTTGTTTCTGTTGAAGCAACTTGTATTGCAACTCTCTCTTGCGGTTCTTTTACATTTGCTGAAGCTTGTGCCATTGGCGAAAGTACACCAACTGAAAATGCAGTAGATGTTAGTATAATACCTAACTTTTTAAAATTTACCAAAATAGCCCTCCTAGATTATCATTTATCATAATTATATTATACATTTCCAGAAATGGAAATGAAATTCCATGATTATTTATGTTTATAAGAAAATAGAATGAACATAAAGCTATTTTATCTTCATTCAAACAAGTTAAAAAGGCCATCCCCTAAAATCAGGAGATGCCCTTTCATGTATCGATTACTGATTAATAATAGTAACGGCGGCCGTCGTTTTCCTCATAAACAGCCTTCGCTAGACGAACTGTAGATATTGCCAAATCTGCATACGTCACTTTCCCAGTAGCATTGAATTTATTTTGCTGTCCATCCATTAAGCCCATCGCACTTACTAAAGCAATATAACCTGCGTACTCTTGTTTAATTGAGCTTGCATCAGCAAAGTTTAATTTGTAAATGTCACTATGCTTAGCAGCTTTCTCTAAATGTAGTACACGTACTAACCATTCTGCAAGCTCTTGACGAGTCAATTCTTTATCTACTGCAAATTGATCCGCCGGTTGTATAATACCCATGCTTACAGCTTGTTCAACGATTCCGTATAATGGATGCTTTTTGTCAATGTTATTAAAGGATTGCTTCTCGTCGCCTCTTCCATATGGACCAAAATCATAATATCCGTATGATAATGATTTAACTAAGATTTTCAAAGCTTCTCCCTTGTTTACAGCAGTATCAGCATTAAAGTTTGCTGGGTCTTTAACCTCTAATACATTTTGCTGTAGTAAATAAGTTAATTCTCCTCCAGCTTTTGGATGTGAAATAGCTGGTTTTTCTTTGGCATCATCAACATTTTGAAGCCATTTACCAGTTGTTGCATCAATACCATTGAATATGCTTCCATTATAAACTGGAGAGTATACTAAATCATAATGGTGCTTATCCTCTCCATCCTGTTTTGCATACTGAAGCTCCAATTTTAGCCCCTTATTGAACGTTTCTTTTGCTTTATCAGCAGGAATAGCTTTGTTTACAGCCGGCCAATTATCAATCTTGTGATTACTAACATTTAACGAACTTAATTTCCCATCTGCACTAATACCAACAGAAATTTCATCCCCTAGTACAGCAATGCCATTGACAATACGTGGGAAGGAGAAGTAATACCGTTTACTGTCTTTGTCATATACAGTTTCTTCTATTGGTTTTGAATAGTTATGAAGATAGGACGGAGCCCACGCTTTTAAGTAGTCTGTCGCTTTTGCTAACGCAGCATCTTTTGCAATTGGTTCTACTTTCTGATCTGTCTCCATGAAATCTCTACGTATATCCCAGTAGTCTGTAATCTCACCTGTTGCCTTGTTCACTTCAAATGATGCGCCATAGCCGCTACCATTTCCTAATTCATACATATAATTTACTGAATAAATTTTCTCACCATTGTAGTTTTCTCTTTCTTCAACCGACTCAATTTGTAGCTTCACTTTGTCTGAATCAATTTTTAAGAAAGACTTAGCTAACTCTTCAACTTCTGCTAATGTAATGTCCTTCTTTCTAGGTTCAAGTGGTTGCGATGCCAGTTTTTCTACACCCTTTGCCGTTGGTACTTGAGAAGTAAAACCATTCATTGTATGCCACTGCCCATTTAATGCATGTACACCAGTGAAGCCTGTTGGCGGCATATACACAAGCTTAGCAATAGATTCACCTGTTTGGTAGTTAGTGTCAATCATATAACGTAAATCAACTGATAAATTTTCACGAACCTGTGCAAGTATATCTGATTCATTCTTTTTCTGATCTAAGTTATCAAATGTTGCCTTACTAGTTGACTCAGTATTACGATACATACTTGTAACTTCACCGTTTGCTAAAACTGTAATATTGATAAACTCATTACTTAGTGGTACACCATTATGTGTTGGCGAATAAGCGAATGAATACGTAATTGGTTCAGATAAAGGTGTACTAAAACTAAAACCAAAATCACCATACCAATTGTCTTCACGAAGCTTGTAATTCGCAGTATTCGGCAATTTCTTTAGGAAGTCTTGGGCAATTTTCTTTGCCTCACCCTCTGAATACTTCACTGGATACAATGCATCCGCTATATTGGCAGGTTGATAGTGGAAATTTTCTAATTCTAAATCTTCGCCTTTAAACGTAAAATCACCATAAACGTCTTTGCCATCGACTTTCTTTTGGAAGCTTAAGTTATAGCGTATTGTTTTATCATCATTAAAGTAATGCGCTTCCCCCATTGAGAAGTCTTTCTCTGATACAAATTTGAACTTGTTAGGGAATAATGTATTCAATTGCTTAATAAGCACACTTTTTGAAACCTTTGTTTCTGTAGAAGCAACTTGGATTGCAACTCTCTCTTGTGGTTCTTTTACGTTTGCTGAAGCTTGTGCCATTGGCGAAAGTACACCGACAGAAAATGCAGTTGATGTTAGTATGATACCTAACTTTTTGAACTTACCCAAAATACCCCTCCTAAAATATCATTTACTATCATTATAATATATATTTCCAGAAATGGAAACATTATTTCCAGATAATTAATATTTATCAGAAAAGAGAATGAACTCTTTTGCAGCGAAATCGAGCGCTAATGTAGCGACAGCAACAAATTGTTTTCTGTGCGATAGCGTAGTGCTAACGTAGCGACAGCAACAAATTGTTCTCTGTGCGATAGCGTAGTGCTAACGTAGCGACAGCAACAAATTGTTCTCTGTGCGATAGCGTAGTGCTAACGTAGCGACAGCAACAAATTGTTCTCT
>NZ_JBNNUX010000029.1:31808-37962 GCF_050280145.1 Lysinibacillus sp. NPDC093688
TCTGTGCGAAAGCGTAGTGCTAACGTAGCGACAGCAACAATTACGCCGAGACGAAAGTGTTTGCTCCTTAGGATTTCATTTCTTTACTACATCAAAATTCGACCCAATCAATAACCAGTTTTGTGGGAATGGTAAACCTAACTTCCAATAGCCTACTCCACGAAGTTGGTACCGCTTAATTAAATTGAACTTCGCTTGAATGGATCTAGCATCCTCAAACCAGACTACATGTGCTTTACCTTGCTCATCATAGTATTCAAAAAACGGTGCTTGAGATCTCAAATCAAACTGAATAGCAGCATTATATTTTTTAGCAATCTCAATTGCTCTTTGTGGACTAATTGCTTCGGCATTCGGGCCCCCCTGTACAAAAGGAAGTGTCCAGTTATACCCATATAAATTCTGTCCAAGTATAATTTTGTTTCGAGGTATCTCACTCACTGCATATTTTACAACCGCTTCTACCTCTGGAAGTGGCGATACTGCCATAGGCGGTCCTGCAGAATATCCCCATTCATAAGTCATTAACATAACAAAATCTACTATTTCTCCATGTGCTTTATAATCATGCCCCGCCGTCCATGGACCTCGCTCACTAGCACTTGTTTTTGGAGCTAGCGCTGTCGATACGGTATACCCCTGTGAATGGAATCGACTCACCGCTCTCCTTAAAAAATTGTTATAAGCTTCTCGTTGGTCTCCCGGCAAATTCTCAAAATCGAAATGAATATCTTTAACGGTTCCTAAACGCTTTGCCTCTTCAAGAATATTATTAAAAAGCAAATCCTGTACTGCTGTACTTTGAAAAATATCTCTCGCCAAATCACCGCTAAAGCTAAAATTCTCTAGGTTTGAGACAACCATTGCTAGAGAAGCTCCTGTATCATTAGCAATTTGCGTCACACCTTGACTTGGAGGACTCTTAAGCGTTCCATCTCGCCTTGCCTCATAGCTAAATAAAGCAAGATACGTTAAAAATGGACCCGCTTCTCTCGCTTGGCTCAATAATGCCTCACTAACGAATGTTCCTCTTGGCTCTAAATATGCCAATGTTTCAGCTTTTGTTTTTGGTTGAGGTGGAATATAAAGTCGCATACCAATCGATAAAGGTTGACTCGGACTTATATTATTTACCTGAGCAAGTGTTGAATAATTTATGCCAAAGCGTTGACCAATTGAATATAGACTATCTCCTGACTGTACATAATAGAAATTTCCGACAATCGGTATCACAAGCGCTTGCCCTATAACTAATCGATTTGGTTCAGGAATTTGATTGGCATCTACAATACTTTGAACTGTTGTCCCGTACGACTGTGCAATACCCCATAAGGACTCTCCTGCCCGTACAACATGTATTTGAATGTCAGTGCCTCCTTTTAGCTTGATAAAATCACACCTATAAAGCTTATGAATTAGGAAAGGAAAAGATGTCATCGCTCAGTAAGTACAGATTCCCTAAAACAAAAAAAGATCCATAGCTTGTTACAGCGAATGAACCTTATTTTCATTAAGTTCTTTATAGTATTTATGACACGCTCGATAATAGAATATAAATAAGAAATAAGAAAACACCTGTAATAAAGAACCTATAAAATGAGTAATTTCTCGCATACTTGTATCAACATTTATTGAAAATGCCTGTATTACGAAGCCGCAAAGCATAAATGCCATGAATTTCTGGTACGTTTTAAATGTTTTAGCTTCAAGAGGTTTATTATTATGAATGTGTAATAATAATTGAAAAACCCAATACATAAAAACGATGAATAAAAATTGCATAAAATGTATTCCAATTTCACCGGGTACCTTATAACCAAGCCATTGAGCTAGCTCCACGAAAAATGACATTATCATTAAAATAATGGCGAAATTTTTTGACCAACGCTTTAAGTTATGAAAAGACGGCAACAAGTTAATACCGTATGCTAAAGATAGATAACCAATGAAATCTGGTAATATATCTGGTAATCCAAAAGCACTTAAATCAATAAAAATAAAACCCATGCCATTAAATAAATAATCGTAAGGATTTTTCATTATTTTATACCTCCCTCTATTGTTTTCATCCAGTAGTTATCCTGTTCCTGTTGAATTTCATCTATATTGTCTTGCTTACTTGTATGATCATAGGATTCACTATAGCTTGGTTGTACAATAGGTTCATCCATATTTTGATGCTCTGCATAAACTAGGTTTCCTACCCATGCCAAGAAAGACAAAGAAAATGTCATGTAGATAAGTCTTCCCTTCGTAAGCCCCTTGAAATAAACGAACAAAATAAACAATGAGAGCGTAAGCATGAGGAACATACACACTATATTAGTAAGGTCTTTTTCTAGATTGATGGTTAACTGTGCTGCATTTTTCAAATTGAACGATTGTCCTGTACCAATGCTGAATACAAATAGAAGAACAACTAGCGTCACTGGAACGGTTAGTATGGTAGCGATAGAAAATCTTTTTGTTTTCTTTATATGAGTCTTTTGGAGTTTTTGCCGTAATTGATTTGTGTAATCTATATCTGGCTCTTTATCAGGGCGTTGTTTTAGTGCATCAACTAAATCATAATCACGTTCTTCCATCAATCATCCCTCCCTACCTTTTTTCGAAGCCTCGCCATTGCTCGGTGAAAATCAACACGTACCTTGACTTCTGAGATACCTAAAATCGCAGCGGTTTCTTGAATCGTATAGTCTTTTAGCATTCTGCAAATAATGATTGTCCGATCATGTGATTTTAATGTCATTAATGCTTCTTGTACTGTTTGCCATTGCTCATTTTTCTCCACAATCTCTAAAGGCATTGGCACTTCCTTCAATATGGGCTGCCAGCTAAGTTTTTCTGTTAATAAACGCTTTATTTTCTGCCTTCTATGTATATCTACTGCTGTATTCCGTGCAATTGATAAGAGCCAAGTTTTTACTTTATCATTATCCTTTAAATTATCTAACTGCTTCATCACCTTAAAAAACGTTTCTTGTGTAATATCCTCTGCCTCTTGTTTGCTATTTGTATAATAAAGTGCAAAATGATACACATCACGATGGTAACAATCGTACAAATGTTCAATTTTTAATATATCCTGATGCAAAACTTCACCCCACTTTCTACACTCACAAATAAGTCGTCGCAACTTATTATTTGTTACACTTTTCCCAATCATTTTTACACAACTAGCGTAAAATGCCTCATTCTTTTCATTGTTTACCTCGTTGTAAATGTTGCACATGTTGGTGGTGTCGATCCTAAAGCAAGCTATTCTACAATTGATATGCGAAGTTTATTGCGGAGGAATTAGCGAAGTTATTCCCATCTGGTCTTTCCTGGGGGGCGTCCAGTCTCCACTACAATCAACCATTTCGCTTAGTATGTATCTTCTGGCATGTTGCTCTAATTTATATTTTGTCTTCTACACAATAAAATGCCCTCCAACGATTAATGGAGGGCATAGACATTAACTGCCCATTAAAGCCTTATTGTTGAAGACTAAAAATCAGTGGAAGATGGCCCCCACTGATTAAAGTTACACTTTATTGTACATCTGATTTAATCATTTCAAATAATAACGGCACATTCGTTCCGCGCTGTAACGAATTACAGCCCTCCATCAAAAATGACCAGCTCATTTTCATTTTTTCTTTATATGGAAGCTCAGAGTTAACCGGAAGATGGTCTTTTAAAAACTCTTCTATGGAACTCGATAAACTGTCCATAAATTCATCAGCCTTTTGCACCTTTTCCGTTGCTATTTCATTGCGCTCATTCCATAGTACATGCTCTAAGTTTGTAGAAAAATAGAATAGCTGATACGGTATTCTTAATCGCTGAATGCTAAAATGATCATTCGCTACAAGGATTTTGGCATTATTCGCCTTCATTTCATTTCGTTGCTCAATTTGCTCCTTACGCTTCTCAGATTTCACCAATATTGCATCTTCTGTATAGTATAGTTTTTGCTCAATATCTTCCTTCACTTTGACAAATTCAGGGGCAATAAAACACCCGTCTGCATCAGTAATATGAACGACTGCAGTTAAATCCTTCGCTAAAAACTTATACTTCTGCAAATAGTTCTGAATCACTCTCGTAATACTATTTTTAATATTAGGTATCCGTTTATGTGCGTCCCACTTCGTTAAAATATCTTCCCGTTGTACATCGAAGCGAATCGTAGAATTTGCAAAATGTTCATCTAGATAATCCTCTAAAATAATTTGCTCCGTCTGCCCCTCTACAATGATTAAAAGAACCTTTTTAGTCACGCTGGACACCCGCTTTTCTAAAGGCACGCTTAATTTTAAATATCTTCGTTTCTTTATAAACCTCTTCATCCTGTCCGCCCAACTGAATTGCACGTAAATAAACATCCCGAGCATTATTTACTTCTTTAATACCCTTTAGCTGCATATAACGACGTTCCTCATTTGTTGTCGTAAACCATAAGTTTTTAATAGCAAGCACCTCTAACACGCGTAAATTATGAGACGTAAAAATAAGCTGGCCTTTTCCGTCCTCATCAATCACTGTTAACAACTCGCCTAATAAATATTCAAAAACACCAGAATCTAATTCATCAATCACTACACAAGCATTTGGGTTATTATAAACGGCAATGAGCACACTGAGTACAGAGATAATTTTCAAAATCCCTTCTGACTCTGTCCGTAGTGGTAATTCACGCTCCCCTCGCTGTGATAGAAATTCAAAACGAACTCCTTTTTCTCCATTATCCATCGTTTGTTTTGTAATGACATTAATCTTTATAGTCAGACCTGGAATAATCGCTGATAATACACGATTACTTTGCTCTATTACTTCACATAACACATTAAACGTATCCTCTGGCAATAACGCTGGCCCTTTCAAGTTGTAAGGGATAGAACCACGAGTTTTTTCTAGATGGATACTAAACGGCATGCTGCGCTCCTCAAATAACGGTGCGATATTTTGATTATTAACAACATGTAAATCTCGATTAAAATCTATTGCTAAATTATGAAGTAATTGCATTTCTAGTTCTGACAGCCTGTCTTGTAATATTGGCTTTAAATCTTTGTGAAAGACAAAGGACGTATATTGTTTTTTAGATAGTTGATGAATGACTAGTAATTGGATACGCGTTTTTTCACTCATATCAGAAAGATTTGCTTTACGTAGTTGTATGTCTTCCTCTGTAACATTAATTAGAATCTTTGAACGCTTTCCTTTCTCATTCTCTCTGTACGCAATACGTTCAACCGTTGTGTACAGTCTGTTTTGATCTTCTTGTAACTCTACATAATAATTGAGAAAAAATGTGCCAAATGGATTTTCTACAAGAAACTCGAACTCAATACTTGCCGTATCCTCCCCTGCCATAATTAATCTCTTTTCCTGAGACGGTAATTTTATTTCAGTAATCCATCCGGAGATCAGTGCCTTTAACAAACCAAATGCATCAACAATAGTTGTTTTTCCTGAACCGTTTTGTCCGTATAAACCTACAACATTTGCCTTAAAAAATGTCTCAAAATTCACCGTTAAAACAATTTCACCATGTCGTACATTTCGTAAATTTTGTATCCTAATTTTCTTGATTTTTATAATGGTCATTTATCTAAACATCCTTTAAATGATATTTCTTTCTATTATAATTAAATTTGATATATTTTATAACATTTTCTACTTTAACGAATTCTACCTTTGTCGATTATTCACCTAGTTTAATGCCTACGACGATCATAATTGTAGGCATATGTTAGAAAAGAAAAACGAAGAAAGGTGTGTTTCATTGGTCAACCCTAATTTAAATCCCGACAATGTTGATGTTAACATTCCGTTTCATCCTACCATGCCTTCTGGTAGCCCGTATCCAACACGCCCTCCGCAACCATATCCGCAACTTCCGTACCCAACTCGGCCTTCGCAACCTTATCCGCAACAACCATACCCAACTCGGCCTTCGCAACCTTATCCGCAACAACCATACCCAACTCGGCCTTCGCAACCTTATCCACCACATATGCATCCTTCGCATCCTCAGCAACCATATCCACCACATATGCATCCTTCGCGTCCTCAGCAACCATATCCACCACATATGCATCCTTCGCGTCCTCAGCAACCATATCCACCACATATGCATCCTTCGCGTCCTCAGCAGCCATATCCC
>NZ_JBNNUX010000029.1:38059-60590 GCF_050280145.1 Lysinibacillus sp. NPDC093688
CCACCACATATGCATCCTACGCATCCTCAGCAGCCATATCCGCAACTTCCAATGCCATTTCCAGGTGGACAATATCCTGGCTTAAACCTACCAGGGATGTAGATTCTCAACCTAATTGAAGCTCAATACAAATGACTATAGCAAAAAGGCTATCCAGAAGTTCAAATATGAACTAATGAATAGCCTTTTTATTTATTATTAATTCAATATGTCACACCGACAGAGTTAAAGCGGGTGCAAAACGATTATGAAAAGAAATTGCATGCACTTAAGGAGGAGTACACCATCCTAAAAAAGGCGATACAAATCTTTGCGAAAAACCAGCTTTTATCAGCGATTCACTGATAAATATTCACTAAAGCACAAAAACCACTTCTCAAATTTGAGAAGTGGTTTTTGGCTGAGCCGTAGATTACATCATTCCTGGCATGCCGCCCATACCAGACATATCTGGCATTGCTGATGCTGGTTCTGGAATATCTGCTACTACTGCTTCTGTTGTTAAGACAATATAAGAAGTCGTACTAGCTACTCTGTAGGTCAACTTCGCTCAACCATTGTTATATCTACGTTTCATCTCACAATCATCGGGCAACTACCACTTCCCAACGATTTCCTATAATATCAATTGTAAAGTAGTATTAGCTCGATGTGAAGAAGGAATTTCGTGTGAGTGCAACAGGTCACCCCCATACAAGGAGATACCTTATCTCAATATCGGAAACTACGCCCCCTACCATCAAGTTAACAACAAACTCCACATGCGTTCACAGACGTTCCTATAGCCCAACAGGTAGTATTAAAGACTTGCACGACCTACAACTTACCTCAACTGTTATTACATTTTTTTCAGCAACGAACACAAAAGAAAAACGAGAAAGACACTTGGGCTACCTCGATTCATTTCTATTCTTAGCTAATCTATACTATAACAAGTTATAATAGCTAACTTGCCTAAGCTGTTTATTTAAACGAGAACTAGCAATACCATCATCAAAACTCCAATCTAAGATTTTCTTAGAAATCGCTTGGACGCTTACGCCACATACCTTAGATAGCATAACAACATCCACTTCACCATCATCCCAAAGAGAGCAAATCGCACCATTCATAATCTTCTCACCACTAGCTGAATATTTACCTTTTTCCTCACCTTCGTCTAAAATGAAGTCCAAGTCCATCTTCCTAGAAAAAGTACTTAAAATATGAGATATTTTATTATCATTAAATGGTTCATCTAATATGTAATCAAACAGCCTTTCATTAGCTCCGATAATGTTCTTCCCCATAAGCTCTTGAACGAATCTAAGAGAGTTTCTTATCTCCGATGTTAAGTTTCTTGGAATAGCAATATTTTGGTTATTAACGCTAACTACCCGAAAATCCGAATCAAAATCACTATGTTTCAAATCACATATGACTGCTCGTTTTGCAGGAGCTAATACAGTTATTTTGATGTAAATTCTAAGTATCAAAAACTTTATATAATTTTCCTGTTCACTCTTCAATTTTAGCTTACTGTAATCAGTCAACTCAAAATACTCATTAACTTTGTCAAGCAACAACTTTAACTCTAGCAAACTAAGAGCGCCCCTTGAAACTTCTTCTCTAAGATTTAAGTCATTAGAAATTTGTTTTTTGTAATCTTTATGGTTAACTATACCGCTGAAAATACTGTACTGAACATAATTATTCGTTAATAAATAATTATAAAACCCCTTTAAGCCTTCATAGTATAATGCTAGTGTCCCACGTGAGTTTACCGCATCTTTAGCACTAAATTTCAAAAAAGCCTCTATATCTGACTCCGTAACCGCCCCAACTTTGTCCATCTTATCAACTTCTTTAAGATATTTTAGAAACATATTTACTATAGGACTGTAATGTGGCTTTAAAACTTTAAACTCTTCTATCCATCTATACATCAAATAACCCCCTAATAAACAATATACATACTAAATTTTACTATTTAAGTTATAAAGTACAAAGTTCTAAAATTCCCTTTTGGTGTGCGTGTAGTAGGTAGCCCCAATTCTTCATTCATCATCATCAAAATATCGGAAAACACCCCCTGCCTAAGCCTTGCCATGTAACGCTCAAAACGCTCTCCTGACACGTTTTTGACCTTCACTGACCAATGTGTCAATTCGACCTCTAGGAACAAGCTATGAAGCTCCTGCGACCTCATGTATGGCTCTAATTCACTTCACTACCATTCAAAATAAAAGAATCCTTTTACCTGCTATTTATGAATAGTCATGAAGCGTTCAAAACCCTTATAAATCAATACTTTTAGAGCAATAGAGCCATTAGAAGAATGAAATGCTCTTAATGCTATTTTCTATTGATTCTTCTGTGATTCCTATGTAGCGCAAAGTTGTCTTTTGTGATGAATGATTAAAAATTTCCATCAGTGTTGCAACATCTTTCGTAGCTTGGTAATACGTGTAGCCAAATGTTTTACGCATTGTGTGAGTGCCAATTGAATCATTACCAATCATATCGCCTGCTTTTGTGACAATGCGGTATGCCTGTGTAGTTGAAATATGACCTTCGCCTTTACGGCTTGGGAACAAGTACACTGTGCCTGTAGGTAGCGTTTCAATGTATTCTGCAATATCAGCCATAAGGTTGTTTAGATAAACTGTGCGCTCTTTTTTAGTCTTACCCTCACGAATCTTGAAATTAGATTTCCCTTTGACCTGCTCCACTGTTAATTCCACTAGGTCGCCACATCTAAGCCCTGTAGAGATACCTAGCTTAAACAAAAGTTGATTGCGTAGACCAAACTCTTTTGTCATGCCTAGAGCTTCAATCATCTCGCCAATATCCTTTTTTGTTTTCAGTGGTTGTACATCAATTAATGTACCTTCTTTTGATTTCGTGTTTGCCATGTTTATTGCCCCTTTTCTTATGTATCCTTTCGTCTATACACAAACAATACCATACATTCAAACAAAGCTCAATTAAGGAATGGCTCTACATCAACATTCTTTATGTATCCTTTTCACAAAAAGCATACATTCATATTAATCTTGTAGTTGGCTATCATTAAGACCTCTCGATAACCGCCTCGTTAAGACCCTAGCTTTTGTATGAAAACACCTGTCCATAATTACATGCTTCAAGTGATGATATATTTCCCCTTATAATCCACTCCACTTTAGCTACTCAATCTTTTCGTGAATCTATGCAGGTTTATGATGTGGTTTATCATTGATAAATTAATGATTAGATTAGTAGCAGTTTAGACGCTATCGTCTCGCAAAAAAAATATAACAGTGATGTGTGTTTGTTGCACCTCACACATTCATCTTGAACCAATATTTGTAAATGTGCTACACTAAACCAAACTACAGATTGATTCAGTTATTCAACTAACGGAGCAGTTTTGTTTAACAAGTTATTAATTAGTTTTTGAAACCAACGCACATCATCTAGTAAAATTTAGGAAACGGAGGGTTATATGTGAAAAAAATTAACTTTACTTTTATAATTACTTTTTCACTACTGCTTTCTGCATGTTCCAATTCTGTAGATGAAACTAATAATTATGTTCCAACTGTAGAATCAGGGCAAACTGTAGAATCAGGGCGAGCTAAACTGTCACAGAATGGAAAAGAAATTGAAATGAGGTTAATAGGAGGAGCAGAGCTAAATTTAGGAAATGAAAGATTGGAAAAAGGTAAGAACATTACATTTTCTTTAGTAAGTGATGAAGAAAGAGAAATTGAAATAGGAATTATATCTATATCCACAGAAGAAATCTACAGTAATATTGTTAAAAATGGTAATGGTATAGTTGATATTATTGTTCCTTATAATGACGATTATAGTATTTACGTAAAAAACAATGATTCTGATACAGCTAATTTAAACATTAAACTAAATATTAAATTAGCTAAAATAGATTAAAATACTTCAACAAACAGGCACTTTTATTCAAGAAGAACAGGACTTGTGTTTACGGTTGAATCCCATATATGCAAGTCCTTTTGTTATGCTTCCTCTATCACTCCTGTAGCTTCACACATGGCTTTGTAGCACAATCAGCCAACCTCTGTGAATGTTTCCCCCGCTTCACTATCAAAGCTCACAGGCTCGTTAAATGCTCTTAAGTGGTGCTACGGTTGCTATCGTTGTTCATAGGGCTTGAAGCAAGCACTCTATTAGCACAGCACTTCGTTATGCCACGCTCAGCTGTGACACCACTTCATTTGAGGAAGGTATATTTGCTCTGAGAACTAGGATCAGAACAATCTAGGCAACCAAGTATACATCTATCTGATTCTCGAATATTCTGAGAACTGTTCTGTGGGACTTAACAATGCACATCAGCTTAATGATGCGCTACCGCAACCTTATCATAGCTCGCTTTATTAGCTTACACACTTCTTCACACCAATATTTAAAAATACGTTAAACTATACCAAACAGCTGATTATTCAGTTATTCAACTAAAGGAGCAGATGATTTGAACAAGAATTAGAAATAATAATCGTCACCTATTTGTTCGAATCCTCTTTGGCATGAAATTATTAATCAAATAATAAAGGCTCAACAACAAAGTCTGTTCTTGACGAAAAAAATGCACAAAAAAACATCTTTATCCTCTATAGTTGAAAGTACCACCCAACAACGAAAGAGGTAAACAGATGTAATGATGTATCTAGTCTTTGACAGTAGAAGGTATTCTAATAGATAGGGATGGGGTTCAAGCCTAAAAGAGTCGATGATAAGCTTTTAGCAAGTTTGAAAGCGAAGATTGATATTGAAAAGGTGTGATAGTTTTATGTATCACACCTTTACTTCTAACCTTTTAGGAAATTAGGTAAAACAAAAAACCTTTTCTTTGGAGACATCTTAATAATGTCTTCATGTCCCCCATCCTTATCTTCCCAGTAAACTTTTAGTTCTAAATTGTCATTCATGTTTGTAAACATAGAATCCCAGCTATGAATATAGTTTATATGATTATTTCCTTCATTTAACTTATCCTTATGATTTTTAAACTCGTGGATGATTTCCCCATTTTCACTAAGTTCAGCTCCAGTTAAAAGAACATCACTTTTACCATCCCAGTACACATAGCCAATCCAATCTCCTTTAGGTGCAGTCGGAGAAGCGTTATAATCCGCTTTCCACAACCCGCTTTGTGAAGTACCAATCCATTTAGGGGGCTGATTTATTGAAAAGATTACCCAAATTACTAAAAGTATAGATAAAGTTAAAGAGATATAAACTATTTTTTTCAAATTAACTCCTCCCAAGAAAAGATAAAAATTCATTTTGGGTTATTTAATATTAATTACTCTAAAACTTTCCGAATCATTACCACGGTTTTTAAAATCTTGGTCATAATAATCGTCATCATTCGATGATACATAAACTGTACCGTTAGCTTTTCTATTAACAATTACTGAATGGAACCATCCGCTTTTACTTTTGAATTGAATGACATCACCTACGTTTGCATTGCTAATAATTGTACTTTTATTTGTGCTGGTTGTAGCACTCATCCCTTTATTAGTCCAATATGAATAAAAATCAGTGACTCTAATCCAAGAAGTTGAGATTTTATCTCGATAATAACAACTATTAGAACCTGTACAATCATAATAATTGTTGTTATACCAATAGCTAGTTGTATCTAATATCCCATTTGTTATATTTGATGGCTTTGTTTGAGTTTTCCCCCCAGCGTATACAGCCTGTGAAACAAAATTTGTACAGTTCGCATTATAACGCTTATACGCTGAATTGTTCTTCGTTGCATATTCTTTAGCGTAATTAGCGACTTTCGTTCTATCATAGGTAGAAGCAGCTAAATAGGATAGATTTAGTTGTATTTCATCTAGTTGTAATTCTTTTAGTTCCTGTTCAAATTTTTCCTCATCTTCATTACGAAGTTCAATCTCTTTTTTTAATTCTCCAATAGTAATTTCCCAATAATCACTATTAATCGGAGTATTTTCACCTTGATTTTGGTCTAATTGGTATAAGTACTCTCCAATATAATAGTCAATAATATCATAGTTAGGATTATTAGACAATTTATTATCAATATTATCCAGTTGCTGAGATAATAAATATGTATTATATTCCTTACTACCAACCTCAAACTCTATGTCATTATCCTTAAAGTAATCAAGTAAAATTTGTTGAACCTCTACCAGCTTGTAATCATCAGGGGTTTTTGCTTGTGCTTGACTAGCATTGGAACCTACAAACACTAAAACAAAAATCAACGATAAAGAAAATAATAGTTTTTTCACCAAAATGCCTCCTGTAATTTGCAAATTATGTTGTTTTTTTAACACAAATGTAATTATATAACATAATTTGAAAAAATGGAAGATTATAACTACCAGAAAGTTAAAGAATGAAAATTAGTAACGAAAAAGGTGAATTATTATCACATTTACTTTAATAAGAACAGGACTTGTGTTTATGGTTGAATCCATCTCCGCAAGCCCTTTTGTTATGCCCCCTGCTCTTGATTCAACGTTCATAAGCTGAAAAAAAAAGCTCTGAGAAACGACCTGAGAGTAACCCATATAGCCGTATGTCTATCTGATTCTCGATGCGTCTCAGGGCTTTTCTGAGTGACTAAAAAAGAAAAGCACATCAATTATACGATGCGCTCTCTAAATTACTAATTGTAAATCATTTCACCATTAGGCTTTTTCAAATGCTTACCTGCCGGTTCTTGATTATGCTTATTGCCGTAAAAGATTATTGAAGGTTGCCACTTTAATTCATGCATTTCTTTGGAGGTCTTATATTCATCTTCAACAATATACACCTTGTTCTCGATAAATGATAAACCTTTAGGCAATTTATTTTCTAAGCTAAATGCCTGTGCATTTTTATAAACTGTCACAAGAAATGCCTTCAATTCTTGTAGATTATCATATTCCGTTTGGGCAACTATATACTCATTTGTTCCTTTTAGGCTAGCACTTATTTGTTCTAACGCTAGCATTTCATTACGTTTGATAATAGTCTTTAACCCCATATCTACTCCCTGATTCCACAAAATATCTTCATCTTCTAATAAGTGCTTGAACTCTGCATAGACAAATTCTACATCTTGAATAATACCATTCGATATATTTAAAACGAATGTATCATCAGGTTGGCGATATTTCACCACTCGCTCATGCCCAAAAAACTTACGATTCTTATTTTTCGCATTAGATGCATCATCTTCATGACAAATACGTAGATTACATTTTCGATTATCATTTTTATCTCCATTAATATGGTCTACATAATCTTTTGAAGGCTTATCTAACATATCCATAACCGCTCGATGAAGCCAAACTTTTTTTCCACGTTCCTTATCATAAGCAACTGCATATCCTTCTTTATGTCTATAGATAGTGTATTTCTTCACTAAATCTTTATCTTCTATATCAAAAATAAATGGAGTTTTATCTACTACTACATTAGGATAAACTTTGAGTATATTTCCCTCCTCTACTATTATATTGCCTTTCATTCTTTTACGTTTACTAGAAGATGTATTAATTACTTCTCCTTTTGCTTGATTTACATTTTGTACTGTGTTTTCCATTATTATTAACTCCTCTAATCTTCGCCAAATGGGTCATCTTCTTCTAATAATGATTGTTCAAATCCATTTATAGAAGTTGTAGTCATTGGCTTGTTATTTTTTATTTTGTCCTGATATGTTATGAATAAAATATCAGTGTTACTGATTTGGCTAACTTTCCTTTTAGCCTTTTCAATCTTGTCATCAACAATTGTTTTAAGCTTTTCGTTAGTCGATAGAATTTTAATTCTACGTTCTGCCACTTCTAGTAGCTTTTCTTCCTCAGGTGCTAGCAGGTGTGTTTTCTTTCTTCTCACCGCAATTGCTACAGGATAATAGTGTTCATCATTTGGAAAGAACTTTTTATCCATATTTTCAAATGCTTTAATCGCTTCATCAACTTGATAAGCGTATTCTTGCATACCCTTCCGCTCATTTAAAGGGGTGCTGTCATAGCCCATGATTCCATCCATATACTTGCTATTAGCTGCTTTTTCATATGAAATTGAAGCAAGAGTCTTAGAACCCTGTGGAATCGGTTTGATATGATATTCATTAATACCTTGTTGCTTGGAAGAACCTTCAATATAGTTCCCACGATTAACGAATATTACTTTCTTAGATACAGCTTCTTTAATTTTACTTTTAGCTGTTCGCTCTGAACATTGGAGCAATTCCGCCCAACGTGTATAAGGACACTTAAAGAAGCCTTTATCTTTATTTTCCCATCGAGCAACACACACGTAGATATAAAGCATATCCACATTATTCAGCGACTCTATCACTTCAAATGGTACTTGTGTATGGTTCTCTGTGTTCTCAGGCATACGGAAAGTTAATAAGTCTTTGCTTGAACTATTTTTCCAATCCGAGTTTTCAACAATTAAAGGTGTCTTTTCTAATAACTCTTCTAATGCACCATTCAGTTTTGTAACGACGGTACTTCGTTTAGAGCCGTATATCCCCTCTAGCTGTTGAATCAAAACATCTCTATTTGTAGAAAATGTCTTGTTAATATTCAGTTGTGAATTAATCAGTACATACAGATATAAACCATTAACAGACAGGTGAGATTCTGAGTTTTCGGTTATTAATCTATTCTGTACTTTTACAAAAATCTCTAATTTAATTTTCTTTTCTCCTCTCTTGTTCTCTCTTTATAGAGTTCTTTCTTTAAACTGGGTAATAAAGGTGTCATGAAGATACTCAAATGTAGGTTGATGATGGAAATTGGAGGTACTGAATGAAACCATTTTTGCACAAATAGTTCATTCAGTTATTATCGTTGTAGAATATAAAAAGACACTCATAAACTAGCGTTTAAAAGTGTCTATCATTTGAAATGTTTGGTTTACGTTCTTTCGTTCTTAGACCAAATAATCAAAACAACAGACAATCCATAGCATAGCCATATCCTGAAAAAGCCTATTCTTAATAAGCCTATTACGATACATAAAAGGCAAACTTAAATAAACCCTTTTAAAAGGACTTCAAAACCTATTTGACTATACTAGGCACTATCTCATTATCGAGATGTATGTTCTGCTGTATGTGCCTAAAAACACTTCTCACATACTATTATATATTCTTTTTCTACTTTTGACAGGTGTTTTTTGAAGTTTTTTAATTAACTGCATCGACATGTTAACTCGAAGCGAATGCTAATTAAAGACAACGGCTTGGTGTAAAAATGACCGCCTACATCACAGAAACAAATAATCTTGAATCTATGATATAGACAGCCATATAGTTTAAATCTCAAAGTTATTCAATGGATTATGCTTCTCGTTCTCTTCTCTCAACTCATGCCCCCACATAGCCACGTAGCGCATCGTAGTAGACACATCTGTGTGACGCATTAACTTTTGGATAGCAAAGGCAGACATACCACTCATCGCCAAACGGTGACAAAATGTATG
Source organism: Lysinibacillus sp. NPDC093688 (assembly GCF_050280145.1). NCBI lineage: Bacteria > Bacillati > Bacillota > Bacilli > Caryophanales > Bacillaceae > Lysinibacillus > Lysinibacillus sp. NPDC093688. The sequence goes on from NZ_JBNNUX010000029.1 coordinate 47,537, forward strand.
CCTAAACGTATGTGGGCTTACTCTCACTTCCTTAAAGTTCATTTTCAATCTTAGGTTGTCAAAAAGCTGAGAAATTGAATAATCCGTCATTGGGGCATTATCACGATTAAGAAAAACATATTCATTATCATGCCCAAAATGCTGTAAACAGAACGAGCGATACACCATCAGCTCCTTAGCAAGCTTTTCAGTTAAAAAGACGGTTTCATATTGTCTGCTCTTTCCATATACACTCATAGTTAAATTCTTTAAGTCTACATCACACCATTTGAGCATGATTGCTTCTTTCCTCCTAATCCCTGTTGACAAGAATGTTAGTATTAGCAAATATCCTCTATAAGAGAAATATGTCTTTTCCTTTCTACGCATTCCACGATAGTAGGCAAGCATTTGGCGAATATGCTCATCTGTAAAAACATCAATTTTCACATCAGCCTTTTGGAGCTTCACCTTCTTAGCTATATTCTCTGTCACAATCTTTTCTTCTACTAGGTAGTTATAGAAGGCTCTTATACGCATGATTTTTGTATTAATGGTATTAGGCTTGTTACCATTCTCCTGACATGCTAGCAGGTATTCTCGTAAGTGCGTGTGTCGTACATCCTCAATGTTAATAGCTCCTTTTGATTCACAGAACTCAACAAAAGGAAGAAGCAACTGCTTGTAGTTTTGAATATTCACCTCTGTTGTATTCTTAAATCTTCTGTCTGCTATGAAGTCCTCGTAAGCAAATTTTAATAGCATAGAAAAAACCACTCCTCATAATTATTAAAAATCATGAGAAGTGGTAGTTGCTTTGTATTTTAATTGTGAGTAACTCTACTTCATAAAAAGAAGTGTTGAAACGTGTATTTCAAGGCTCTCCAATGGAGAAATTATCGACCTTCAAAAGCTGTGTAAAACCTTGCTACGAAAGGATTACATCATTCCTGGCATGCCGCCCATACCAGACATATCTGGCATTGCTGATGCTGGTTCTGGAATATCTGCTACTACTGCTTCTGTTGTTAAGAATAGAGCTGCGACAGATGCTGCGTTTTGTAGAGCTGAGCGGGTTACTTTCGCTGGGTCTACTACACCCGCTTCAATCATGTTTACCCATTCGCCTGTTGCAGCGTTGAAGCCTACACCGATTTCTTCGCGTTTTAGGCGATCCACGATAATTGAGCCTTCAAGACCCGCGTTGTTTGCGATTTGACGAACTGGCTCTTCTAAAGCACGTAGAACAATTTTCACACCAGTTGCTACATCGCCTTCTTCTGCATCTGCTACTTTTTCAACTGCCGCATATACGTTAAGAAGTGCAGTACCACCGCCTGATACGATACCTTCTTCAACTGCTGCACGAGTTGAGTTAAGAGCATCTTCAATGCGAAGTTTACGTTCTTTTAGTTCTGTTTCTGTTGCAGCACCAACTTTGATTACTGCTACACCACCTGCTAATTTTGCAAGGCGTTCTTGTAATTTTTCTTTATCGAATTCTGAAGTTGTTTCAGCAAGCTGAGCACGGATTTGACCAATGCGACCTTCGATTGCGTCTGCACCACCAACACCTTCTACGATTGTTGAATTGTCTTTTGTCACAACAACTTTCGCAGCGCGCCCAAGTGATGTAATATCAGCTGATTTAAGGTCTAAGCCTAATTCTTCTGTAATTACTTGACCACCTGTTAAAATTGCGATATCTTCTAGCATTGCTTTACGACGGTCACCAAATCCTGGAGCTTTAACCGCTACAGCATTGAATGTACCACGAAGCTTGTTCACTACAAGTGTTGCAAGAGCTTCACCTTCAACATCTTCAGCGATGATTAACAGCGGACGACCTTGTTGTACCACTTGTTCTAATAATGGTAATACTTCTTGGATGTTTGTAATTTTTTTATCAGTAATTAAAATGTAAGGATTATCTAATACAGCTTCCATTTTATCTGTATCTGTTACCATGTAGTGTGATGCATAACCACGGTCGAATTGCATACCTTCAACTACATCAAGCTCAGTTGTGAAGCCTTTAGATTCTTCAATTGTAATAACACCGTCGTTACCAACACGTTCCATTGCTTCTGCAATTAATTGTCCTACTTCATCATCAGCAGCAGAGATAGCCGCAACCTGTGCGATTTCCTCTTTGTTGCTTACTGGACGAGAAATAGCGTTTAATTCTGTAAGGGCTGCTACAACTGCTTTGTCGATCCCTTTACGAATGCCTACAGGATTTGCACCAGCTGTTACGTTTTTTAAGCCTTCACGAATAATTGCTTGAGCTAATACTGTTGCAGTTGTTGTACCGTCACCAGCGATTTCGTTTGTTTTAGAAGCAACTTCTGCTACTAATTTTGCACCCATGTTTTCGTATGGATTTTCTAGCTCGATTTCTTTTGCAATTGTTACACCATCATTTGTAATAAGTGGTGAACCGAATTTTTTTTCTAAAACTACGTTACGACCTTTTGGCCCTAGAGTAATTTTTACTGCGTTTGCTAATTTATCTACACCTTGTAGCATTAATGCACGTGCTTCTTCTGAGAATTTAATATCTTTTGCCATTTGAATTTACCCTCCTGGAATGGAATATTCGTTAAGCTTCATCAATATATTTATAAAAATTTCGCCATACTGTCATTGTCACCCATTCATTTGTTTATCTGTGACAATCACTAAAGGTATTAACTTTAATAAACTAAAAAAGTATGAACTTATTCAATAATTGCAAGAATATCGCTTTCGCGTAAAATTAGGTATTCATTACCTTCATATTTAACTTCTGTACCAGAGTACTTAGAGAAAATAATGCGGTCGTCAACTTTAACGTCAAGCTCAACACGTTGCCCGTTCTCTAATATACGACCTGTCCCAACTGCTACAATTTTACCTTCTTGTGGTTTTTCTTTTGCAGAGTCTGGCAGTACAATACCGAATGCAGATTTTTCTTCTACCTCGATTAGTTCGATTACAATACGATCTCCTAGTGGTCTTAACAAGTGAAACAACCTCCTATTAATTAAATGTAAGTTTAAGTCTATTAGCACTCTACCTATACGAGTGCTAACACAATTATTATGATAATCAATCACACTTTTTTTTGCAAGTCAGAACTTCGAAAAATTTTGTTTTCTTTCCATATTCCTCTACAATAGAAAGGTAGCATAATGAATGGAAAGGATTTTGACTGTGAACAATTCTCAAAAATTAAATAAACATAAAAAAACAGCCCTTTATGTTTTACTGATTTATATCCTCATGCAAATATCAGGTAGATGGCTGGCAAGCCCATTTCACAAGCTTGTTATGAGTACAACCGGTTTACCTAGTGAGCAAGCTGCCCCACTTACGCAAGGCTGGTATATTGCACTTAGCTTTGCCATTGCGTTAATTATAAGCTTAATCCTAACTTCTCGCGATAAAGCGTTTTGGGATATTTATAAAGGGAAGAAAGAAACGATACCACTGTCAATTATGTGGGGAATTATTGGTTTCTTCTTAGTTTTCTTTGGCCAAATGATTGGCGCAGCTATCGAAATGGCTATATTCGGTATCCAAGGTGGGTCGCAAAACACAGCTGATATTGTAGGTATAGCAAAAGGTGCTCCTATTGCGATACTAGCAATTGTCGTATTTGGACCAATTTTAGAAGAGTTCGTCTTCCGTCGTGTAATTTTTGGTTCGCTTGTCCAAACAACTAATTTCTGGGTAGCCGCTATAGTAAGTGCCATTTTCTTTGCACTTATTCATATGGACTTCTCACATATCTTACTTTATACAATTTGTGGATTAATTTTTGCCTTCTTATATCACAAAACGAAACGCATTTGGACGTCAATTATCGCCCATGTCATGCTGAACGGTTTTGTGACACTTGTACAATTGTATGCAGAACCATTGCAAAAGTTTCTTCAAGAACTAGAAAAAATGCAATAAAAAATCAGTGGGAGTTTTTCTTCCACTGATTTTTATTGCATGTAAGCTGTAACTATAACGACGAAAAAGCTCGATGCTACTAATAAGCATCGAGCTTCTATTATTATTGATTCAATTCTTCGATTTGACGTCTCTGCTGTTCAAGTGCCTCTTCTATCTGACGTTTTTGCTCAGCCTCTTGTTCTTCCTTCATTCGCATTTCCTCTGATTTTAAGTATTTCTTATAGCCAATACGAGAAATCATAATGCTAATTTCATAAAGAACAAACAACGGTACTGAAACCATTAAGTGCGAAGCTAATTCAGGTGGCGCGATTAGAGCAGCACATACAAATAAACCAAAGTATGAATACTTACGAATACGAATTAGTAACTCAGGAGATAAAATCCCAATACGTGAAAAAAACAAGACTACAATCGGTAATTGGAAAAGGAAACCAAAAGGTATTGTAAGCTTAAATAAAAACGTAAAATATTCATGTATGCCAATTGTTTGTTGAATTTCTAAATCGTTTGATAAATTCATCATAAACTTTATGACATAAGGGAATAGTAAAAAGTATGAAAAGGATAGCCCTGCTAAAAACAATAAAAATGAATACGGTATATAGCTTAAAGTTGCTTTTCGTTCTACGTCCCTTAATCCCGGGCTAATAAAAGCCCACAATTGATACATCAATACCGGCGAAGAAAGAATGAAAGCGATTAAGAAAACTACTTGGATATAAATTGCAAGTGGTGTTACTACATCAAATGCATGGAGCTCTATATTGTAATTCGCTCCAGTACTTTGAAGGTATTTAACAAGCGGCTTTGCAGCAAAGAAGCCACCAGCCATAGCGAGAACAAAGAAAACGGCAACAATGAAAAGCCGTTTTCTTAATTCTTCTATATGTTCAATGACAGTTAGATCTCTTGGATTCATTCCTCAAACATCCTAACTTACTTATCTAATTCTTTCTTTTTCTTGTCATCATCATCATCGTCGGCTAAACCTTTAGTAGCATTTTTGAATTCACGTAATGTTGAACCAAATGCTTTACCAAGCTCTGGTAACTTCTTAGGTCCAAAAATTAGTAATGCGACAATTCCGATAATAATGAGGCTCATAGGACCAATACCACCCATTACAGCCACCTCCTCTTTATATCCATCATTTTAACGCATATTTCGCCAATTTGCTAATTAATAATATGTGAAAGTTTTTCGTCATTTTCTCATTTTATTACATACTTCTACTTAACAGAAACTGTGAGCTATACTATCAATTATACCCCGGCCTAATTGCGTCCGGAGACTTTAACTTCTTTCAGTGGGTGTTTGGACTCCGCTGAAAGAAGTTAAATTATGTACAATGATCACTCTTCCTGATTACGAATTAAATAAATAAGTGCCTGCAACTCTACCGACAAATCGATTGTTAAAAGTTGCATTTTATCTGGTACAGTAATACGCTCTGGCGTAAAGTTCAAAATTCCTTTTGCGTTCATTACTGCTAATCTATCAGCCATTTTCTGTGCAGAGCGTGGTGAAACTGTTAAAATTGCAAGCTCCGCTCCATATTCTGCATACTTCTCTTCCAATAAATCAGGGTGAAAAACAGGAATATTGCTAATCATCTTCCCTTCTTTTGGAGCCTTCGAGTCAAATGCTACAACGATATGAGTATTGTGATTTTTTTGGAAATTATATTTTAATAAAGCACTACCTAAATTCCCCACACCAATTAACGCTACTTTTGTCGCTTCATGTTGATCGAGTGTTTGGCTAAAAAATTGTAAGAGATGCTGCACATCATAGCCATATCCCTTTTTCCCAAGAGCACCAAAATAAGAAAAATCTCGGCGAATAGTTGCAGAATCAATTTTCATCGCTTCACTTAGTTCCTTCGAAGAAATGCGTTCCATGCCTTCTTGTGCAAAGTTTTGGATAAAACGATAGTAAAGAGGAAGTCTTTTCGTAGTGGCTTGTGGAATTTTTAATTCTTGTTTCAAACTTTTTCCTCCTTAAAACGTATCAAATTCTATTTATGATACATGCTTTATATTTCTAAGTTTATAATATTCACTGGAGGATTTTCCTTTAGTTAAAGGCGCTTTTACGCCACTAACTAAAGGGAAATCGTTTCAATCTTACATGACAGCTTGGAATAAGTAAAGCATCGACATTGCAAGCCAATCGCTCATCCATTACACTAAGGAAGAATTGAGGTGTCAAGAATGATTGTTTTACAGGTCAATCAACTATATAAATCCTTCCTTGCAGATGAAATTTTAAGTGGCGTAAAATTAGAAGTTCAACATCGTGACCGTGTTGCATTAGTAGGTCGTAACGGTGCTGGTAAGTCCACTTTACTTAAAATAATTGCTGGTCAAATGTCATATGACTCTGGCGATATTATTATTCCTAAAGGTGTACAAATTGGATATTTAGAGCAGCATGCTGGATTAAACTCAACATTGTCGATTTGGGATGAAATGATGACAATTTTTGAGCCACTTATTGCCCAAGAACAAACACTACGATCATTAGAACAACAAATGGCCGATCCAACTGTTTATGAAAATCCTACTTTATATGCAAAAATAATGTCTGAATACGATCATTTGCAGCATAATTTTAAGGATGCGGGTGGCTATCAATATGAATCTGATACACGTTCTGTCCTTCATGGTATGCAGTTCTATCCTAATGATTACGAAAAGCCAATTAGCTCACTATCAGGGGGACAACGGACTCGGTTAGCGCTTGCTAAGCTTCTTTTAAGTAAACCTGACTTATTAATCCTTGATGAACCTACTAACCATTTAGATATTGATACCCTCTCTTGGTTGGAATCATATTTAAAAGGCTATGAAGGGGCTATTCTAATTGTTTCCCATGACCGCTATTTCTTAGACCAGGTTGTTTCCATTGTCTACGAAGTCTCTCGTCATCGCGTCACAAAATATACAGGCAATTATAGTGCCTATTTAGATGAAAAAGCGAAAAATTATGAGCGCGATTTGAAGCTTTTTGAACGTCAGCAAGATGAAAAGGCCAAGCTTGAGGATTTTATTCAAAAAAACATCGCTCGTGCTTCTACTACTAAAATGGCACAAAGTCGTCGTAAGATGCTTGAACGAACAGAATGGATGGAATCCCCTGATGGTGATGAAAAGTCAGCAAGCTTTGGTTTTACAATTGAACGTCAAAGTGGTAATGATGTATTATCTATCGATGACTTAACGATAGGTTATAGTGATAAGAAAATATCAAGTGGCATCACGCTACGCACTTTCCGAGAAGATCGCATTGCACTTGTTGGACCAAATGGTGTTGGTAAATCAACATTATTAAAAACCATTGTCAAAGATTTGCTACCACTCACTGGAGAGATTCGCTATGGTACAAATGTTCAAATTGGTTATTATGATCAAGAGCAGGCCAAGCTATCGAGCAATAAAAGCGTGCTAAAAGAGCTATGGGATGAATGGCCTTTAATGAATGAAAAAGATATTCGCACGGTGCTAGGCCGTTTCTTATTCAGTGGAGTTGATGTAGATAAAATCGTGTCATCTTTATCTGGTGGAGAAAAAGCTAGACTTGCATTAGCTAAGTTGATGATGCAAAAGGCAAATCTCTTAATTCTCGATGAGCCTACCAATCACTTAGACTTAGATAGTAAAGAGATACTGGAAAACGCACTGATTGATTATCCTGGAACGCTCTTATTTGTATCGCATGACCGATATTTCATCAATCGAATTGCTACTAAAGTAATTGAACTATCTGGCGATGGTTCCTTTGAGTACTTAGGTGACTATGATTATTATCTTGAAAAGAAACAAGAGCTATTAGAAATTGCACAAATGAAGGCAGCTGCTCAACCGCAGGCTCAAGCGGATGTACCTGATAAGATCTCTACCTCTAAAATTGATAAAGAGGCTAAAAAGCGGGAACGTCAAATTAGACGCATGCTTGAGGAACTAGAAGGGAAAATGCAGCAAGTAAATCTTGAAATAGCTCGCTTAGAGGAAGCACTTTGCGACCCTGAGATTTTCACAGACCACGAAAAAATTACACAACTCCAGGATGAATTATCCACTTCTAAGGAACAGTACGAGTTATTTGAAATGGAATGGCTGGAGCTAAGTGAAGAACTTGAAAAAATTACTGTATAACATCCCCCACCGAACTTTTTTAAGGTGGGCGTCTTGTAAAGCCATGTGACTTGTCGCATGGCTTTTTACTTTACTCGCCCTGTTTTTTCATATATATTGGTCAAGTGCTATTTTTCGACAAAAAGTGCCCACAACTTTATACACACTATAAATCTAGTAATACCAACATATCAACAGACTTTTCCACATTGTCCACAATTCAAAAATATTTTATTCACATCACTCTGTGCAAAACAGGCTACTATATATTGAATAATCACAAGTTATACACAAGTTATCAACATTTTGTGCATAAGTACGGATGTTCGCTCTTTTATTTCCACCTTGCCTGTGGATAATTTTCTGAAAAATTTGTCAACTAACTAGATTCATATCTTCTTATATACACTGTTTTCTCAACAATTTTTTCATAAAAGCAAAAAAGAGGTATTTTAGAATTAAATCTAAAACACCTCTTTTTCTATGCCGGATGCTTTAACTTCTGAAAGAAATTAAAGCCAGGATTTTAACTCCATCCCAGGGCGACCGTTCATTGATAAATTACCACGAATACCTGCTTCAAACATTGGCGTTGCTACTGCCCCAATCATAGCGGCATTATCTGTACACAGCTTTAATGGCGGTACATACAACGGGATACCTTCTTCCGCAAATACAGACTCAAGTGATGTACGTAAGCCTTTATTTGCCGCTACACCTCCAGCTGCAATAACTTGTTTCACTTTATATTCACGTGCTGCCCGTAATGTTTTCCCTGTTAGCACTTCAACTACGCTATCCTGAAATCCTTTGGCAACGGCAGTCGGAGAAATCTCTTCTCCACGCTGATCCATATTATGCTTATAATTAATAACTGCTGATTTTAAACCGCTAAAGCTAAAATCATAAGAATCTTCCTCTAACCACACTCGTGGGAAGGTTACAGCCTCATCCCCCTCATGTGCTAGCTTGTCAATACGTGGGCCACCTGGATACGGTAAGCCTAAGACACGTGCAACCTTATCATAAGCTTCACCAGCTGCATCATCTCTCGTCTCACCAATGACTTCAAAAGAGCCATGTTCTTTCATATAAACTAACTCTGTATGGCCACCTGATACAACTAGTGCTAATAATGGGAATTCCATCGGCTGCACGAGTGCATTAGCATATATATGTCCAGCTATATGATGCACACCGATCATCGGTAAATCATTGGCAAACGCAAAGGCCTTCGCGGCATTAATCCCAATTAACAATGCACCTACAAGACCAGGACCTTCAGTAACTGCCACAGCGTCTAAATCAGTTGGCTTCATATTTGCCTGTGCTAATGCTTCTTCTATAACCACTGTAATTTGCTCAACATGATGACGAGATGCAATTTCAGGTACAACCCCACCAAATCGTTTATGACTTTCTATTTGAGATGCAACTACATTTGAAACAATTTCAGAGCCGTTTCGAATAATCGCAGCTGCTGTTTCATCACAGCTCGATTCTATTGCTAATATAATTCGATCTTCCATCATAAATTCACCCACATGACAAGGGCATCCTCCCCGTTATCTGTATAATAGCCTTTACGTATGCCACCATCTTGGAAATTAAGCTTTCGATAAAGATTTTGAGCAACTGTATTTGTTACTCGTACCTCTAAACTCATGACTTCCATACTATGGTCTTTAGCGATACGCATTGCCTCTCGCATTAATCCTTCACCAATTCCACGACCGCGAGCAGCATCTATAACGGCTACGTTCGTAATTTGCGCTGCGTCTATAACCATCCACATTCCACAAAAACCGATAATGTTATTATAGTCATCTATAGCTAGCACATAATGTGCATACTGGTTTTCATGCACTTCATAATAAAAAGAGTCTAACGTCCATGGTGTAGAAAATGTAGCAAGCTCAATTTCATACACTGCTGGGACATCTTCAGTTACCATTTTACGATATATTACATCACTACTCATGTGCCTTCTCCTTTTGTTCCTTCAGCCAATTCGCCTCCGCCTCTGCAATACGTTTGTATTGTGGTACAAAATGATGAACAGCATCCACACTTGGTAGCTCCACTTTCATTGCTAATCGAACTGTTTCGCTTGCTCGTGGCAAGTCATGACTAAACGGTACGCGTTGAGCATAATCACCTAGCACCTCTACGATTTTATGCCAAAAAACATCTACATCTACTCCAACAAATAAAATCGGTGCCTCTAAAGCCTGTAAACGCTCTAACAAGCCATCAATATGATCGTGATAATCTTCTATAATTGTTTCAAGCTCACGACCTTTATAAACGGCCGTATAAACATTGCCTCTTCGCGCATCAAAAATAGGACAAATAAACCCATCATATAGTGCTGCATTTGCGGCCAATGACTTTAAGCTAGATATTCCAACTAAAGGCTTTTGCAATGTCCATGCTAATGTTTTAGCAAGCGTCACACCTATTCGTACACCTGTATAAGAACCAGGTCCTTCTGATACAGCAATAGCATCTAACTCGCTTGGCTTTACGCCAGCATTTGCTAGCACTTCTTCAATGGCTGGCATAGCACCTGCTGAATGCGTTAATTTTATATTTTGTACAATCTCTGCGACCACTTTTCCATCCTTTATTACAGCAATAGAAAGTGGTGCATTCGCTGTTTCAATCCCTAACCAAATCATTTCATTAGCTCCTCACATAATGCCTCATATCGCTTTCCAAGAGGTGTTAATACAAATCGTCGTTGATTTTCTCCGATTCGGTAAATTTCTATTCCAAGGCGCTCCTGTGGTAAATCCTGTTCAATCAAATGAGCCCACTCGACAACTGACACCGCATCACCATAAAATAGTTCGTCCCATCCAAGGTCTTCATCGCTTTCTGCTAAACGATAAACATCTAAATGATTAAATGGTAAACGCCCCTCATATTGCTTTACAATCGTAAATGTCGGGCTATTGACTGTTCTCTTCACGCCAAGCCCCTTCGCTAATGCTTTCGTAAATGTCGTCTTACCAGCGCCTAAATCACCCTCTAATGTAATTGTATCCTGGGCTTCTAGTAAGCTTGCTAGCTTCAACGCAAAATGCTCAGTATCATCAAGTGAATTCATTATTTTTTCATACATCATCTCTTTTTCCTCTCCTAGCTCCATTACTTCTAGTTTACCGAAACAAGCGTAAATGTTCAAAACATCCAATTGATTTCAAAAAAAACAATTACACCTTGGCGTAATTGTTGCAGCTTGTCGACAAAAAGAATTTAAATTACTGTGTATCTAATAAACAAAAGTGACTTTCACTCCGAGCTGGTGCTCATCATGGGATGAGTCGACAAGCTAAAACTACTAATCAATTATGCCTCGGTATAATTGCGTCCTGATTCGGCTTTGTGCTTAAGCATGAGGGCAAGTTTGACTATTTTTTATACAAGGTAAACCTATCCATGTAGATTTCTAGAGAAAAATGAGATCATTTCAACGTCACTACTATAAAGCTTATACAAAAAAGCATTCCTCAACAGCCTAAAACAATTATGCCTTGGCGTAATTATCGCTATCGCTACTAAATTCATGTGCAAAATGAAGATACAACACGCTTATAAAAAGAAATGCTTATTTTTTTTTACCCTTTACCTCACTTATCTCTTTGTTAACCAATTTATCATCTTTAAATCGTACATTATAAGCTTTTGTCATAAGTATTTCATCATTCCAGCGGTATTGATCTTTTTTCAACATTTCTCCTGCTCCCCCTGCAATTTTTACTGCCTCCATATATGTCATACCTTCTTTTAATTTTTCAAATTCCACTTCATTCATATTTTTTTGCCAGTGGTACGCATTGGATTCCTCAATATCTAAAATAGGATCTCCACAGCCTGCTAGTATTACAGCAGCACCCAAGAGCAAGCATATATTAAGACGGTTTATGTAAAAATAATTTCTCATGCTAACACCTCCAAATCTTTTTCAAACGAGAGAAATCGATAATTATCATCGTAATTTTTATGGTTAATGCTCTATTTGTTAGATATATTACCCAACTCTTTATTTCTACCACTCTTCATCAATGCTGTAGTGAAACGCAATGGTAGAGTTTCTTCAAATGCTACACCCTTTCTGCTGACTAGTTTGTTAACACAGACACTGTAGGGTCTTGTCTAGTCCGTTTTGGCAGGGGTATCGAGGTATTCACCTCCATCTTAAATCATTGGATACAAGAAATATTATAAAAGCAATTTTACTGGATAGCTTTTAAAAATTATAAACATCCACTAATTTCCTTATAATAACAATAAAAAAAGTTCTTATGATTGAAAAGCATCATAAGAACTATATTATCGTTTATAATGGCGGTCCCGACCGGGATCGAACCGGCGATCTCCTGCGTGACAGGCAGGCATGTTAACCGCTACACCACGGGACCTCTTTAAGACATTTATAAATATATCATAGGAAATAGAAATATGCAATACTTTTTTATATATTTTTCATTTTTATATTCTCTACCTTTTAGGCATCGACTTTACAAGTCTATTATACCTCGGATAATTGCGCCCGGATTCGGCTTTGTGCAACATGAGTGCCAACACGATGTCGATCATTTCAGATGCCACAGGACTACGTTCTTAGACTGAGTCCTCTATTTTAGCGAGTGTTTGGACACCCCTGAAAGTAGCTTAAAACCATTCATCTCACCACCTATAGAGGTGGGAAACTTCCGTAATTGACGTTTCATTTTCGCTTTCGCTACGACACACTTGCTGAAAGAAGTTGAATAGAAAATGAGCAGCTACAATAACTAGTGTTTTGTAGTTGCTCTTTACATGTTTGTCAACAGCTTTAGCTTCTTCTCCATAACAAAAAAACAGCCAGCACACAGCTGACTGTTTTCATTGCCTAGCGACGTCCTACTCTCACAGGGGGAAGCCCCCAACTACCATCGGCGCTAAAGAGCTTAACTTCCGTGTTCGGTATGGGAACGGGTGTG
>NZ_JBNNUX010000030.1:0-52688 GCF_050280145.1 Lysinibacillus sp. NPDC093688
AACTATAAAAAACATATAGATAGCAATACTTCCCAGAAAATCGCTTCTACTGTCTGGAAAGCGATTCAAGATGTTCTATTTAAAAGGAGCAAAGCTCACTTTAAACGTTACGGAATGCTTCATTCTGTAGAAGGGAAATCGAATAAAGCAGGCATTCGATTTAAAGAGATTATTGTCTATTGGAATGGATTAACCCTTCCTGTTCGTATTCGCAAACAAGATTTGTTTGTAAAAGAATCCCTTGCTCTTCATACCATTAAATATTGTCGTCTAGTTAAAAAAGTGATTCGTGGAGTACATACTTTTTACGTACAACTTGTGATGGATGGGATGCCTCCTGCAAAAAGAATTCCATCTACAGGAGCCTTTCGGCATGCCTATCAAAAACAAAAACGAGTAGGTATTGACATTGGTCCTTCTACCATTGCGGTTGTTTCAGAAGAAGCAGTTTTCATCCAACAACTTGCGCCGGAAGTACCTTTATTGGAGAAACAAAAAAGACGTTTATTACGCAAGTTGGATAGAAGTCGTAGAAGTACCAATCCTAACAATTTCAAAAAGGATGGACCTATCCAACATGGCGTCAAACTCCATTGGACATATAGTAAAAACTATCAAAAAACAAAAAAACAAGTAAAAGAATTATATAGAAAGAAAGCTTGCTACATCAAAGAAAAACATGGTGCGTTAGCAAATAAAATCTTGTCTCTTGGCGATGAGGTGTACATCGAAACCATGCATTTTAAAGGATTGGCAAAACGTACAAAAGAAACTAAAACAAATATACAGGGCAAAATCCAATCCAAAAAGCGTTTTGGAAAAAGCATTGGGCATCATGCCCCTGCCATGCTAGTGGAAATCATCGATCAAAAATTAGGTTACACAAAGCAAACTATACAGAAAGTAAATACGATCACCTTTAGAGCCAGTCAGTATAACCATGTGACAGATCGTTATGAAAAGAAAAAACTCCATCAACGTTGGTGTCAAATTGGCAGTCATCTAGTACAACGAGATTTATATAGTGCGTTTTTACTGATGAATAGTGAACCAAATTTACAACAAACGAATCGAGACTTATGCAATAAAACGTTTACTACCTTTTTAGAGTTACACAATCAACATATAGAAGACTTGAAACAAGTAAAGAAATCATTCCCTCTTAGCATGGGTATCAAACAAATCAAGTGAGGCTATTCCTCCGTAGGTAGAGCTACCTGCATTCGTTAAAACTTATTGCCAACACAACATCGGTTGTGTAAATAAGAAAGTCTTATAGAACAGAAGATAAATCAAAGATGTTGTAAACAGGACATGGCAACACCATCTGTGGAGAGCTTTGTAACGCTTCTTTTAAGTATATAAGAACCCCACTGCTTTAGCTGTGGGAGTAGTCAGTACGTCTTAGGTCTTAGATGAATTTAAAGCGGAAGGTCGTATTTATAAATGTATATTCCTATATAATGAATTTATTGGAAGATTATATAACGGGAGGAAATTACATTGAAAAAATTTTTAGGATTTGGTTTGGTTATAGGTGCTTCATTAATTGCGCTATCGGGGTGTAACTCAGTCATACCAGGCAAAACCAAGGATGAAACGATCCTAGTAGAAAAAGATAAAGCCGAAAAGTTGGATGTTGAATTACAACTTGGTATTGGAGAGATAATAGTTAAAAAGGGTGCCAAGGATTGGGTTGAAGGTACTGCTCAATACAATATTGATAAATTAGCACCAAAAGTAAAATATGATTTACGCGGCCAGACAGGAAAAGTAATCATTGAACATAAAGGTTCTACTAGCGTGCGTTTTGGGAAAATAAAAAATATATGGGATATCGAACTGAATGAAGATATTCCAATGGATCTCTCAATCGAAACGGGCGCATCGGATGCAGAGCTAGATTTGCAAGGGTTGCAGCTAGAAAAATTAAATATTGATACGGGCGTTGGCGATCTCGATGTGAATTTAGGTGGCGATTGGAAAAAAAGCTTCGAAGCGAATATTGAAACAGGTGTTGGGGAGACTACTGTCATATTACCGTCAAAGGTTGGGGTAAAGCTTACGACGGAAGAAGGCATCGGTAGTTCAAGTATAGAAGGCTTCATTTCTAAAGGCAAAGGAGTTTATGTAAACGAAGCGTATGATAAAGCTGACGTAATAGTAGAGGTCAACTCGGAAATCGGAGTTGGCGATATTACTTTTAAATTGGATAAATAAAGCAAAGTTTAGTAGGCTACTTTAAGTTGAGGTAGTCTATTTTTTTATGTAGAAAGATAGGTGGCGGATAGAACGATTAAAGTGCAAGATAGAAGAGTCAGAGTCGTGGATAGAACGATCAAAATCGTGGATAGAACAGCCAGAGTCGTGGATAGAACGATCAAAATCGTGGATAGAACAGCCAGAGTCGTGGATAGAACGAATAACATGCACGAAAGAAGAGCCAAAGTGACGATTGAACGTCACTTCAATATTTGAAGCAGAGCCAATTTGATCTATATAAAAAGAATTTTATCAAAGTGAAACCTTTTCATTGAGTTATTGACTCTAAGTATTGAAAGGAGGAAACAGCATGAAACATGACTTATCAATCGTCAAACAGGCTATTGCAGGGAATAAGGAAGCCTTTGAGCAGCTACTCATTTTAGAGGAAGAAAAATTATTTTATACTGCGCTTTCTTATGTTGGCCAAAAAGAGGATGCACTAGATGCAATTCAAGAAGCAGCATGTAAAGCCTATCTAACTGTTCATCAGCTAAAGCATCCGGAATTTTTTTCCACATGGCTGTTTCGAATCTTAATACATGAGTGCTACCGGTTACTAAAAAAAGGGCAGAAAATCATCCCCTATGAAGAAAGTGAATTATTAAATCGTTTACAGCAGCAAGAAATTGTTATTACGAATCCAATCGATTTATCGGAAGCCATACAGCAATTAAATCATTCTCAGCAAATGGCTATCATTTTATTTTATTATCATGATTTACCGATTAAAGAAATAGCAGAAGTAATGGAAAAGCCAGTTAGCACTATTAAAACGTATTTGCATCGTGGAAAAAAACAATTAAAGCGAGAATTAGAAAGGAGTGCAACGTTCAATGAAAAAGCTATTTAATGAAAACGGTACCCTTCCAGAATTCCCAAGAGATGAGGTAAGAGCAGCAATTACCAAAGGAATCCAACAAGCAGAGGAGCAATCAAATATGAGTCAAGCCCCTATTCAAATGAAAAGAAAAAGCAAGCGTAAACCATTATTATATGTAGCAAGTGCGGCAGCCGCATTTAGTATTATGGTAGGTTCCGCCGCATATGTTTCACCAACTTTCGCAAGTACATTATCACAGCTACCAATTGTCGGGTCGGTATTCAGTAACTCTGGCTTCCTTGGGCTAAAACAGGCAAGTGAACAAGGGTTAACAAGCACTATTGGAGAAAAACAAACAATTAACGGTATTTCTGTAACGGTAGACGAAGTCCTTTATGATGCCTCTAATATTACGGTAGGACTTACAATTGATTCTGAAAAGGAATTAAGTGATGAGTACTTTGGGGCAGGATTTGACTTGACTATTAATGGTGAAACTCCTGAAACGGGTTCTGGGAGCTACGGTGAAAAAGTTATAAGTCCAACGGTTCGTACAGGTATCGCCAGATTTGATGTAAAAGAGAGCATGCCGGATTCTTTTGAAATGGGCTTATTGTTAAAAGGTGAAGAAGGGGAAAAATGGAAATTTACAGTTCCCGTTAAAAAGATTTCGGATTCTATTTATGTTCCTGTCAATCATCAGCAACAAGTAGAGGGCATTCAACTAGATGTGTCTAAAATTTCATTAAGTCCATCAGGTATAGCACTTGACTATAAAGCCACTGAAAAGGGGTCAATTGATAATCCACAATTAAGTGCATCGTTTATAGAGTTCCGTATTACTGATCAGAATGGCAAGGAGATTACATCGCATTCTGGTGGAGGAGAAGGGCATTTCGATAATGGTGTATGGAACTTTAGTAGCATCAAGTCCTTTGATCCGATTGCAGACGATGTTCAAAAATTAACAATTACCCCTTATTTAGCGCTTCCTTCAGGCGGAGGTGGCGTGCAAATGGATAAAGATGGTGTTGAAACAAAAATACCATTTAATAAGTCAGCGCTAAAAGAAGTGAAGTTCCAACCATTCACAGTAGAATTACCTAAACAAACTAAATAAACATTCAAGCGTCAAATGCAACCTTTGTATTTGGCGCTTATTTTATGTTAGTTTAGAGGAAGCAACTGAATGAAGGAGCGAACGGATTGAAGATTTATACATATAAACAACCAGCGGCCATTGAGTCAACAGAGTCAGTCGCAATTTTAAATGAGGCGGGCGAAGTATCGTCTACTGTTCAACGTGTTTATTCGAATGGATTGAAAAAGGCGTTTGACCGCACGATGGACTATCGTTATTTTGTACGCTTCGATGTCAGCGATGTCGCTGGTCAGGATCTTTTTACCTGTAAGAAGATGTCGCGTCGTGGGCGAGTGCATTTTCGAGGGAAGGATTTCATTACTGGCAAGGAGTATATGATTGCCTAT
Organism: Lysinibacillus sp. NPDC093688; assembly: GCF_050280145.1. Lineage (NCBI taxonomy): Bacteria > Bacillati > Bacillota > Bacilli > Caryophanales > Bacillaceae > Lysinibacillus > Lysinibacillus sp. NPDC093688. The sequence continues at coordinate 4,574 of NZ_JBNNUX010000030.1, forward strand.
GATGGCTGGCAAATTATGATTCCTGATTTAATCATCACGGATGGCGTCCAAAAAATAAATTTGAACAAGGAAATGGAGGACTGGTCAGTATTTTCTTTTGAGGATCAACCGATTGCACGCTGGCAGGCAATTTTTTGTGAGACGCATTTTGAGATTACGCTGCAAATTGAAGACAACAGCCCTATACAGCATGAAGCCTTTTTTATTGCGATCGGACAGGCCGTGTTGTTTATAGGAGCGTAATTGTGGCTAGATGTCGATAAATTTGAAAAAGTGTCCGATAAACTGAAATAGTTGGGTAATAAATCTATAAAGTTGGGCGATAAAACTAATATATAGCGCGATAAATGACAACAAACCCTCTACTATTTAAGAGGGTCTGCTTTTATTATAAGGATTAATATTTATATTGAAGGAACAGCTTCCTTTTGAGGCTGTTCCCTTTTTGATCAGAAAGTCCTGCTGATGCTTATATAGATAGTCCTATTGTTAGAATATCTAGGATACAACAATCCGCTAAAAATTACACAAAAATTAACTAGTTATTTCATTTAATCTAGAAAAAAATCCAAATCAATCCAAATGAGTCTGAGGAATGTTAGATTACTAATGGTATGCAAAAATAGGACAAGGCACATTTAGATTGCATTGGAAAATAAGGAGAATTTGAAATGAATTTTAAGTCAATTAGTAAAAGAATCGTTTTTTCCTTCAGCATTGTAGTAGCAGTAGTGGTTTTATACATAGGTTACAATTTTTATGCGGTAAAGCAAAGTAACAGCGCAACGGAACAAATTATAGATGAAGAATTGCATTTACTGATTTCAGATTATGAGGAAGCCCAGACGATAGGGCTAAGAATTGCGGCAGCTAGAGGGTATGTACTTTCTGGGGATGAAAAGTATAAGAAAATTTTTGACGATAATGTAAAGCATGCTGATGAGAATGAGAAAATACGTTCATCGATATCAGAGTCGGGGGATTTCGGCAAATTTGCGGAAATGGCTAAAGAATGGAGTAGTTATGTAGAAAAAGAAGTATTTTCTGTTTATGATCAAGGGCAGATTGACCGTGCAATAAAAAATTTAGCAACTATGAGTGATAAGGCTACGGAAATACGTGAAGGCTTTGAGGGATTAGCTGAACATCGTAAGCAATCGATTAATGCGACTGGTGCAGACATTATCAGTGCAGGCGAGGCTAAGCAGCTTACAGGTATTATCGTCGGTGTTGTGATTGTTATTGTTTCCATCATAATTGCATTGTTAAGTGCTAGATTAATTTCAAAACCAATCATCGCTGTGACAAATCGTATGCAACAAATTGCTGAAGGTGATTTAAGTGAGCCTTCACTGATTGTGAAATCAGAAGATGAGGTAGGACAGCTTACAGAAGCGACTAATAAGATGTCCGATATGTTGAATCGTTTATTAAAGCAAATTCAAACAGTATCTAATGACGTTGCTGCGCATAGTGAAGAGCTTATGCAATCATCTACAGAAGTGAAAACGGGCACGGAACAAATTGTCGATACTGTTACTGAAATTGCAAGTGGCACAGAAGTGCAGGCGAGTAATGCATCAGATGTAGCAACAACAATGACAGAATTCACCTTAAAGATGACAGATGTCAATAATAGTAGTACGGATGTTCAGCAATATTCCCAAAATGTCATGGCTTTAACGAAAGAGGGCCAAGGTTTAATGGACGCATCTACTGCGCAAATGACATCCATTCATCATATTGTGAAGGATTCTGTTTATAAGGTGGATGAACTCAGTAAACAAACACAGGAAATTTCAAAAATCGTAGCTGTGATTCAGGATATTGCTGCACAAACGAATTTACTAGCTCTTAATGCAGCTATCGAAGCGGCTCGCGCAGGGGAGCATGGTAAAGGATTTGCGGTAGTTGCAGACGAGGTTCGTAAACTCGCCGAACAAGTAGCTGTCTCAGTGGACGATATAACGGGCATTGTTCAAAAAATTCAACAAGATTCTAACACGGTGACATCCTCACTGGAAACTGGCTATCAAGAGGTTGAAAAAGGTACGGCTCAAATTGCATCTACAAATGAAACATTCAACCAGATTGCAGATGCCGTTTACGCCATGTCAACGAACATTGATAGCATGACGACAAAGCTAGAAGAGGTAGTACAAAATACCGTTACGATCAATAAATCAGTGGACGAAATTGCCGCTGTATCAGAACAATCTGCTGCAGGCATCCAAGAAACTTCTGCAACAATCGAACAAGCAGCAAGCTCTATGGATGAAATCAACAATAGCTCAGCCAATTTAGCGGACATGGCAGAAAATTTAAATGACCTTGTTAGGAAATTTAAATTGTAATTAAGTCTAGTTGAATTTCGAACTTGCATCTAACGTGGAATCAAAAGAGTTCAATCAGTAAATGCTACATCGAACAAAAGCAACAGACGAAACATAAGAAAATTGAAAATCGGTTAAACCAGCAATTGACGAGTAAATCTTATGATTGCTGGTTTTATTTTATTATGTGGTTTAGAGGCTAGGATGAAATCAAGAAAGATATATATAAATACATTTTAAAAAATAGTATTGTCGCTCTAAATAAAAACCGGTTGTAAATAATTTATCCAAAATTGAATAATAGGAAGTTCAATGAGGCTATAAATAAAAGAAAACCGACATTAATTTCATGATTTCATGAAAAAGCTTCGATAAGGAGTGTGGAGATGGCGACACTTGTTGTAAAGAGAGGTATTATGCACAAATACCAAAGCATTGGGCAGGCGATTCAAGAGGCAATGCCGGGAGATTTTATTGAAATCCGGGAAGGGATCTATGAAGAAAGCTTTGAAATTTCCCAAAGGCTTACACTGTATGGAGTAGGGAATGTGACCATTAAAGGTGGCGTGTTTATCCGCTATCAGACACTTGTGAATATGCGAAATCTGCGTTTTACTCAAGGGCAAGGTATTTATGTAAAGGGAGATTTACAGCTAGAAAACTGTATCATTGAGCAACAAGTGGTGCAAACACAAGTAACCGTAAGCTTCGGAAGTCTCATGATGAAAAATGTTGATGTGTTAGCGAGTCCTGTCAATCATGTTGGTTTACGTATTGATAATGGTTCGAGTGTTATTCTTGTGGATAGCACGATCCAGCAACATGTTAAGGCTCAAATCATGGTGCAAAATTGTGAAATCGCATTGACAAATTGCATGCTGTTGGAAGGGCGAGCGAATGGCATTTTTGCAATACGGGATGTAAAAATGGAGATGGTGGATTGTGAAATTCATGGACATCAAAAGGCGCAGATTGTTGCAGCCTCCAGCTCAATTTCAATGATGAATACACTTATTCACCAAGGGCAAGATGTAGGAATCCAAGTTTTCGATAACACGAAGCTAACGATGGATGGCTGTGAAATCAAGCAACATCAAGACACGCATTTGGTTGTACATCAAAGTGAGTTGTTCGTGACGGATTCTATCTTCTCTGATGGAGTGGGGAATGGCCTTTATCTTGGCGAGAAGTCTAAGGCGAAATTGTATGATTGTAAAATTCATCGGCATATGAAGTCGCAGTTATTAATTGAAAATAGTAAAGTGGAGTTTCGTACATGTAGGATAGAAAAGGGAGAGGCGACGGGAGTTACGGTTGTCAATGAAGCCGATGTATCGATGACAGAATGTGATATCCAAGAACACCCGCAATTTCAAATGATTATTGACTCCAGTGGGCTAATGCTCAATCAGTGCATGATTCAATTTGGGCAGGCAGGTGGAATTTATGGCAATGATCACGCTAAGATTACGCTCCAGAACACAATAATTCGAGAGCTCGAAAGTCATCATATTTATATCAATAAAGCTCGACTCTTTACTGATAATTGTACTTTTGAACATATTAGTGGGAATGCGATTACTTGTATTGATGCTATTTTTGAAGTTGCCAATAGTGAATTTAAAAACTGTAATGAAGGCCCGTTTGCAATCGTTTGGTCTGATCAGTCAATGGGACGTATTGTGCATTGTACGATTGATGAAGCAGTTCGTCCATTTTTAGCGATGTCCAATCAATCTTTACTTGAGATGGTGTACACAGATCTAACTACTGTAAAAATACCAGCTATCGTACAGGGGAAAAGTCAATTATTTATCGAAGGGTATTCGAACAAGACAATGTGGAAGAGTGATGAATCATCGAGAATAGTTTATTTGCCAGTCGATACTAGCGATAAGACAAAGCAAGGTGTAATAAATCAAGAAGAAACAAATGGTATCCAAATATCGGATAGGAAATTATAAAAATAAGTTAAAAATTTACAGAATTTTAAATAACTCTTCTATGGAATAGTATTAATAAAACAGTGAAGTAAGCGAATAAAGAAGAAGGATAAGTAATTTCAAATATTTTGAAATTACTTTTTTGTGGGATAAAAGTGCTGTAATAACGAGGTAAATAAGTATGGTGGATATGTATAAAGACACCTCTATCATTGTTCAAAGCAATTTATATTTGTATGTAAACGATTTCTTTATAGTGATATTTCCCTGTAGCGCAGAATATTAAAATTCGACAAAAGTAATTGTTATTTCTATAATAGAATTAATGAATAACAATTATCGATACAGGCACCACATTAAAAATTATTATTAAATAACAATGATTTTTTACAGAGGTTAAAATTTTATTACATTTAAGCAGATTTTGGATTGTTTAATTTCTATATGTTATCCTATAATCAGTAAAAAAAGTTCGTGGAATGATTTACTAGTTCGTTGTTTTAGAAATATGAATAATGATTGTAAAATAATAATTTGGTAAAGTAGAGGTGAAAAAAGAATGTTTGGGCTGACAAAAGAAGAAATTATGCTAATGCTTGAGAAGGTAGGATTAGAGGAGAAACAAAAAAATGCAATTGCGGACATCCTGCATCTTAACAATGTGCGAATCGAGCAACAACTTGCATTTATTATCCATCTAATAATGGACGAGCGCGAAAGAAGTATTGCCAACAATACATATTTAAATTAGAAAATGTTGTAGGATAAGAAATTTAGCTTTTTAACACATACCATATAGTTTTTAACGAATTGACAACTCATGTTAAAAAATAATAACCCTTTCAAACGATTGTTTCTATTATTTTATCCTACTTATAGATGAATAAAGTCACAAGTGCTAAGTATTTACTAAATGCACTTGTGATTTTTTAAATCTTGTTTAAAGGTTGGGGTGGGTTGTTTATTCATTTAAAATCTCCTTCTCGAATGGTAAAATTTGAAACTTTTTTAATTTTCAAAACGTATAAAGATAAGATAGAAAAGAACAGGGAGGGTAGATTTTGAAGTAAGCGTTATTTAAAAATGATTACTTTAGTGATCTAGCTAGAAATTTTGCTGTAACAGTTGTGAGAGATGCAGTCGCTGGTGCTACAGATCAAAGTAAGGAAGCAGCTTTAACAAAGCTTGCTACATAAGACACCTTAATCCTTACTTCTCAGCAGGTTTTTGAAAGTGAAAATGATAAAGGGGAAATTTGAAATGACACTTTTACAACGATTGATTGAGCAAGCTAAAAACCCTCGAGGATTTGTAGGCTCATTGATGTTACGAATTATGAATAAGGCACATAGCGGTATGAATACTTGGCTCATGAAACAGGAAGTTGTAAATGATGGCGATATTGTGTTAGATATTGGATGTGGAGGTGGAAAAACACTGCAATCCATATCGAAAATGAATCCAAGTGGTAAAATCTACGGTATAGACTTTTCTGCTCAGGCTGTTAAAGATTCTACGAAAACAAATCAAATGGATGTAGCAAATGGAAAAGTGATCGTGACGCAAGCAAGTGTTTCGAGCATTCCGTACACGGATAAGTTTTTCGATACGATTACAGCGTTCCAAACGCATTATTTTTGGCCAGACTTAGCAAATGATGTGAAGGAAGTATTTAGAGTGTTGAAGGACGATGGGAAGTTTATCATCATTTCGGAGTTCTATAAAATTAATTATCATATGCAAGCTTATAAAACAAAACCTGAAATCAAGCAGTTGTTTGAAAGTGTTGGGTTTCAAACGGTTACTATACGAGAAAACACGCAAAAAGGTTGGTTATGTATTTCAGGGATTAAATGAACCATAAAAAATGGAGGATATATGAATGAAAAGATGTGAATGGGTCAAGCTAGATGAACCTTTATATGTTGAATATCATGATAAAGAATGGGGTATTCCCGTCTATGATGATCAGCATTTATTTGAAATGCTCTGTCTAGAAGGAGCACAAGCTGGTCTTAGCTGGTGGACGATTCTACAAAAAAGAGAGGGCTACCGGGCAGCTTTCGACCAGTTCGATGCTTCGAAAATCATTCTCTATACGGAGGACAAGCTACAGGAGCTTCGTCAAGATTCTCGCATTGTACGAAATAAGCTTAAAATTGCTAGTGTCGTAACGAATGCTCAAGCCTTTCTACATATACAGGAGCAATATGGTTCCTTCTCTGAATATATTTGGGGCTTTGTAGACCATCAGCCGATCATCAATGAATGGTCGTCCATTGCAGACGTACCTGCGACAACAGAATTGAGTGAACGAATGAGCAAGAAATTAAAAAAAGACGGCTTTAAATTTGTGGGTAGTACGATTTGCTATTCCTTTATGCAGGCAACTGGAATGATAAATGACCATGTAGTCGATTGTATTTGTCGTGGTAAGGGGCCAGCTGATGAAAATTGATGATATTAAGGCTCAATTAGTAAGGCAGGCAACGATCTTTGAAACGGGTGGTATTAGACCTACACATGACCTGTTAGAAAGCTGGATTGGCTATGTAGGATGGTCATTACCAACAGAACAATGTCCACAAGGGTTTCAGCCACTTGCTACATTGTTTTTAAAGGAACTTCCTTTTGTACCCGCAGCACTAAAGCATATGGAGCTGCTAACGCTTTTTATCAACGAAGAAATATTTGATCATCTTATAGAAGATGATCTTAGCCGTTTTTTTGTAATAAGAGCATATACTTCTCTAGAAGGTTTAGTCCAGCAAACTTGGCAGCATGACCGTATTCGAGCTTTCCCACTTATTTCGAAATGGATTGACAATGATTATCCAACATGGGATGGAGGAGGGATTCCGTCTGATGTAGAGGATGAAATTTTGAGGCTAGAGCACGAGGAGGATGTTGAGTACTTCGATGATATCGTTGAGGAAATATTCGCCGTGCATAAAATTGGAGGCTATCCATCTTTTTGCCAAAGTGGTCGTGATTACGGTGAGGAGTTCCCTTTTGTACTTCAGATTGCCTCAGACGAGAAGGCGTATTTTAATATCGTCGATAATGGGAATTTCTATTTCTTTTTTAATTGTGAGTTAGATGAGTGGCGTGTGTATTGCGATTTTTATTAGAGGTAAATTATTTTCACGTTCCAACAGCAACGTTACAGTGATACATCTATTGATGGCATGATTAGGAGGAATGAAGATGAGGAGACATACTTCCGAAGTTAGGAGAGTAAAGAAGGTGAGGAAAATGGAAAACAAAACAGTCATTAAGAGCGGTATTAGTTTTGGCTCGGTATTAGCCATTACTATTTCTTGGAGTGTAAATCATTCGATCATCTGGGCCATCATACATGGTTGTTTAAGCTGGTTATATGTCATTTATTACGCAATAATAAGATAGAATCCAATCAAAGAAGCGGAATCATATGGAACCTGACGCTGTGCAATTGTTTAGCGAAACATTGCATCGTATACATACAATAATGAATGTGTGCTTCGTTCATAACTTTTGAGCATTTAGCATAAATAAACAAAGTGCTCTTTTTTCGATGAAAAACTCATATTCAGAAAGATTACTGACATCTTTCCATGTATCGTAGAAGAAAGGTTGATAGGATGACACATCAAGTAACCGCCAAAAGCGATTTTGATTTTAATGCTTCAGGCGTTGATGAAATATTACAGAATGTCGCGTTTATATTATCTACTTTCGTAATATCTTGCCCTTTATACAGAGATTTTGGTTTTAGACTAGACACTCTTCCACCTTTCCAGCTTGCCAAAAGACGTAATACTGCACGTCTTTTAGAAAGCATTCAACGTTTCGTGCCACAAGCTATAGTTATAGATGTAGATTATCTTGGAGATGCATATGTAGGAAAATTAGAACCTGTTGTGAAAGTCATTGTAAATAAATAGACTTTTAAGGTGAGTTTTAAATTTGCCAGGTATTTTAACTTCTTTCAGCAGGTTCACGGAAAGGGTAGCCTGGCAAATTGATTATAATTATCGATCATTGTTGTGCATATCGGGAACTTAGGATAAATTCATGATTTAAAAAGATAAGCGTATTCTATTAAAAAGATGAAATGGAGAGAATATATGAGAGGGTTCATAAAAAGCCTTTTTATTTTATTTTCCTTGATAGTAATAACGGCTGCTTTGATAAAGTATAATCAACCTTCTATTGAAAGACCTATTCAAAAAAATCCCGATTTGAATTATGCTGATGAAATTGGTGGGAAATTACAAAGTACGGGTTTTACACAAAAAATTATAGTAGCATTACGAGCAGCAGGCTATTATCCTGATAGTACGTTAGGGTATTTAATTGAATCTCCAAACAATCAAGTAATTACTATATCATTACATAATTTAGATAAATTAGACAAGAGTACAGAAAGCGAAATCCAAAACATCGTCAACAGTATTGCGGAAACAAATGATCTTCAGCTGTTTATTGTTAATATCAGACTTATTGATCGCCATTAACAACACGTAAGAATGGTTAAAGACCTCTAAAAAGTTACAGGAAATTTGTGTGCTATAATCAAGATAAGAGGTGATCATTCTGAGAATTTTAGTGTTAGGCGCCACTGGACGCGTTGGTAGCCACCTTGTTTCCCTAGCTTTACAAGATGAACATAGCGTTACAGCTTTAGTTCGTAGCCCAAATAAGCTAAACATAAATGATGAAAATTTACAGATTGTACAAGGGAATGTATTAACAAAACAAGATATAGAAAATACCATGGCGAATGTTGATATTGTGATCAGTGCATTAAACACGGATGGCACCAATACATTAACCAAAAGTATGCCGCTAATTCTTGAAGCAATGGAAAAAACGCATGTGAAAAGAATTATAACGATTGGGACGGCTGGAATTTTACAAAGTCGACTGACACCAAGTATTTTACGTTATCAATCGAGCGAATCAAAAAGAAAATCAACCTTCGCAGCAGAGGAGCACCATAACGTCTATCATTTATTGAAGAAATCTGACACTGATTGGACAATCGTCTGTCCTACATACTTACCTGATGGTGAACACACGGGTACATATCGTATCGAACAGGACTTTTTACCGGATGGTGGGGGAGAAATATCTGTAGCAGATACGGCAGAGTTTGCCTATCAACAAATTCAGAGTAAAGAATATGTGAAATCGCGTGTAGGAATTGCGTACTGAATTTCTAAGCAGCTATCTCTTAAGTATAAGAAGCGGATAAAAAGGTCTGATAAAAGCCAATAGGTGTGGGTGTGCGTTAATCCAAGTAGGATTAACGCTTTTTTGTTGTTAAGGAAATTATTAAATTTGTGTTTGTGGAAAACTTTAATTCATACGAAAGGTTCGTTAAGCATTGAAAATGTAAGAGAACGATACACCTAAGTAAAATTGCAACTTAGGCCACTACTTCACGGCATGATTGACTGAATAATCTTTTATAGACAGAATAATGAATATAAGTGCATTTTCAAAAGCTAAAAGTGTTATACTAATAAGCACGTTATAAATTGAGGAGTTAGATAGAATGAAATATTTTAAACCACAAATGCAGCAACTTGTGAAAGAAAACCGTGAATTGCATGATCGCCTAAAAGAGTTAATGGCCGATATGGATTTACAAAAAAATTATGCTTTAAAAGCTCTATATCACGCTGAAGTAGCGGACGGTGGACGCTATCAGCAAGATTATCAAGCGTTGGACTATTTATATAAATAACTCTAAATGAGCAAAAACACTTTGAATAATTTCCATTAAACAAAATAAAAAGACAGATTCCACTCTTTTGGTTAAAATGAACGCTCTCACACAAACATCCACCAAAGGAGTGTATCTGTCTGATGAAAAGATAAACACATCACCACAAATCAAGCGATAGAAAGTTTTCGAATAAAAGGCTTCTTGTTTTTTCTTACTTTTTTAGGGGGCAGACATATTATGAAAATAATGTAAGAGACAAGGAGCCAATTAAATTAAAATAGAACCTATAGCAGAAACAGATATCATTTTTTCACTTAAAGGCTTCTTAGTTTTTATCAAAGCTTATATCAAATTAAATTTAAAAAATACCAGTAATAGAATTATGACAACTAAAATAATCCACCAACTAGCTCCAGAAGCAGAAAGTAAATAAATAAATAAATGCTATTAAACATGAAAGAAGAAATATTGATAATAAAACATTAATAAGAAACTTATTTTTCATTTATTTCATTTCTCCTTTCAGTTATATATCATATCGAGATAATATTAGGCTCCACAAGCTACAACACATAAAGCTAGACATGATAGAAATGCTGGTGGATTACCAACTAGTCCCAGACACACTCTAGAGCACGTAATACATAAAATTCGAGGAGTAATTTCTCCTGGTAAAGAATAATTCATATTTACTTCACCGTCATTAACATCAATAACATTAGATTCCTTGAAAATTATAGAGCACAATTTGATATTCATCTTGAGATTTACTTAGCATTAGAGCTACGTTTACTTGAGACTCTTGATCTTCAGGAAAATCCTTTTTACTTGAATAGCCTCTTCCTCTAAAAAGTAACCTTGTTCCTCTGCAGATTCAATAACAGCTTGTACCCTTTTAGCATTAAGTGCTTCTTCAATATAACTTTCTCTATCAGTACCATTAACATCTTTAGATTGCATTTCAACTTTCTTTACCGTACATTTATTGTCATTCTCAAGATTTTCTGCTGCGTTTGATTCTATTGTTTCAAAATTGAAAAATAATAATCCTAAAATCAATGCAGAACACACTATTTTTTTAATAAATGGACCCACTTTTATTACTCTCCAAAAGTTTTAATAATATCTGATTATATGAGTACCATATCATAAGCTCTAAAAAAATGAAAATCAGATTTTTCTGTTAATTAGACAAATTTTGATAAAACATAAAGCTTGACATTCTCGATATAGAGGGAGTATTTAAAATATAGGGTTTTTAACTAGTTGTCTATGATGTGGAACTAAATGAGAACGTCCTGTATCGTTTTATGTTATTAACAATTTAAAGCAATATCTTGTAATATAAGGTCTATGCAATGTGAGGATATCGATCAAACAGAAAAGGTATCCAATTGACGTCTTTTTTTCATCTACAGTCTAAAAAATTTAAGGTCACCTTCAAAGTATAAAGGTGACCTTAACCTAAACATATCGTCTCTTTTTAGTAAATCAGCCCTCAGATAGAACTAAATAACGTTTAACAACATTGTCATATTTCACGATTAAAATATCATCACGTTCTTTTACTGAATAAATCTTTGCGCCAATCGGTAATTGGTTAGCTGTACCATTTTTAAAATCCTCAGCTTTAGTGGCATTAAATTGTATCTCACCAATATATTTAACTTCATTAATATCAAGTTCATCGATCCATTCGATTTCGGTCATAAAAATGTTACCTTCCCATTGAAAAATATCTGCTTGGTTGTTCAATCTTAAAGCTTCAGCTGCGTCAGGTTTTTTAGAAGTATAAGTATCTTCTACGACTGACTCATTACAACCAACTAAAAATAAACTAAACAATATTATAAATAATAAGTAGTTTTTCGTTTTCAATATTTCACCCACTCAATTCAGTCGTAGGAATCCCTCAATTTTATTCAACCTCATTAATCAAAATCAATTATTTGATGTGGCATGCAAAGGTGTAATTTAATGAAAGAAGATCTCTTTCTACAATGGGTTCTCCACCTGCTTTTAGACACCTTTCACTTGCCAAATTAATTTCCTGTTGATTAAAAAATGATTGCACCCCAGTTAAAAACACTACGCCAAAAACAAGTAATAGACCAATTTTTAAAAATGGCCTTTTCATTTTATCGCTCCTTCTTTTAAACATGAAGTTCTCTAAATCAATACCAATGAATTCTTAACTTTTTAATTACCGTTTATGTTGATGGCTGTTATTTACAGTTTAATGGAAGAACATAGGGAAGTACATATTACGAAATTCCTTAAAACGTTTAATGTTTCTGTTGTTAAAGTATGAAATCTGGAGACAGGAAATGAATAGAGAAGGTTTGTTGACAAAGTGTATACGTTTGTATACACTAAAAATGTAATCGAGATTGTATACAAATGTATACAATGAGAGGGGAATGAACATGAGAAGTGAAAAAATGAAGGAGTTTAGAGAAGAGGGACATCATCGAGGGGGACGTCATAGAGGAAGAGATGGCTCTCATCAACGAGGCCCTAAAACTTTCCGTCGTGGAAGAGCTATTGCTTTTTTAGAGATGATGAATCTAAAGCGTGCAACGATTAAGCAACAATTAGAGCAACCAGAGTTTCAATCGATTCAGCCAATATTAGTGGGTGAATTAAAAGCTATTGATATGGTCATCAATGAATTCAGTCAATTATTTGAAATACATGAAAGTGAAACGCTGGATACACCCGACAGTCAAGAAGATGAAAAATCTTTAAACAATGATGAAGAAGGGAATAACTTAAATGAAAATAATTAATACTTACATTGATTCTGTGTTTCATTCGCAAGACTCTATTTTAGAGGAGGTTATTACATCCATTGAAGAAAACGGGATGCCCGCCATTTCTGTTTCTGCTTCCTCTGGAAAATTTTTAACAATGCTTGTCTCGATGACTGGCGCTAAAAACATTCTTGAAGTAGGGGCTCTCGGTGGCTATAGTGGAATTTGTCTAGCTAGAGGATTCGGCAGTGATGGAAAATTAACTTCTCTTGAATTAGAGGGAAAATACGCACAGTTAGCTTACAGTAATTTATCGAAGGCAGGTTTTGGTGAACAAGTGACCTATATGACGGGACCTGCATTGCAAAGCCTCGAAAAGCTGGAGCAGGCCAATGAGCGATTCGATTTTTTCTTTATTGATGCTGATAAGGATAATTATGAAAACTATTTAAATTATTGTGTGAAGTTAGCAAATCCCGATGCGATTATCGTTACGGATAATGTCCTTGCTAATGGGAGTGTGGCAGACCCAAATGCCCAACCAAAACGTTATACGGAATTAATGAAGAAATTCAATGTAGCGGTAGCGAACCACCCTCAATTAGAGTCGATTATTATTCCAATTGGTGATGGTATGACACTTTCAAAAGTGAAGAAGTAAGTACCCATCACGCACCTTTCTATTTTTTAATTGAAGATTTTAACGATGTAGCACCAATCTAAATAAAATTTCATTTTTATTTTCCTCCCAATTGAGGGGATTTGTTCTTATAATTTTATGTAACGAAAATCATAACATATAGTAATAGTGAAACAAAAAATAATAAAAGGGCCACAATAGTAGTGACCCATAGTATCAAGTCAGGAGGTGTAAGGCTAAGTTAGCTTAGCTTTACATTACTATAAATATGATGTAGAAGAAAATAAAGTTAGTTTTGTGCCTGCAAGATAGATTCATTTTTTATATCATCACAAAATCCTAGACTTAACTAATTTTAGTTCCGTTTGGGACAGGTTGGTCAAGCGTTAATAAAATCACATCGCCTTCTACAGGAACTCCACCAATCACTAAAACTTCAGATTTAAAGCCTGCCACACGACGAGGAGGGAAATTAACGATCGCTACTACTTGCTTATTAATAATTCCTTCTGGCGTGTAGCGTTTAGTAATTTGAGCAGAAGATTGTTTGATTCCAATATCATCCCCAAAATCAATTTTCATTTTAATGGCAGGAACCCTTGCTTTCGGAAGTTCCTCAGCTTGGATCACAGTACCAATTCTAATATCAAGATTCACGAAGTCTTCTATAGTGGCCATAAAAAATACTCCTTTATTTAATTTTCAATTTGTATAAACTCTTGTAAATTCTTTTCGATGAAATTATTTATTTTTTCTATAGTAGTTGGATAAATATTTTCGAACATCACATATAGCGATTCAAATGATGCATGGAGCTCTTTGTTATGATTTAATTCATCACGAGTGATTGAAAAATTCACTAATGTAGTAGGGTGATTATGTCTTGTAAGTTCTTGTTCAATTTTCTCAAGGAGTAAAAGAAAAGGTTCATCATGAAAATACTTAAAACATGCTTTGATAGCTGCCCAACTTTTAGGTTGAGCCATGAAATAAGCACTCCACCAGTAAAATTCAATAAGAGATTTACTAATATGGTTGTAATAAACATTAAACATAAATAATGCTCGTTGCCCTTCCGTAAGTTCCTCATAAAAATGTTCTTTCACACCGATATTTGTCTCTCTGGACATTCTTACCTTATAAACTTTAATGAGCGGTTCGAAGCACCTTTGACTTAGACTAGAGCAATTAAAATCAAAGTCTTCTTCCTTTACCTTTATTATCAAAATAATCACACTCCCTCCCAATAATATAACATTTTGGCAATGGGGTGTGCAGCGTTATTTACATTCATTTTGGATTGTTATTCGTATTGTATACAGTTAAAAGTAAAAAAATATAAGCATTTTTTAGTTTAAACCTCAAATAATAATATTAGAAATAATTATTTGCAGGAGGTGAAAACTTGAGGAAATATTATCTGCTGATTGCATTATGCATTTTCGGGATATTTTTATTTTTTGTAAATGAAAAATCCTTTGCAGATAAGGGGAGGAAATATTACGAGGAAGCAGGGCAAATTTTGTGGGATATTAATACGGATGAAAAAGTTATCGCCTTAACTTTTGATGATGGTCCTCATAAAAAGTACACACCTGCCATTTTAGATATATTAGACAAGTACAATGCTAAGGCCACATTTTTTATTGTGGGTGAAAATGCAGAAAAAAACCCAGAGCTTGCTTACCGTATACACGAAGAAGGTCACGAACTAGCCATTCACACATATACACATCCTTTTAGGACTAATATTTCCAATTTAATGAAAGAAATAAAACAAACACATGCAACAATTTATGGGATTACTGGATATGCTCCTGTCTTATTTAGACCAGTTAAAGGGCAATACACGGATTCCATGATTGATGCAATAGCAAAAGCAGGATATAAAGTTGTCATGTGGTCATGGCATTTAGATACATTTGATTGGAAAAGTCCTGGAGACAAGAAAATTACCAATACCGTTTTAAAAGGTGCAAAGCCAGGAAGTGTCGTGTTATTTCATGACGGCGGTGGAAATCGTGAACAAACAGTAAGGGCATTGGAAAAAATCTTACCAGAGCTTGAAAACCAGGGATATAAATTTGTAACGATTTCGGAGCTACTGGAGATTCAACAATTAAATAATAAGAGTGGAAAATAAAAAGCAAGGTTCAGTTCTAAATGTATTTTTGATCTGAGCCTTGCTTTTTGAATTTCGTTATAAAAATGGAATAAAGGTCTAGGGGATTGTATAATAAAATTCAGTATATTTAAAAAATAAGCTTTGTTAATGTTTGTTGTTGTGGTGGTTCCGCAAAGAAACGTGGAATAAGCATCGAACAAGTATGAGTTTTAGTTGCAAGGGACCGTGATAAGTTGATCTTTTCATAGACACTGGGAATGGGTAGATTAACAAAAGAACAATTGGACAAAGCCATCGGACTGTAGTATTAGTTAAATTTAATAAGGGGATGTCTTATGAAAAAGGTTGTACTTATTGGGTCGGGTGGGTCAGGGAAATCCACATTGGCAAGACAATTAGGTGAAAGGTTAAAAATAAAAGTTTATCATCTTGATACATTGTTTTGGAAACCTAATTGGGTAGGTGTTCCAAAAGATGAGCAAAGAACAATTCAAAATGATTTAGTTAAAAAAGAAGAATGGATTATTGATGGGAACTACGGTGGGACAATGGAGATTAGACTTAATACGGCTGATACAATAATCTTTCTTGATATTCCGAGAGCAATATGTGTCTTTCGTGCATTAGAAAGAATAATTAGGTATCGAAATAAAACAAGACCAGATATGGGAGAAGGTTGTGAAGAGAGATTTTCCTTTGAATTTTTTAAATGGATATGGCAATATCCAAAGACCAAAAGACCTAAAATTTTAGAAAGACTTGAACAGTTGTCTAAAGATAAAGAAGTTATTATCTTAAAATCACCAAAAGATGTTCAATATTTTTTAGAACAAGTGCAATAACTATCCTTCTTGTTTAACTAACGAGGTGCATTAGTTTAAGATGGAAGTTCTATTTTTTACACAACAGAGCCAAAAAATAAAAGAACGGAAGTGGGAAAAGATGAAACAAATTATTGCATTAGGAGGAGGAGGCTTTTCTATGGAGCCTCATAATCCATTATTAGATACATATATTTTACAGCAATCTAACAAAGCTAATCCTAAAATCTGTTTTGTTCCTACTGCAAGCGGAGATTCAGAAAATTATATTGCAGGATTTTATTCTTTTTTTAACTCACAACCATGTACTCCGTCTCACTTATCACTTTTTTCTCCCCCTACGCGAGATTTAGAAAGTTTTATTATGGAAAAAGATATCATTTATGTTGGGGGAGGAAATACTAAAAACCTTTTAGCTTTATGGAAGGAATGGTCGTTAGATAGCATTTTTAAGACTGCTTGGCATGAGGGAATCCTTTTAACAGGTATAAGTGCTGGCTCAATTTGTTGGTTTGAGGAAGGGATAACAGATTCATTCGGGGGAGATTTAGAGCCGATAAAATGTTTAGGGTTTCTTCCAGGTAGTAATTGTCCTCATTATGATGGAGAAATCAATCGAAGACCAGCTTATCATAATTTGGTGAAAGAAAATAAACTCTCATCTGGGATTGCCGTTGATGATGGAGTAGCCGTTCATTTTACCGATCAAGAAATTCATAAAATCGTTAGTTCAAAACCAAATGGGAAAGCCTATAAAGTCTTTTTGGATAAGGAGATCCATGAGGAAGAGTTAGCTGTGGAATATTTGGTCACTATAGATTAATAATATTTTACTATTAAAGATTATCATACCTTCAAAGAATAAGCCTATTCATGATTTTCCCATTTTGAATAGGCTTATTTATTTTTTAGAAGACAGACCGTCCTTACTGATGCACCTACTTTTTGAGAATCTTGTTTTTGTAGAAACAAAATAGGTAATCAAGCGTAAAATAAGGATAGGGGGGATTTGGGTGAAACATTTATTAATTGGTTTTTTCATATCTCTATGGGGTGTTTTAATATCAATAATTTTGTGGGGAATGGAAAAGAGTTATTTAGTTTCAGGCACGGTTGGCTGCATTTTCATTGTAATTTCAATGGTTTTTTCAGGGTCTATGGCCAGTGGGGATCGGATGAGGGCAAACTTTGCTACCGAAACTACAGAACATCGGAACGAACGTAATAAAATTACTATAAATTCCTTATACATTGCATTACCAAATATTATTGTTACGGTTTTATTTTATTATTTAAGTAAATGATGAAAAAACGCTCACAATTTTTGAGTACTATGGTTATATGAAAAAAATGAAAAAAGCTTCTGAATGGAAGTTGAAATTCAATAATAAAAGGTCACTCGGACAAAAGTGACCTTTTTGTTTTACTGTAGTCTGTTAGGCTGGTAAGTTATCCTACTATTACTATAGATGTTATTTAGCAATAGAGAGTATGGAATGATTGAATGTAACAATGATAATTAGCATTTACTTTTTTCATAAAAAATCTGAATAGTAGTAGAAAGCTGCATTAATAATGCATGAATGTTGTACCGACAATAATTAAAAGAATAAAGAGGACTACAATTAGGGCGAATGCTGAGCCGCCGCCATATCCGCCGCCGCCGCCGCAACCACCGCCGTAAGAGCCTCCGTAGTAACCACAATTACCACCAAAATTTCCACCAAAATTTCCACCGTAGTATCCCATAAAATATCCCCCCCTTCTACGTCTATAATATGTTTAGGTGTAGAAAGGAGGGGAGGTATTCATCTAGGTTTTACTCAGTTTGGTTTGAAAATTTGAAAAATTCATCATGAGGAATTACTCCAAAAAAAGGGACACCTATGCTAATGGTTCCTCGGATTTTTGAGGAAGTAGAGCATGTTACATTTGACATTAAGAGAAAAAACATTTTTAAAGAATAATAAAATTGAAACCATTACAAATTTCAATCGTATGAAATAAGGAAGTTTTTCGGAGGTGATTGTACTATGCCGTTTATTGCATGGGCAATACTAACTTTTTCAATTGTATGCTTCTTACCTTTTTTTATCTGGCTTTCTGCTAGTTATCTTGGAAATGGTGATCAATCAAAAAGAAAAAATAACTATTGGTTATTCTTGATGTTAGCTGGATTATTAAATTCATTGAATTTATTCTTGTTTAAGATTCAAGATACATATTTCTTGGTAGTAATAGTTATCATCATTATATTATCGAGCCTACACATGTTCTTCATCGTTCGGAAAGATAAAAGAAAGGCGATGGATTGACTAACAAAACGATTAAGAAATTTGTGCTACAGTACACAAAAAATATCCCCTTAAATTTAGACTAATTCAAGGGGATATTTTAAAAAATCTATAAAGTTCTTCGCTATCTCGAAGATTTGATTTTACCTCTGTTTTTTAAAATTTTTTCTGTTTCAATACCCGCGTTGAAAACGGACACTATCATAATAAAGAAAAATAGAATTTGAATGAACCTATCTGCTGTCCAATAGCCCAAATAATTCATAAATACAAGGATGACAAATAAAATAGCAGTAACAATGGTGGAACAAAGGCGTAATATACGAGACATTTTATATCCTCCTTTTCACATTAATAATATTATATTCTATGATTAACATGGAAAGGCGATTAAAAAGTATAAAAATAGCCTAAGCAAAACTCTTTTAAAGTGGTTTATTCATTATTTGTTTCAAGACCAAAGTTACTACGGTACCTAGACATATACAAATGGCATATATCATACCGCTAACGATACCCCAAAATTCTAGACCAAAAGGTAAAAGAAAAGTAGCAATACCTACTATGTATGAGAATAGTCCAAATAGCTTAGCTAGTTTATCTTTATCACCCAAAAAACTATCCTCTTGGTAACCCGCAATAAGCCACATTTTCTTCTTTATATGGATAAGAAAACCCATGAAAATAATGATTAAAGCAAGAACAATACAAGTAATATATCCAGCAATCATTTTCGTCACCACACTTTTTTAGTTCTAATAAATATACGAATATATCAAGAAAATGTTTTCCAAATTATTACTGAAGGTAATCTGTTTTTCGAAAGTATTCCATCATACAAAACTGAGATGACTCACACTAAATTAGAAAATGCTTAAATATTTATCAGTATAGGTATAAAAAATTAGGTGAGTTTAGATAACGATGAAAGAGAAGTAAAAAAGGGTCACTCGAACCAAAGTGACCCTAAACCACAAACTAGGAGGGCAAAGCTAAGTTAGCTTTACACTACTATTAATATGATTTGGTAGCTATGTTTGTATAGTGAAATGCCTGTGAATTAGTTTAAAAAATTTAATCTATAGGTGATATTTCAAAATTGTATATCTGTCACTTTTTCTACATGCTCTTCTTATGGAGATATTTGTAACAAGAATAGCGATATATCTCCTAATAACAATTAAGAAGGTTTGTTATCTAAAGCTGCTTGTAATACTACGTTTGCAAACTCATGGTCATTGATAACATAGAGTACTTCGTCCGGCTCAACCCAAATGCGCGAAATCGTTTCATGCTCACGAAGAAACGGGAGACAGTCTTGAACTTCCATACAATAAAACATTTGATAACCGATTAAGGGGTACTTCCCATCAACTTTGAATAAAGGATTCTCTTCGTGGCTGACTTCAATTGCTCCTATATAGTTGATATGACCCTTAACATAGCCTTCTTCAAATGCCTCTCTATGAAATGCTTCTTCAGGTGTTTCTCCTTTTTCCATATGACCTCCAGGAAAATTAAAGCCTCTCCCGTCGACATGAACTAACAAAATATTCCCGTTATAAAAACAAACCCCATGTACACTTGTTACGTTGCTGTAATCTTGAATACTTTTATTTGGTAACCACGTCAGTTTAAGATAATGTCCGCCCCAGTCTACGTAAGTTTGGTTGTTCATATGTTGCCCTCCTTTTAATAAATTAAGGAAATCATTATATTTCCATTTTAGTTAATTGAAAGATATGTTTATAGTCTTTATTAAAAATACATTTTTTGACACACAATAATAATCTGTCAAATTTAGGGGTAATCAAGGAATAAACTCGCAGGTGAGTGATGCTGGGGAATCATTAACTAAACAAAAATAAAAAAAGAGTCACATTTAACTAAGTGTGGCTTTTTCTTATGCATCTAATAGCTATGAATAGAAACAATGGCGGCTATCTTAATGCCAGCTAAGGAGTGGCCATGTTTGACTTAACTTTACGCAATGAAAGAGGTGGTACTATGCAATTAACAGATGGTACAAGGACTTATGATTCAGAAGTGATCGATGAAGCAGCGAAAAAATTACAACGAGATGAGCAGGAGCGAGAGATGTTGAATGCTTTTGCACGCTATGCCTACCTTCGATACAAGCAGATTCGAGATTGTGTAAACCCTCGTAAATGTAAATACATGAGGATTGATCAAGTGCGTGAACAATTAAAATCACCTGCGAAGCTAAGAAAAGTGAGCAGTCGATTTACCATTTCAGAAGAAGAAGTTCTTTACATCGTAGATTTTGTGAAAAAGTATTTGAAGTATGTCAAATAAATAATAATCTCCCGGTCAAAAAAATTAACCCGGGAGATTCTCATTTTACATAAACAGTCAGTTCATCCTCGAAGCGCCAGATCATTGATATTATGAAGGTATAAAATAGCTTCATTAAGATTCCTCCTTGTTGTATGTAATGTGTGACGTAACATGTGAGGGATTTTACTATGTCAAAAAAGATGTGAGAAACCTTTATAACACTAAAAAGGCTACTCACATCTTCTACTTATTCGATGAAATTTTCTGTCTTACGATAAACCATCGCTTCCATTGTTGCGCATAATTCATCGTTGCTCCAAACATGAATCCGATACCAGGCTAAACGGCGAGTTTTTTTTACTTCTTCTGCGAGGGCTGTTAGTGGGTGTCCTGCCAAGCCCGCGCTCATGTAATGGATGGTATTCGTTACACCGACAGCTGTCTTGCCGTATGAATTACTAGCTGCTGCAAATGCGTAGTCGGCTAAAGAAAAAATAATGCCACCATGTACAGTGCCATGTGTATTGAGCATATGAGGCGTTGGAGAAAGTGTCACTTTTGCAAAACCTGCTTTTAATTCTACTAATTCCATCCCTAAATGATTGGCGTAGGGTTCCTTTGATAAAGCTTCAAAAATTTCCTCATAATATTTTTCGTGTTGTTGAGCCTCTGTTAATGTCAATGAAAAATCCCCCCTTTTTAGAAGTTATAAAAATTTATTTCTACCAATCGTGTATATGTATAACATACGAGAATTATACATACAGTTTATAAACGGTTGGGATTAAAGTGAAATGCAAAATCGATTTAATATCTATTGTTGTTAAGTAACGTATGAACGTAGTTTTGTATAACTATTTTGATTCTTCTATCCATTTCCGTGTATTTATTTAATTAGCGCTTATTAATAGGGAATTTTGGGGGCTTTACAATCTTCTTTTCGTGTTTTTGAATAAAAAAGTATTTTAGAAAAAACGCTTGTAGACGACTAATTAACAAACTTTAAACAGAAAAATTAAAATATATTGACAATTCGGACAAATAAGTTTATCTTAATGTTAATTACGAAACTAATACTCTCGTTTTTTATTTGTTATATTAGATGAATTGTAATAGCATAAAGGGGGGCTAGGAAATGTATCATCTAGAAATAGAAACAGCTTCAAGGGGAGAAATGACAAGGATTCAGCTAGAGAGATTAAAAGCAACTGTTGAAAAAGTTTATAACAATACACCTTTCTACAAGGCACAGTTTGATGAGCTTGGGGTTAAACCAGCTGATATTCAAAGTTTAGAAGATATTCGCAAATTGCCATTTACTAAAAAAGTAAATTTACGTGAGCAATATCCATTTAAACTTTTTGCAGTACCTATGGATGATGTAGTCCGCATTCACGCCTCTTCGGGAACTAGTGGAAAGCCAACAATTGTTGGTTATACAAAAAATGATATCGAGATGTGGTCGGGACTTTTAGCTCGCGCTATTGTTACCGCAGGGGGACGCAAATCAGATATCTTTCATAATGCTTATGGATATGGTCTATTTACTGGGGGGTTGGGTTTACACTACGGAGCTGAGACTTTAGGCGCGGCAGTTGTACCGATCTCAGGTGGAAATACAGAACGTCAAATTACATTAATTGAAGATTTTAAACCACGAGGAATCGCAGGTACACCTTCTTATATTTTAACCGTCGCTGAAAAGATGGAGGAAATGGGAATTGATCCAGCGGCGAATGGGATTGAATATGGAATTTTTGGAGCGGAGCCTTGGTCAGAGGAAATGCGTCGTGCTATAGAAAATAAATTTAAAATTCGAGCAATGGATATTTATGGTTTAAGTGAAGTGCTAGGTCCAGGTGTATCGATCGAATGCTACGAAGCGCAAGAAGGTTTACATATAGCTGAAGATCATTTCTTAGTTGAAGTTATTGATCCGGATACATTAGAGCCTGTAGCTGATGGAGAATACGGAGAATTGGTTATCACAAGTTTAACGAAGGAAGCGTTACCAATTATTCGTTATCGTACAGGTGATATTACATCGATTACACGTGAAAAATGTAAATGTGGACGTACAACAATGCGTATGGCACGTGTTAAGGGACGTACAGATGACATGCTAATTATTCGTGGAGTAAATGTTTTTCCATCTGAAATCGAGCGTGAGTTATTGCAAATTGAAGGGTTGGCGCCTCACTATCAAATCCATTTATTGAAAAAAGGAAATATGGATGCTATTGAACTACATGTTGAGTTAACACCGAAGTTATATGAAAAGGTAGCAGGTGACCTAAACCATCCGTTAATACAATTACTAACGAAGGAAATCAAGCACGATTTAAAAAATGCCTGCTTAATTTCCGTTATTCTTGTCATTGAAAATATCGGTTCTATTCCACGCTCTGAAGGAAAGGCAATTCGTGTCATTGATAGAAGAATGGAGCGGAAGGAGGTTCTTCAATGATTGATACTGAGCAAGTAAAAGATGTGACCATTATAGGTGGGGGTCCTGTTGGTATGTTTGCAGCCTTCTATGGTGGTATGCGAGGCATGAGCGTCAAAATTCTTGAAAGTCTTCCTCACTTGGGCGGCCAGTTAGTTGCTCTATATCCAGAAAAATATATTTATGATATTGCGGGTTTTCCGAAAATTCGCGCGCAAGATCTTATCAATAATTTAAAAGAACAAATGAATACTTTCCCAGTGGATGTCTGTACGAAAGAATCTGTACAAACAATCGAAAAAGATGAAAATGGTATTTTCAAGATTGTTACCACTAAAAGTACGCATTATTCTCGCACTATACTGATCACTGCTGGAAACGGTGCATTTAAAGTTCGTACGCTTGAATTAGATGGGGAAGAAAAGTATGCACAACGTAATTTACATTATTTCATTCAGGATCTCAATACATTTAAAGATCGAAATGTGATGGTTTTCGGTGGTGGTGATTCAGCGGTCGATTGGGCGATGATGCTAGAACCAATTGCTAAAAAAGTCTCTATTGTCCATAGACGTGATAAATTCCGTGCACATGAACATAGCGTAGAAAACTTAATGCAATCATCTGTTGAGGTGATCACACCTTATATACCTGAAGAACTTATAGGGGAAGATTGCATTACACATGTTAAATTAAAGCATGCAAAAGACGAAACGCAACAACCAATCTATGGAGTCGATGATATTATCGTGAACTTTGGTTTTGTTTCCTCTTTAGGTGCCATTAAAGATTGGGGCTTAGAAATTTACAAAAACTCCATCATCGTTAATTCACGTATGGAAACGAACATTCCAGGTATTTATGCGGCAGGTGATATTTGCACATATGATGGGAAAGTAAAGTTAATTGTTAGTGGGTTTGGAGAGGCACCTACTGCTATTAGTAACGCAAAAGTCTACATTGATCCAACATCTAAAGTGCAGCCGTTGCATAGTACGAGTCTAATGGAGGAAAAAAAGAAACAACTTACCTAATGTTACAGGTTGGTGAAAGGAATGAGTATATGCCGAAATTCACTAGAGTAGATCAAGATACATGTATTGCTTGTGGGGCATGTGGCGCATCGGCTCCGGATATTTTTGACTATAATGAAGAAGGATTAGCCTTTGTTATTTTAGACAACAACAAAGGTTGTAAAGAAGTTCCTATTGATTTATATGATGATTTAGAGGATGCGATGGAAGGATGTCCAACAGAATCAATTAAAGTAGCAAACGATAATAAGATCTTGTTGGAAGTGTGATTTTTTTTGCCCTCAAACATAACATAATAGTAACGATTATCGGAATATGGTTATATAAGGAGGCTTTTAGTATGAGTGTTGTTACTCAATTATCTGAACAAGAATTACAAGAGCAATTCGAGGCGCGGATTGCTGCAGGTGAAAAGATTGAAGTAGATGATTGGATGCCAGAAGAATATCGCTTAGCACTAATCAAATTAATTTCGATGCATGGTATTAGTGAAATTATGGGTGCTCTTCCTGAGAAAGAATGGGTTCCGAAAGCACCAACTTTATATCGAAAGCTAGGCATTATGGCAAAGGTTCAAGATGAGATGGGGCATGGTCAATTATTATTACGCGTAGCAGAGGATTTGCTTAAACCATATGGTAAAAATCGCGGCGATTTAATGATTGATTTATTCGAAGGACGTCTAAAGTTCCACAACGTATTCCATATGGAATCAAAATCGTGGGGGGATGCCGGGTTAATTGGCTGGCTTGTTGACGGCGCTGCCATTATATCTCAAACCAACATGTTAGGTGCTTCATACGGGCCTTATGCGCGAGCTTTACAACGTATTTGTGCGGAAGAAGTATTCCATGCACAACACGGTGAAGCCATTATTATGGCATTGGTAGAAGGTACAACTGAACAGCGTGAGCTTGTCCAAGATGCGTTAAATCGTTGGTGGGAATCACTATTATTTTTCTTTGGCCCAGCGACCAAAGACACAACAGGTACCAGCAAACAAGATGTAACCATCAAATATAAAATTCGTGTCAATACGAATGAAGAGCTACGACAAAGCTTTTTATCTAAATACATTCCTCGTATTCAATCGATCGGCTTAACTGTGCCAGATCCAACTTTGCACTTTGATGAAGCGCAAAATAAATGGATTTACCAAGAGCCAAACTGGGAAAATTTCAAAAAAATCCAGCGCAACGAAGGTCCTTGTTCACAAGAACGCTTAGCACTTCGTCGTTCATCCTATGAAAATAACGCTTGGGTACGAGAAGCGTTATCAGCTCTAGTAAATTAACTCTATAGAGAGGAGGGATCATCGTGGAAAAACAATCTTTCTATCAGGAATTTGAAGTATTTAGCAAACGAACACCAACATCAAATTTTCAACATCAGTTTAGCCTTTTAGCACCAAATGGAGAAATGGCGTTAGTGATGGCACAGGAAAACTTTATGCGTCGGGAGCCTGTAGTGGACATTTGGGTCGTCAATCGCAAACATATACACGGCCTTACTCAAGACAATAAACAAGCGCTACAAAGACTAGACAATAAAGAGTACCGTACAACAAAAGGCTACGGCTATTTAAAGAAAAAATGGCGCCACTATGAACAAGTCATGCTGGATGAAAAAGAAATACTATCTTGGGCCGGAGGAGGGAAGAAAGATGGATAACGAAGTAACGCCTGAATATAAAAAGGCAATCATTACATTACTTTATCAATTAGCGGATGATGATTACTTATTCTCTTATCGTGGCTCTGAGTGGCTTGGGCTGGCGCCGCATATTGAGGAAGATGTAGCATTCTCGTCCATTACTCAAGATACAATGGGGCACGCAAAATTATACTACACTCTTTTAGAAGAACTTGGCGAAGGCGCTGTAGATTCATTAGCACAGCTTCGGCCAAGAGAAGAGCGTTGTAACAGCCTACTCGTAGAACGCCCGAACGGAGAAGGTTACTACAAAGAAGCGCCGAATTATGACTGGGGATACGCAGTAGCACGTAATTTTATTTATACAACTGCGAAAAAAGCGAAGATGGATGCACTAAAAGCTAGCAGTTATGTGCCTATCCGAGAAGTAGCTGTGAAAATTAGTACTGAACTATATTATCATCAGATGCACTGGACAACATGGTTTACACAATTGTTTACAGCAACAGAAGAATCACGTTCACGCTTGATGGCAGCATTACAAGAAGTAATTAAAGATGCCGGTGATTTATTGTCATATGGCAAAGCAGCTAGTCATATAACATCATGTGAGTTAATTGAGCAAGAAGCGGCCGTGAAAGAACGTTGGTTGGCCATTGTAACACCAACTTTTAAAGCTGTAGAAATCGCTATACCTGTATTGCCAAAACCGATTATTAATGGTCGCAATGGCCAACATACAGACGATTTAACATCGGCAATCGAAACGATGTCAGAGGTGTATCGATCTGATTTGACGGCGAGCTGGTAATGATCAATTGCGATAAAAGGGGGATAACGATGACAACTACGGGTCTGCACGAAGCGAACATCTATGAGGTACTCGATACAGTGAAGGACCCTGAAATTGATACGGTGAGTATTATGGACCTTGGCATGATTGAGCGTGTGCAAGTAAATAATGGCCATATTCGTATTGAAGTGCTACCAACATTTTCAGGATGTCCTGCGTTGACAATTATTCAACAAAATATAAAAAAAGCAGTCGAACAACTAGAAGACGTTCGTGAAGTGAGTGTCGTGTTTATAAATCATCCTACCTGGACTTCTGATCGTGTAACAGAAAAGGGACGAGAAGGACTAAAGCAATTCGGTATTGCTCCACCGCCTCGTTTTTTACAAGTAGACGGCTCTTGGCATGTAGACTGCCCGTATTGTGGTTCAACGTATGTCACGCTTGAAAATATTTTTGGTCCAACAGCTTGTCGTAGTATTTTATATTGCAAAAGCTGTAAAAATCCATTTGAAGCAATGAAAATAATTTCTACTTCTATGTAGACTAAGGAGCGTATTTTAAAATGGCAAAATTAATCGCGTTATATAAACACCCTGTTGATAAAGTGGCATTTGATGAGCATTATGAAAAGGTTCATACTCCGATTACTGCGAAAATCCCAGGCTTACGAGAAATGAAAGTGACAAAATTTAATGCAACTCCAATGGGCACAGAAACACCGTACTACTTAATGTGTGAAATGACATACGATAGTGCAGAAGATTTAAAGCTTGGACTACGGTCACCGGAAGGGAAAGCGTCGGGCAAAGATTTAATGAGCTTTGCGAGCGATATCGTCACATTAATAATCGGTGAAGATGCGTAATGACAGCATTCACATTTATTGAAGAAACAATTGACAGTGGGATAGGTTATATCTACTTAAACCGCCCTCGCCAATACAATTCATTAAATCGTGCCATGGTACGTGAAATTGTGCAGGCGATGGAATTGTTTGATCGTGACGAAGACGTGAAGGTCATCGTAATAGCCGGAAATGGAAAAGCGTTTTCATCCGGTGCAGATATTGATGAAATGGCGGCAGACAACACGGTTCGATTAGAGCTTTTAAATCAGTTCGCTGATTGGGATCGTATAGGGCAGATTAAAAAGCCTATTATCGGTAGTGTCAAAGGATTCGTTTTCGGAGGTGGCTTTGAATTAGCCCTTTGCTGTGATGTATTAATCGCGGCAGAGGGAACAGAATTTAGCTTCCCAGAAATAAATCTTGGCGTCATGCCTGGTGCGGGTGGTACACAGCGCTTAACAAAATTAGTAGGACGAACAAAAGCATTAGAGTGGATTTGGAGCGCAGCTAGGATTACTGCTGCTGATGCGCTCACATATGGCATCATCAACAAGGTTGTGCAACCAGAGATCTTAATAGAAGAAACCCATAAAATGGCGACGATGTTTGCACAAAAACCTGCTTTTGCTTTACGTCTTATTAAAGAAGCTGTCAACAAAGCTGTAGATTACTCGCTTTATGAAGGTATGCAGTTTGAACGGAAAAATTTCTCTTTACTATTCTCTTCAGAAGATCAAAAAGAAGGTATGCAAGCATTTGTTGAAAAACGTCAACCGAACTTTAAGGGGAGATAATTATGTTTGAAACCATTCAATACGAACTAAAAGAATCCGTAGCTTATATTTCATTAAATCGTCCAGAAACATTAAATGCATTCATTGCGCAAATGAATCATGAAATTCGTACTGCTGTTAAACAAGCATCTATAAATGATGATGTACGATGCATTGTAATTCGTGGTGAAGGACGTGCATTTTGTTCGGGTCAAGATCTTTCAGTTATTGGTGAAGATACAAAACTTGGTGATATTTTAACAGATGACTATGGTCCGATGGTTCAACAGTTACATAACTGTGAAAAACCGATTATCGCAGCTATAAATGGTGCAGCTGCAGGTGCTGGCTTTAGTTTAGCGCTTGCTGCGGACTTCCGATTAATGTCGGAAAATTCCTTCTTTATGAATGCCTTTATTCATGTAGGCCTAATTCCGGATTCAGGGAATTTATACTTTTTGAAACGATTAGTTGGCGATGCTAAAGCACTTGAAATTTCTGTGCTCGGTCAACGTATTAAATCAGAGGAAGCTAGACAATTAGGTTTAACAACTGCTGTCTATAGCAATGAAACATTTGAAGATGAGGTCCATACATTCGCGCAACAGATTGTCAAGTTACCAACAAAAGCAATCGGCCTTATTAAACGGAATATCAAGGCAGCAGAACACTTAAAGTTCGAAGACTTCCTTGTTTACGAAGCACAAAGCCAAAGTATCGCCGGAGCGACGGATGACCATCAAGAAGGTATGAAAGCATTTGCAGAAAAAAGACAGCCTCAATTTAATGGCCAATAAAAAGGAGTGTATGATAATGACGCAACACGTACAAGAGAAAGTATTAGTGAAACGCGATTTTTATCATTTAATTATTAATGGTGAAAAGGTAGAGAGTAGTAATGGTGAGACTTTCCAAACGGTTAATCCCGCGACGGGTGAAGTAGTAGCGACTGTTGCTAAAGCTTCACAGGAGGACGCTGAGCGCGCTGTACAAGCTGCTCGTGAAGCATTTGATAAAGGAAAGTGGAAGCAATATCCTGTTAATCGTCGTGCACAGGTGCTCCATAAGATTGCTGCTATTATGCGCTCTCGCTTTAATGAAATCGTAGAACTTGAGATGCTGGATACAGGGAAATCACTTGGCACTGCGCAAGGCCAAGTGAACCAAGCAATAGAAGATTTCGAATTCTACGCAGGTGCAATTGTAGGCCATCGTGGAGCAGTAAATAATATGCCAGGTCAATTTCATAATTACACAGAAAAAGAGCCTGTCGGCGTATGTGCACAAATTATTCCTTGGAATTATCCACTCATGATGGCTGCTTGGAAAATTGCTCCGGCTATTGCTGTTGGTTGTTCTGTTATTGTTAAACCAGCTTCTTTAACGCCTATAACAGCGATCGTGTTAGGTGAAATTTGCCTAGAGGCAGGTGTACCAGCAGGGGTTGTCAACATTATTCCTGGTTCAGGGAAAGATGTAGGGAATTATTTAGTGGAACATCAGCAAGTTGATAAAGTAGCCTTCACAGGTTCAACACCAATCGGCAAAGGAATTATGGAAAAAGCTTCTCAAACATTAAAACGCGTTACATTAGAGCTAGGTGGGAAATCACCAAATCTAGTGTTCGAAGATGCAGATATTGATGCGGCGGTAGATGGCTCACTATACGGCATTTTCTATAACTCGGGCCAATCTTGTGAAGCACGTTCGCGCTTATACGTACACAAAGATATTTACGATGAGTTTTTAGAGAAATTTGTTGCTAAAACAAAAGCTATTAAACTAGGTGATCCATTTGATAAAGGTACTCACATGGGAGCGATTATCGACCAAGACCAGTTAGATACGATCGATGGCTATGTGAAATCTGCCGTTGAAGAGGGCGCAACAATTTTAACAGGAGGCAAAGTGGCGGCTGTAGAGGGCTTTGAAAATGGTTTCTGGTATGAGCCAACTATTATTACAGACGTTACTCAATCCATGAAAGTTGTTCGTGAAGAAATATTTGGCCCAGTAGTGGTTGTGATGCCATTTAGCGATGAAAAAGAAGCCGTTCGACTAGCGAATGATTCAGAGTTTGGTTTAGGCTCAGCGGTTTGGTCTAAAGATGGGGCACGTGCCACTCGTGTTGCCAATCAAATCCAAGCAGGAATCGTTATGGTCAATTGTCCATTCTCCGCAATGCCAGGTACCCCATTTGGAGGATATAAGCAATCTGGTTTCGGACGTGAACTATGTATCGAAACATTAGATTTATATACAGAGACGAAAAGTATCATTTCATATTATGGTAGCCGCCCACTAAATCCACTAGGCGTCTAACCACCACAAAAACCATATGCGATGAGATATCTTCACTCTTCGTATGTGGTTTTCATAATAAGGAGGTTCTTTAATGAAAAAAGTTATAGTCATCGGATCCGGGGTTATGGGACGCGGCATTGCCTACGTAAGTGCAGTCAGTGGCTTTGAAACAGCCATTATAGACATTAACGAACAGTCTTTACAAAATGCCCGAAATGAAATTACATCCATTTTCGAAAAATCTGTTGTACGCGGAAAATTAACAGCACAACAAGCAACGTTACGTTTAACTTATGCGACAGAATTAGCAACAATCGCAAATAATGCAGACCTAATCATTGAAGCAGTACCTGAAAAAGGTGACATTAAACGAGCTGTCTTTGAGCAAATGGAACAGTTTGCCCCGCCTCATTGTTTATTTGCAACTAATACTTCAACAATGAGTCCAACAGAAATTGCTTCCTATGCAAAACGACCTGAACAAACCATTGCGATGCACTTTTTTAATCCTGTGCATAAAATGGAACTTGTTGAAATTATTAGAGGTTTGGAAACGAGTGATGAGACAGTCCGAGCTATTTGTGAAATTGCCGAACAAATGGGCAAACAAACGGTCGTTATCAATGAATTTCCAGGTTTCGTTACAAGCCGTATTAGTGCGCTCGTAGGGAATGAAGCATTTTATATGTTACAGGAAGGCTTAGGTAGTCCTGAAGACATCGATAAAGCGATTAAACTGGGCTTGAATTATCCGATGGGACCTTTCGAATTAGTTGATTTAGTGGGTCTCGATGCACGATTAAATAATTTACGTTATTTACATGAAAAGCTCGGTGAAAAATATCGCCCAGCACCACTGCTTGAACAATATGTACAAGCTGGACGTTTAGGACGAAAGAGCGGGAAAGGGGTTTATGACTATAGCGAGCAAAAAGAGGTGGTGAAAAAATGACTGAAGTCGTGATCATAGATGCTGTTCGTACACCAATTGGTCGTTATAAAGGTGCATTAAAAACCGTTCGGCCGGATGATTTAGCTGCCACTGTCATAAAGGCGCTTATAGAACGTAACCCAAAGGTTCCAGTCAAACAAATTGAGGATATTATTTTCGGAAATGCCAACCAAGCGGGAGAGGATAATCGAAACGTCGCTCGTATGGCTGCGTTACTTGCTGAGCTACCGATTGAGGTCGGGGGAACTACTATAAATCGTCTTTGTGGTTCAGGCATGGATGCTATACATTTCGCAGCACGTGCTATTAAAAGCGGTGAGGGCGATATTTTTATAGCAGGTGGTACGGAAAGTATGACACGCGCACCGTTTGTAATGGGTAAACCAGAAGTAGATTATCCGAGGGGCGATCAAAAAATGTTTGATACAACGATCGGCTGGCGTTTTACGAACCCCAAATTGCAAAGCATGTATGGAGCGGAAACAATGCCCCAAACTGCTGAAAACGTAGCGAAGCGTTTTAATATAAGTCGCGAGGAACAAGATGCGTTTGCATTTGAAAGCCAACAACGTGCGAAAAAAGCGATTGCCTCAAACCGTTTCGCAGAAGAAATTGTACCTGTATATGTGAAAGATAAAAAAGGAAATGAAATCATCGTAGATACAGATGAACATCCACGCCCGGATACAACAGTTGAAGCGCTTGCCAAACTACGACCTATTTTTGAAAATGGGACTGTGACAGCCGGTAATGCTTCTGGTGTGAATGATGGTGCCTCAGCCTTATTATTAATGAGTGCAGAAAAAGCAAAAGAGTTAGGTATAACACCATTAGCACGATATGTAACAGGTGCTGTAGCGGGATTAGAACCTTCTGTTATGGGATTAGGCCCTATCTATTCTTCGAAAAAAGCATTACAACGTGCTGGCCTAACAACAAACGACATTGGTTTATATGAAATTAATGAAGCATTTGCTTCCCAAGCAATAGAATCCATGAAGCAGCTTGAACTAAATCCAGCACAAGTTAATGTCAACGGAGGCGCTATAGCATTTGGTCATCCACTAGGTGCAAGCGGTGCCCGAATAGTGACCACATTACTTTACGAAATGAAAAAACAAAACGTACAATACGGCCTTGCTTCCATGTGCATCGGTGTTGGGCAAGGGATTGCAACGATTATTGAAAATATCGAATCATAATTAAACAGGTGTATTGATTAACCATTTTTATACATTCTGATTAATTCGAAGAGGCTGATTTCCGCTACGGGCTACCCACTTTGTTGCTGACGCTTCGCTTTCGCGCAGAAAACATCTGTTGCTGCATATTCGTTTTTATATATTAAAATGGCATGCCAGAATATACATGATAGGTGATTTGGGTGATTGGAGTGGAGGCTGGGTGACTCCTTGGGGATCAGCGATAGGGGAACGAAGGCTAAAACCATCACATCCTGTGATAACGCCTTCGTGACCAACATCGTGTTGGCCCGAGACCCTGGAGCGAGCAACGCGAGTGAAGCGGGAGGGGAACGAAGGCTAAAAGCATCACGTCCTGTGATAACGCCTTCGTGACCAACATCCTGTTGCCCCGACGCCCCTAGGAAAGCGCCCAGCCGGAACGGAAATCACCCCCTTCGTGTTGCAAAAAAGTCATACTTTCTTTTAATTGGACACTTTAATCTCATTAACATAAAAGTTTTTCAACAATACGAAACGGCACAATTAATGTGCCGTTTTTTTGGAAACAATCGAATAGAAAAGGAGAGTTTGCAAATGAAAAGTATTTCATTTAGAATAGAAAATTATATTGCTTATGTAACAATAAATCGTCCAGAGGTGCTAAATTGTTTCGACTATGATACTTTATTTCAACTGCAACAAGTAGTAGACGAATTACATATAGCTGAGAATGTCCGCGCTGTAATTTTTACAGGTGCGGGCGAAAAGGCATTTAGTGCGGGTGCGGATTTAAAAGAACGAAAAACATTAACAACGCAAGAAGTACGTCGCAACGTACGCGCAATTCAAGATGTGTTTAATAGTATAGCAAATTTACCACAACCAACAATTGCAGCAGTTAATGGGCATGCACTTGGCGGTGGATTTGAATGGTTATTAGCATGTGATTTTGCGATTGCAGTTAACGAGGCACTACTCGGACTAACTGAAACAAGTTGGGCAATAATTCCCGGTGCAGGTGGTACGCAAAGATTACCAAGGTTAATCGGTGAAATGAAAGCGAAAGAATTGATTTTAACAGCAGCGAAAATTACATCTATTGAGGCTGCGGCATTAGGCATTATTTTAAAAGCAGTCCCTCGTGAGGCATTGTTAGATGAATGTGAATCACTCGCAAGGCGGATTATGCGTAATGGCCCTGTCGCTGTTCGTCAAGCAAAATACGCCATTAGTCAAGGAATGAATACGGATCTACAAACGGGTCTCGCGATCGAATCGAAGGCATACGAATTAGTCATTCCGACAGAAGATCGTCTAGAAGCTTTACAAGCATTTAGTGAGAAACGGCAACCTGCATTTCAAGGAAAATGAGTAAGAAAGTAGAGGGAGAGAATGGGCGCAAATACACAGTCTATGATTTTTACGCTCTATGGCGATTATATTAGGCATTACGGTTCAAAAATTTGGATCGGTAGTTTGATTCGTTTATTAAAAGAATTCGGTCACACAGAGCAAAATGTACGCGTATCTGTATCTAGAATGGTCAAACAAGGATGGCTACAATCAGAAAAACGAGGGAATCGTAGTTATTATTTTTTAACAAAACGCGGCGAAATACGAATGCAAGAGGCAGCAAATCGTATTTTTAAATTAAAACCGACGAAGTGGGATGGAAAATGGAGACTTTTGATGTACTCTATTCCGGAAGATAAGCGTCAAATTCGAGATGAATTGCGTAAAGAGCTCTTATGGAGTGGATTTGGCTCCTTTTCGAATGGCTGTTGGATATCACCAAATAATTTAGAAGAAGAGGTTAAACTCCTTATTCAAAAATATGATATTGCTAATCATGTAGACTTTTTTACGGCGGAATATATCGGCCCTCATGATCATGAAGCACTGATAGAAAAAAGCTGGTCGTTGGCTGAAATTGAGGCGCTTTATGAGATGTTTATGGATCAATATAGTAAGCAATTTATTATTCATCAAAGTGCAATCTCAAGAAAAGAAATGTCAGATGCGGAATGTTTTGTAGAGCGTACAAATCTTGTTCATGAATATCGTAAATTCTTATTTAATGATCCAGGACTACCACAAGAATTATTACCGCCTATGTGGAGTGGAAATCATGCTGCGCTATTATTCCAAGAATATTATAATTTATTGGAAGGTCCATCATGTCGTTTTTTTGAAGAAATATTCCATGCAGATAATTAAAAACAGAAAAAGCTTGTCCATTATATGGATAAGCTTTTTTTCGTTTAAAGGACCATGACAGAAGATGTTATTTTAGCGACTTGCTGTCCATTTTGGGAGATAGATGCCTCTACATAGCATGTTTTTCGTCCTTTTTTGACTATTGTTGATTCAATTAAGGCCGTTCCGATGTAAAGTGGTCGTAGAAATGTTGTTTGCAAATTAATCGAAGCGAATCCTTGATTTGTTTCTAATATTGAAGCCATCGAATAGGCCATCGTAATATCTGCTGCAGAAGTAATAAATCCTCCCATTACGACTTGATGACCATTTAAAAAGCGTTCATCGACGTTCCAAGAGCAAATGGCTTTACCTGCAACAGCCGACGTTACTTGGATTCCTAATGTTTTGTCACATGCGGGTGGCTCAATTTCCCCATTAATCACTCGCTTTAAATCGATCATCGTCGTCATGATTGAACACCCCTAACTAAGCCTTTGAAATTATTCAGTAATGTCCGATTTAGACATTGCTGTGCATCATCCATCATAGTCTCGAGAAGAGTAGCAACAGTCGGTAAATCTTGAATCATCCCTGCGATTTGGCCGCTGTTCATAAAACCACTTTGCTCATTACCTTCAATAGCTCCTTTAACATGGAATATTTCGGATGTACGTTCTTGATAGTCTGAAAGCGTTATACCTTTTGCTTCATCAGCAAGAAGTGAAGAGGCGTAAGGTGAACTTAACACGCGGCGCACCTGTCCAACAGAACGTCCTAAAATGACCGTTTCCACATCGGTTGCATCAAGTAGCCTTTGTTTATAGGTAGTATGCACTGGCATTTCCTGTGTAGCAATAAAGCGTGTTCCCATCTGTACACCGTCAGCTCCAAGCATTAACGCTGCTGCTAATCCACGTCCATCACCAACACCACCTGCCGCTACAACAGGTACAGAAACCGCATCGACTACTTGAGGAATTAGCGTAAAGGTTGTCAATTCTAAATTGGAATTAATTCCTGCAGCTTCATAACCTTCTGCAACAATCACATCTGCGCCGCCTTGCTCGGCCTTAATAGCATGTTTAACAGAGGCAACAACAGCAATCACTCGAATGTTATGAGCATGCAATTTCTCTATAAATAATGTTGGATTACCTGCCGATAATGAAACGACCGGTACTTTATGTGTAATAGCCAATTGCAATAATTCTTTTGTATAAGGATTGACATTGATCGGTACATTGAGGGCAAACGGTTTTTGAGTTAGTAGCTTCGTTGCTACAATGTGTTCCTCGACTTCTTCTGGTGTCATTGTCCCACAGCCAATTGTTCCTAAGCCACCTGCATTCGATACAGCTGCCACAAGCTTAGGATTGCTGATATTCCCCATTCCCCCTTGGATAATTGGAAATTGAATTGCTAAAACAGAACATAATTGATTCAAAAATAGCACCCCCGTTTAAAATATGTTATAATAAATTCTAGCAAAATATTCAGATAAATGAAAGGGTGATTTTTTATGGAGATTACATACGCTTTAAAAAAACCAAATGTTCATGAATCAGTATTTCAGGCGCCAGGTACGTATATTATTGGGGATGTTACGATTGGTGAACAATCGTCTATTTGGTTTAATGCCGTCCTCCGCGGGGATGAAGATAGCATCACTATCGGAAAACGTTGCAGTATCCAAGATAATACAACCATTCATTTATATGAAGGAGCTCCGGTAGTTGTAGAAGATGAAGTAACAGTAGGTCACCAAGTAGTCTTACATGGTTGCAAAATTGGTCGCCGTTCGATTGTTGGTATGGGTTCTGTCATTTTAGATCATGCTGAAATTGGAGAAGAATGTATTATTGGAGCAAACACACTTATTACACAAGGCTCAAAAATACCACCACGTTCACTAGTTGTTGGCTCACCAGGAAAAGTCGTACGCCAACTGCAAGACAAAGACATCGAGTTAATCCAGTTATCAATTGACACATACGTCCAAAAGGGACAAGAATTTAAAGAAATATTAGATTAAGGTTAACTGAAAACTTTTCAAATGAAGTGAACTAAAAAATAAAATTGTTTGTTAGGGTTGAGTTCGGTAATCGTGTTGAACTTAACCCTTTTAATATTCTCTTTAGTAGAAACGATCATTGTGTACAAAAAAGAGTAGGAGAATATCAATCGATAAAACCAAACGAGTAACTATTATTCTTGAACATGCGCAATCATTTTGATTGAGGAATGATAGGGCTCATCACCAAAATTTGTGGATAACATTTATTAAAACATTTACTTTGTGAATAAGGATTGGAGAGGAGACAGGGCGACTCCTTGGGGATTAGCGATAGGGGAACGAAGGCTAAGAGCATCACATCCTGTGATAACGCCTTCGTGACCAACGTCGTGTTGGCCCGAGACCCTGCAGCGAGCATCGCGAGTGAAGCGGCTCATCGGACGCCCCCAGGAAAGCGCCCGGTCGGAACGGAAATCAACCACACAAATTGGTGAAGATCCAATAATATTGAAAAACGGCTTGTTCGCAAGGTTATCATTTCTCATCTCTCCACACTATATAGTATGATTAAGTTTAGAATTAAGGAGTGTGAGAATATGAGATTCATTAAGTTCCTTCTGGTTATTGTCATTGTCCTAGGTGCTATTGGTTATGGGGTTTATCATTTTGGCGTGAAGTACGCATCTGAAAAAGTCGCTGATACAATTTCATCAGAATTAGAGGAAAGTGGACAAATGGATGAAATTAAAAATACGATCGAACGCGACCCTCAATTAAAATCATATATGGAAGAGGCTAAAACTGCAGATAGCAGCAAGTTGCCGTTTACAACAAAAGAAGAAGCGACAAAAGTAATCATTCAAAAAGTTGGTATTTCGGAGCTTAATAATATAAGAATAAAAGTACAAAATGGTTCAATGACGAAAGAACAGGTCATTCAAGAGATGGAAGGTAAATTAACAGACGAAGAAATGATGGCACTAAAAGTAATCGTGTATAAAGAATTATATAAATAAAACGTTGACAGACCATAAAAAGTAAAAAAACAGGACATGCGATTGTAGTGTGTCCTATTTTTTTGCTTTCTAAAGTAGTTTTAATCAAAATGTTTGCCCCTTATTTTGTGAAAAATCTGTATATAAATGAGAGAGGAATTTAATTTTTTTACTTAACTCAAAGAAAAAAGGGGGCCATCATGGCTATATTTAGGGTTCACCAAAAGGAGAGTTTTGTTGTGTTAGTCAAAGGATTTTTGAATGACATCCGTTTAAGCTGGAAAGCAAAGGTCGTTTTGAGCAGGTCCTCTGATATATCAATGAATACTTGATATTACATAATATGGTATTATAAAATGGAAGTTTACTATATGCAAAGGGGCATACTTATGAGTGCACATTTCAACTTTACGGATTTTCCCGTATTAGCAACGGACCGTTTTATATTACGACAAGCACAGGAAAGTGATTGTTTTGATCTATTGGCGCTTTATTCAGATGAAAGTGTTGTGAAATACATACCATTGGAACCTTTTAACTCAGTGGAGGATTCAAAAAATGAAATGATTTGGTATGAAAAAATTTTCGAAGATCAGAGTGGCTTACGATGGCTTATAGAGGAACCTATAACCAAAAAAGTAATCGGAACATGTGGTTTTTTAAATTATGAAAAAGCTCATAATCGTATAGAGATTGGTTATGATTTAATTCCTTCTTACTGGAGGAAGGGCGTAATGAAAGAAACTTTAAGTACGATCATTCATTTTGCTTTTACAAAGATGAACATTAATAAAATAGAAGCAAAAGTAGATCCTGAAAATAAATCATCCATTAGATTATTGGGAAAATTAAATTTTAATCAAGAAGGTATATTAAGAGAGCATGAATTTGAAAAAGGAAAGTATGTGGATTTAATTAATTTTTCCATTTTAAAAAGGGAATATAAGTAATCGATAGTTCTGTTGATTTAATATGGTGTTGCTTTTTTACAGAAATTTAGAGGGCAGCACATAATATTCGTATAGGCTAATCATCTGCATAATAATTTAAGGCATGCATAGTTTTCTTGGTCAATTAATTTGCTTAACAATATAAAAAGCTGTAGCGTATGGCAACGCTACAGCACAGAATTGGTCTTGCCCTGATAATGGCTTAGCCATCAACAGCAATTATAACACATCGTACGATAAATCAAAGTTTTAATAAGAATTTATTTCAGTGAATTGAATAAAACGTTGGATCGTTGATACAGTTGTGTTTTAAATAGCTATTCTTGGATTGTTTCAGCAAAAGTTTTTCGACCAGGATTCACTTTATTTACGGTAACCTTTAATTTACTTATTGTATCTTCTGTTAAAGGTATCTTGCCATCCTTCTGTATTTTTTTCCACATTTTCACGTCTTTTCGATATAGCTGCTCTGATAAACGGAAAACATCAACATTTAATTTTAAGCCCTCTTCATATGTTTTTTTTATATCTGTTTTTACCGCTCTAATAATTCCTTTTCTAATTTCATCAGTGTCTACCTTTCCTTTGAAACCATTGATGATTGCATTTAATTTTATATTGACTTCAAATGTTACTTCATTATTTTTTACAATTGTTTTATATTCCGTACTTAACTTTTCTAAATCTACTGTTAAGTATTCTTTTTCTTTATTGTCCAATCTAAAGGTTACGTCTCCTCGAGTTTTTTTAGTAAACATCCATTGGATACCTCTTGCATTCCCATCATCTAGATAACCTTTAAAACCATCCTTTGAAACTACCCCGAAACCTGAAAATGCAGTTTCCATTGTTGGCTCATTAGTCGTCTCCCAGTTTTTGTTGATTCTAACTAATGGAATATTCACTTCATGACTCGGCTCATTTAATTGGATAATTAGTTTCCGTAAGTCAACGGGCTCTATATAAGTTTGTAACTCTTTTGTATGCATTGGATTGCTTAGTTTTGAAGAAGTTAGTGCTTTATTTAATACCGGTGTGACTAAAAGAATATCTTTAATAGGTTCCTTTGTACAATAAGTTAATATTTGATATCTCGTTTCTCGATGACGTAAAAAGCTGTCAATAACAGGAATTGCATTCTCATCTTTTAAGGCATCCTCTGAGAACAGGAGAAAAGTCATATGTCCCCAGAATACTTTTTGGTCGATAGAGCGATATAATTTAAAAAAGGCTTCTTCCATCGTTTTACCTTTAGCAAAGCCAATCTCAGCAGGTGCAGCTTGAGGAGTAGGTCCTTCCGATTTAGCTACATTCGCAAAATTGACAATTTGCAGATATATTTCATATTGACCATCTTTATAATCGATACCAATTCCGTCCACATAGTACATTCTCTGTGGTTCAGTAACATCCCAACAGCCTGAAAGCAATAGTACAGCTAATAAGCTTACTATTAACGTAATTTTTTTTTTCATTTTTTAATCCCTACTTTTAGAAATTGTTGTGTAATTTTGTGGAGTAAAGAGGTATTGTTTATAGTTTGGACAAAAAATTGGAGGATTATAAGTAGTGAAAAACTTAGGATAGCTACATTTAGCTATTTGAACAAAAGACCGGGACTTCTTTAAAATGAGACCAGGCGTTTTTAGAGAAGAGGGATGAAGAAAAATCCTTGATTCTTTTATATTCCCTTATTATCGCGAAGTTCTATAATGGTTCCTTCAGGTGCTTTTAACTTACAAAGCTGACCATTTTCAACTTTATAAATAATTTCACCATTTTTACGAATAAAATGAACGTCTATTTCCTTTAATCGTTCTACTTCTTGATTTAAATTATCAACCCATAAACAGAAATGTACGATGCCTTGAGCATTTGAATTGCATGCTTCAAGGTCTTCATCACATTTCCCAGTTTGGAGTTCAATATAAAATGCTCCAAGCTTCAACCAAGTATTAAAATGTCTATTGTGGAAATTCGGTGACTCTTGTACTAGTTCAAAACCTACTACTTCTGTGTAAAAATTTAAAGATTCAGCGTATGTATTCGTTTGTATGCAAATGTGGTGCACATATTTTTCAGCCATAAATTATTTCTCCTTTTAAATTGGTACTTCCTAAATGATACCAAAACTGAAGAACTATCTTAACATTTAGCTTTCATGCCTACAAGTATAATTTGATCCAAAATGGATAATTTATATATCGGAGGTGATATTTTTGACAAACAAAAAGCAAAATAAAAGTGAAGAAGAACAAGTAGAATTTGGAGCAGATTTAAGCCCTGACGATTTAGATGTGCGTGAAGAAAATGATCAAACTAAAGAGCAAATGAACAATGCTAAACATGAAAAACAACAAAACGAAAACACTTCCTCAAGACGTAATAAATAATAAGGAAGAACTCATTTTATTTTCTACCACAATCTTTGGATTGTGGTATTTTGATTTTTATATACATATAAAGGGGAAAAATCCAAGATATATAAACTATAATAGAGTAAGATTGGATGTTTGGTTTTGATTGAATGGATAAATATGTTGTGCATTAAAATGAGAAAGGATAAATAGAATGACGACAAAATTTAAAATTGAACGCCCGCTTATTCCAAATGGTTTGACTGAAGGAACTTTAGAAGACGTTCTTTATGATGAAGAACCTTATCTATCGAATCTATTGATTACGAATACAAGTAGAGAGAATGATAGTAATGACGGTTTAATTGTATCTAAAGTTTTGTTTCAAAAAGTATCTCTGATTCACTCGAATTTCAATAAAATTGATATGACGGATGTAATCTTTGAAAACTGCGACTTATCTAACTCAACATTTAACGAAGGTATTATCCATCGAGTTACATTTAAAAACTGTAAACTGTTAGGTGTTGATTTCTCAGAGGCCCATTTAGGAAACGTTTCTTTTGAAGGTTTTATAAAGAATTTATGTAACTTTGGCGTAGCAAGATTTAAACAAGTTTGTTTCGATCAGTCATCATTACGTGGGACAAGCTTTTACGACTGCCAATTTTAAAAAGTGAAATTTGAACACTGTAATATTGATGAAGTTGATTTTAGCGATACGCCTCTAAATAATGTAGATATCAGCACATGCACATTTGAACGATTAAATGTAACGATAAAAAATTTAAGTGGCTGTGTGATTTCCACTGAACAAGCAATTGGCTTTGCTGAATTGCTAGGTTTAAAGGTTAAACGATAAGATAGATCGAGTATTTGGTAATTAAATTGAGAAGATGAAAGATGATATAGAGGAGAGAGAATCAATGGCAAAGTCATTAAATTGTCCCAACTGTGCTGCAGTATTGGATCCAAAAGAAACTAGTTGCGCATATTGTGGTAGTTTTATTATTACATCAAAGGCAAAACAAATCACTTATAATTTGGATGAATTTATGGATGAATTCAAACCCAAATATAAAAAAATCTTTGTTCACGGAATTGAAATGCGTGAAAATGAATGTCCGATTCGCTCAGGCTTTGCGAATATGTTTTACAGTGTAACTCGTTCAGATGGTGGACGGCTTTTATTAACAAATCAACGATTAATTTTTTGTGCGCATGCTATCAATCTAAATCCTAATTTATATTGGGAATTGAATTTAAATGAAATAGATCGAACTGAACTAGGTTTAAATCTATTCATATCGCAAAGAATCCGTATTTTTGAACGAGATGAAAATGAAACTAACTTTGTCGTTTATGGCGGGAAACATTGGCAAAATGAACTTACTCATGCTTTAGATAAGGGTTAAAGAGTAGAGGAAGAAGTTTGATATACGATACATATGAAAAAGGGATGAACGTTTACAA
This sequence comes from Lysinibacillus sp. NPDC093688, assembly GCF_050280145.1. NCBI lineage: Bacteria > Bacillati > Bacillota > Bacilli > Caryophanales > Bacillaceae > Lysinibacillus > Lysinibacillus sp. NPDC093688. The sequence continues at coordinate 47,474 of NZ_JBNNUX010000030.1, forward strand.
AGAAGGTATTACGTTCAAAATGAAGCGGAGCACATTAAAAGGATCACTATCAAGTGACCCTGAACAAAACTATTTAGAACTAGTGAACTTATGAGGTTTTTCAGCCTTAATTGAAGCTACTTCTCCGCAATTTTGACACAGAGTAAAAATAAGTGAAGAACCATTAGAAAAAATTTTATCAACTGGTTTTAAAGCAGCATGACCATCAAGTCTACCTTCGGAAAATGAATCATTACCACAAGCCTTACAAATCAATTTGTTATTTTCCATGAAATCACCTCATTATGTAATATGTGTAAATTGTAACGTAAAAAAGGACGATACGTTTTTGAAGCTAAAGCGCAAGAATAACAATACAGAATAATTTCTATAGGATTATGTGAAACTTATTTAAACGCAAGCCGTAGTATTAATAAAGAGGGGGAGGGGTTTACTTGAAAAAATACCTATTATTTTCAGGGTTTTTCGCGGTAGCATTTTTAGTTCTGCAAGTGCTATCAGGTATGCTATTAACAATGTTTTATACGCCTAGTAGTAACCAATGGGAAGTGGCTTCGACTTTACCATCGCAAGTGGTGTTTGGAAATACAAGCTCTATTGCGCCACTTGTAATATCTTTAATTGCGTTGGTAATTGCTTTTGGTAGTGTTAAGCTAATCAATAAAAATGCTGTTCACTAATAAAAGGGAGGGGGGGTTTTCCCCTTTGTGAGTGAAATATTGCAATGACCATAACATTAGGTATTTTTCAAATAGCTTTTTAAGAGTAAGCCTTTCACACATCTGTGAAGGGTTTTTTCTAACAGCCGAAATGAACGAATACTAAGTTCATCAGTTTTAATTGCATATGTATCAACGAAATTACACCACGCAAAGTGCAAAATAGAGAGCAGCGTTCTATTAGGAAAATGACAGGGTATTGTTGCAAAAATTGTAGTAAAAAGTTCTGTATTTTTGTATAATATTCTATGTTTTTAAGAAAAGCCTTTTTCCTTTATTAGGATAAATGGCAAAAGGAAGGTATTATAATGTTATATGTAGGATTGATAATGATTGCTTGTTTATTTTTGTATTTACAGAGAGCATCATTTTCATTGGTGGCTGATTCAGAATTACGTTTACCCATTAAAAGAATGGATATGTTAATTGTCTTTGCTCCTTTTATTTCGTTAGTCGTGTTTTCTATTCTTTTTTTAACTGTACTGACGGGACAATTAGCTGATCGAATATCTCATGCTTTACTAGTTTTTAGTCTTTGGATTTTTTTCACCTATTTCATAAAAACCCTATTTGGTTATTGGAAAAATAAAAATATATTATTGGTTTCTTTAGTTGGAATCACTTTGACGCTATATTTTATTTTCCAACTGACTCCGTTAGACAATTATACAAATTTAGTTTTTCTGAAAATAGGGAACTTTTCATTTATCGTAGGTCTAATATTGATCATTTTATTTTATTCTAATTATTTACACAAAAGGAAGTTGAGAGTGGCGAAGGTACATTAAATAATACGGCAATTTTTATTTATTCGCCATTTGAAAATAGAAGCGTATTCGGAAAGGTCGAATACGCTTTATTAATTGTATTTGGTTTATGTTAAAGAATTTTCTTACGAGTGTTAATTAACTAGTACCAAAAATGTAATAATACTCAAAACACTTTAACTTTCATGAGAGGAAGATGGCGGTCGTGAAATACAGTAGATTGGGTAGAGCCTATTTTCTTTGCTCCCATTTTTAAATAAAAACCTTCTGCGTTAGGCTCACTATCAAGAGTAAACTCACTTATTCCTAACTCCTTTGCTTTATTCAATAAATGGTCCCATATTATTCTCCCGAATCCTTTGCCGATATAATCAGGGTCTATGAATAATGCATCTAATTTCATTTCATTAATAGTAAAGCTATAAAATGCTACGATTTTGTTGTCACTCTCCATGACGAAAACTGGATTTTCTACTATGTACTCTTTTGTTATTGTCAAATCATCTTTACATTGTTGCAGAAAATCTTCTACATATCCCCAGTAGGCTTTTGACTGATAGGCTAAATTGCTTAATAAATGACAATCTTGAACTTTTGCACTCCTAATTATCATTATAATTCCTCCGATAAAATCCTTTTATTTGCAACATTTAAGTATTATTATTTCGCCCCAATCAGCCTTTTACCTCAAAAAGAAGAAAGAAGTATCCTATTTCTCTTTATATTCTCTAGAAGGTTTTGAAAAAGGCATACGCAAATAAATAAAAGTTAACATCCAAAAAATGCAACCTAATAAAATATGGATTCCACTTTCATGAAGTTTTATTCCACCATCACTAAGTAAAACTCCTGTAAAAAAACCTAAAATAATTGCAGTCATCACATCAAGGAATTTCAATTGAACCCCATCTTTAGTAAAATATACTTTTATTATAACAAACGAAGATGTAGTTTATAAAAAAAACACACCATCTACATTTGCATACTTTAATCATTCTAGCTGGCTCTACTGTACCAACTGTTAAGGTTGAATCTAATGAAGTCGACGATACTACATCACCAGAATGGAATACTTAGGATCACTTCATCTTGGTTCAAAGAATATAGACTAAAAAACTTCACGTAGAATAACAACCACTATGTTTTTGTACATCCATTTATTCACATTCGAAAATTAAATATAATATTTTAATTTAAGGTATCACACGTCATTTTTAGCCGAGTTCACTTTCATAAAATATATGCATACAACATTCCTTGACAGGAATATTCCTGATAGGGTATATTGCGGTTATCAGGAATAATAATACCTGTGCTGTTGTAGAAGTTTTTTACCGGCACCATCATTTTACGAGGTGAGTGACATGTCAGGGAAAATTCCAGGCGTAAACATAACGACGTTGAGCGCTTTGTCTGAACCAAATCGTATGAATATCGTCGAACTCCTTCGCCAGGGTCCTCTAACCGTGGGTGAGATTGCCGACCAACTAGGATTGAGGCAACCTCAAACTTCAAAGCATCTAAAAGTACTGAGCGACAACGGGATTGTCGAAATGCAGGCTGAAGGTAACCGTCGAATCTACAAGCTCCGGCCCGAGCCATTCCAAGCGCTGAATTCTTGGATACAGTCCTTCCAAAGTGTAATGCAAGAAAGATTTGATCATTTAGATGCCTATTTAAAGGAATTGCAGAACAAAGATAAATAAATCATTTCTTGATCAAGGAGGAATTATAATGTCAAACAATGCAATGGTATCGAGAGTAGAAAACGATCGTGTACTTATACTAGAGCGCGTTTTTGATGCACCACGCGATTTAGTATTTAAGATGTTTAAAGAACCGGAGCATCTGAAACGCTGGTGGGGGCCAAAAGGATGGGAAATCCCTGTCTGTACTGTTGATTTCCGTCCGGGAGGCGTTTGGCACTACTGTATGAAGTGCGTCGATCAAAACCTAGGTGAATTTTTTGGTATGGAAGCATGGGGAAAAGGGATTTATAAGGAGATTATGGAGCCGGAGAGAATCAGCTATACCGATTTCTTTTCGGATGCTGAAGGAAATTCGAATGACTCTATGCCATCGACCGAGATTACATTGGAATTCATCGATGTAGATGGAAAGACTAAACTGATAAGCCGCGCAGAATATGTGTCTGCAGAGGCACTAAAGACAGTTATGGATATGGGCATGCTACAAGGCATCACAGAAACTTGGGATCGTTTAAGTGAGTTTGTGGAGTCACTGAAGTAATAGTAAAAGTAAGTAAAGTTTAATGAGCTAGTAATACCTTTTTTGAGGAGTGTAAAATTCAATGATTAATAAAGTCGGTCAAATTATGTTGTACGTAAATAACCAAGATGAAGCAAAAGAGTTTTGGACAGATAAAGTAGGATTTAGTGTAATTTCAGAGGAAGATAACGGTCAAGGAATGAGATGGATTGAGCTCGCTCCAACTAAAGAAGCTGAGACAAGTATTATTCTCCATAATAAGGAATTAATTGCGAAAATGTCACCCGAGTTAAATCTTGGTGCACCTTCTTTAATGTTTTCCTCAAAAGATTTCGATAAATTATATAACGACTTATTAAACAAAAACGTTACTGTCGGAGAAATTGTAAATATGCCTTCAGGTAAGGTATTTAATTTTGCGGATAATGAAAATAATTACTATGCAGTAATGGAAACGAAATAGATTTATTTACGAGGGCGATGCTTGGATAAAAGCATCGCCTTTTGCATGTTTGATTTGGTAGTCAAAAGATGGATATGTACTTATATTAGATAACATCGGAGGCTTAAATCACTTGCTATTTCTTTTCATACTTTTTACTATCCCAAGCCCAAGTTGCGAAAGCATAAAACGATACAAACAATAAGGCATAGAAAAAACTATCAAATAAAGCCCAATTACCATTTCTGAAATACATATACATATACATATACATATATAGATTTTAATGGAAGTGTAAATACATAAGTAACTTTTACGTTAAAAGAACCTTTACTAGTTTTGTTTTTAGTGCATCTGTTACAATTTTAGCTTTTTTATTACCTGCAAATGCACTTAATACTGGAGCTCCTATACCAATAGGTAGCGCAAATTTAGCTTTTAAAGGTATTGTGATTACTGTAGCGATAATACCATTAGTGATACTGGTTACAGTGTATCGTTGTCAAAGATACCACTTAATTTATTTAGTTCTGCTCTTACTTTTACCCGGGTATCAATAGCATACCATTAGCTATAAATGTTTCAAAATCAAGTTTTGTCATAAAATGAACAAAAATTGATAAAAATCAGAAAATAATCTATTACTTTCTAAATTAAGTTTGATATTAGTGGTGATACTAATAAGAAAGAAAAGGAAATCTAGTAAAAACTACACTCTACATTTAATTAGAGGTATTAAAGTACTCATATAATTCTTCAGAGAACCCTGCGCCACTAGTCCATTAAAGTTACAAAATCACTTACTGCTGTCTATATAAAAAAGCTGTACTGTTTAAAATAAAGTCGCTCCGTTTTGAGCGTGTCAAAATCAAGGAAATACTGTTCTATCAACATTTGTATATAACAATGGTAAAACTTTTTATAAAAAACAATCATTATAAATAAAAGAAAGCTATCGTTTTGTAAACTGTACCCTATAAGATAGACACTTTGAAAAAAGTCTATCCTATAGGGTACTTTTGTTTATAATGAGAAAAAAGATGTCGGAGCGGAATGAA